>CAYTJL010000091.1:18251-30538 GCA_964437785.1 uncultured Polyangiaceae bacterium
CTGGACAACAACCTCAAGGCGCCTATCCCGGCGGTCCTCAAGGGGGCTATCCCGGGGGGCCTCCGATGGGTGGCGGTCCTCCGATGGGCGGCATGCCCGGACAACAACCGGGTATGATGGGCGGCGGACCGCAAGGTGGTTATCCCGGCGGGCCTCCGATGGGCGGCGGTCCTCCGATGGGCGGCATGCCCGGACAACAACCGGGTATGATGGGCGGCGGACCGCAAGGTGGTTATCCCGGCGGACCTCCGATGGGCGGCGGCCCTCCGATGGGCGGTATGCCCGGCGCGCCGGGGGCGTATCCCGGGGCTCCTCCGGTGATCGCGGGTGTGGCCAAGGCCGCGGGCACCTTCAGCAAGATCAAGATGATCGTCTCGATCATCGGTGTCGTGCTGGTGCTGGGCGTCGTGGGCGCGGTGTTCATCTACAGCTACACGCACCCCACGATTCACATGATCAACACGAGCGGCAAAGAGGGCATCTCCATCTACATGGATGGTGAGGCCATCGCCACCAAGATGAAGAACGCTCCTACGGAGTCGTGGCTCGCCTCCGAGAGCAAGATGATCCCTTCGGGCAAGCACAAGTTCGAGGCCAAAGACGCCGGCGGCAAGGTGATTGACACCATCACCATCGAGATCGAGTCGGGCTCGAACGGGTATTTGTACGCGCCCGCGCACGACAAAGACGTTTGCTTCTACATCCAGGTCGATGAATACGGCCGCACGTACGGCGCCAAGCCCCCGCGCGATCAGCTCCTCGATCCGAAGCGCACGTTCTGGGAGATGAAGACCTCCATCGATCGGTGGTTCCAGGACAATCCCAACCGCGTTCAGCTCCAAAAGGGGCAGAAGTCCGCCGTCAAGCGCGCCGTCCGTCAGGTGCGTTGCAGCGATCTGTAGCCCTCATCTCCGCTTGCGGCGGCTGCCTCGCCCGTTTAGCATCACCTCGTGTCCTCGCCCGACATCGGACCGCGCCCGAGGGGGCTGCCCATCGCGCCGCGCGCAGAGCCGTCGGCCAAGCGGCTCCCGCTCGCCGATGAGGTGAGGCCCATCGATCGGCGATGGCAGCCGGTCTATGCCGTCTGGGAGATCACGCTGCGCTGCGACCTCGCGTGCCGTCATTGCGGCTCGCGCGCAGGCCGCGAGCGGCCCGACGAGCTCACCACCGAAGAGGCGCTCGACCTCGTGAAGCAAATGGCCGAGCTCGGCGTCGACGAGGTCACGGTCATCGGCGGCGAAGCGTACCTGCGCGACGATTGGGTCGACATCATCCGCGCGATCCGCGCGCACGGCATGCGCTCCACCATGACGACGGGCGGCCGCGGGCTCACGATCGAACGCGCGCGCGCCGCCAAAGAGGCCGGGCTCGAGAGCGCGTCGGTCTCGCTCGACGGGTTGCCTCAAACGCACGACGCGCTCCGCGGCGTCGAGGGCAGCTTCGAGGCGGGCATCGAGGCGCTCCGCAACCTGCGACAAGCGGGGATCGCCGTCTCGGCCAACACCCAAATCTGCCGGCCCAACCTGCGTGAGATCCCGGCGCTCTTCGACGAGCTCGTCGAGGCGCGCATCCACTCGTGGCAAGTGCAGATCACCGTGGCCATGGGCCGCGCCGCGGACGAGCCCAGCCTGCTCCTCGAACCGTATCAAATGCTCGAGGTGATGCCCATGATCGCGCGCCTCAAGAAGAAGGCGGACGCGAACAGAGTCCGTATCTGGCCGGGCAACAACCTCGGTTATTTCGGCCCTTATGAGACCTTGCTCAAAGGCACGCTCCCGCGCGGTCACATGGCCTCGTGCGGCGCCGGCAGGTCCACGCTCGGCATCGAGGCCAACGGCGACATCAAGGGCTGTCCGTCCCTCCCCACGGCCGATTACGTCGGCGGCAACATCCGCGAGAACACGCTCCGCGACGTGTGGGAGCGCGCGGCGCCCCTTCGTTTTACGCGGGATCGCACCGTCGACGACCTCTACGGCCACTGCCGCACCTGCTATTACGCCGACACCTGCCGCGCCGGCTGCTCGTGGACCACCCACGTGCTCTTCGGCAAGCCCGGGAACAACCCCTTTTGCCACCACCGCGCGCTCGAATTGCTCCGCCAAGGCAGGCGCGAGCGCATCGTGCGCACCCAGCCCGCGCCGGGCAAGCCGTTCGATCATGGCCTCTTCGAGATCGTCGAGGAGCCCTTTCCCGAGGAGGAGCTCGCCCGCGCCCGCGAGGTCGCGAAGACGGGGGAGGGGTGGCTCACGCCGTGATGTCTTATCGCCATGACCTCTGTGCTTATCGTTTGATGTGAGGAGATGCCATGTACCAACCGCTCGTCCCTTGCCCCGACTGTCAACGGCACGTCCGCGTCGCCGACAGTGATTGTCCGTTCTGCGGCGCCGCGCTCCCGTCAGACCTCCACACCAAGGTCATCCCCTCGGCGCCTCGGCGGTTGAGCCGCGGAGCAGCGTTCGTGTTCGGCGCGGCGCTCGCCGTCACGGCGTGCGGGAGCGAGGTCGAGAGTCCCGGGAACACCTCCGGCGCGGGCGGCGCGCATGACGGCGGGACCGACGATGACGGCGGCGGCATGGCCCTTTATGGCGTGCCCGAGCCCGACGGCGGGCCGAGCGACGACGGCGGCGGCATGTCCAAATACGGCGCTCCTCCCCCGCCCACCGACGCAGGCCCCGACGACGGCGGCGGCGGCGCTGACTACGGCGCTCCCCCGCCCATGGATGGCGGCTCGCAACCGCTCTACGGCGCTCCCCCTCCGCCTCCCTGATCCTCTGGACAATGGCGCTCCTTCCTCTCTTCGAGCGAGCGACGCGGCGCGGGCTCAGCGTCTTTGGGATCGAGAGCCGTTTGGTCCAAACCCCCTTCGTTCGCCACCACGTTTATGACGGGCGCGGGCGCGGGGATCTCCCGCCCGTCATGGTGCTCCACGGCATCAGCTCCGCGGCCACGGCCTTCGCGCCGCTCCTCGTCCGGCTCCGGCCGCACGTGCGCCGCGTGACGGCGGTGGACGCGCCGAGCCATGGATTCAGCGACGCGCTCAAAGACCCTTTGTCCCCCGAGCTCCTCGAAGACGCGATGCGCGCCGTGCTCGATCAGCTCATCGACGAGCCGGTCATCTTGTTCGGGAGCTCGCTCGGCGGCGGCGTGGCGATCCGTTATGCGCTCGACAGGCCGAACAACGTGCGCGGGCTCTTCCTCGCGTCGCCCGCGGGCGCCACCATGACCGGCGAGGAGATCGCCGAGTTCTTGAAGGTCTTTGATCTGCGCTCGCGGCGCGACGCCCTCGCCCTGATGAAGCGCCTTTATCACGAGATGCCTTGGTTCGGGCCGCTCTTCGCGTCCGACGTCCAACGGCTCTTCACGCGCGAGGCCATCAAGAGCTTCACCTCCAGGGTGAAGCCCAATCACTTCTTCTCCCCGGAGGACCTCGGCGCCATCACCATGCCTGTCGAGCTTTTGTGGGGCCAGTCCGAGCGGCTCTTACCCGCCCATCATCTCGATTACTTCAAACGACATCTCCCCAAACATGCCATCATCCACGAGCCCGAGGGGATTGGCCACTGCGCGCACCTCGACGATCCCAAGCAGCTCGCCGATCGGATCCGGCGGTTTGCCTCGCGCACGTGATCCATCACCGTTGATTCCGTTTCTAGCCTTCATCGCTTCGTGTATCTTTGCCCCATGACGAGCGCAAGGGCGGTGTGGGCGTCGATCGGGATCTCCTTTCTTTGGGCTGCGGGCTGCACATTCGGGACCTCCGGGCTCGAAGGGACGGGCGCCGGATCGTCGAGCAGCTCCTCGACCAGCAGCGCGGGCGGCGGCGGGTCCTCGTCGAGCACGGCGAGCAGCTCGTCGTCCTCGACCAGCTCGACCTCGTCGACCAGCTCGTCGTCGACCAGCTCGACCTCGAGCAGCAGCTCCTCGTCCAGCTCGGGAGCGACGTTCTGCGGCGACCCGAGCACCATCGCTTGCTTCACGTTCGACGTGAACGGGTTCATCGACGAGGCGCCCACGCCCAACAACCCGAGCTTCATGGGGACGCCCAATCCCATGATCGTTCAAGGCCAGTCCGGGAGCGGGGTCGCGTTCAACAACGCTGGTTCCATCAGCGAGAGCTACGCTTATTTCAACGATTTTTCGGAGTATCAAGGCATCACGGCAGCCACCGTCGAGATGTGGATTAACCCCAAGGTCCTCCCACCTAGCGGCGGTCGCGCGGGTCTCCTCGACGTGGAGGGCGGGTTCAGCGTCTTTTTGTATGCGCACAAGGAGAGCAACATGGCGCTCACGCCCAACGCGATTCGGTGCGACGTCGGCCTCGCCTCGTGGAGCACGACGTCGATCGTCGCGAACCAATGGACCCACGTCGCCTGCACCTTCTCCACGGTCCCCGGCAATCCCAACCACCTTCGCGTCGAGACGTACATCAACGGGGTCCTCGAAGACGCTCAGGAGCCCGCCGCGAACAACATGTTTCAACCCATGCCCAGCGCGGTGTTCATCGGCGCGAACGCCACGGGCGGCAACGATCCGTTCACCGGCGCGATGGATGGGATCCGCGTCTTCAACGCCAAGCGGACGCCACAACAGATCTGCGACGCCGCGAACAACTGCCCTTGATGATGCGCGCGGACCCGCTCCACCGCGGAGCCGGGCAGCGGAGCGGAGATAAGGACTCTGGCTATGGAGGAGGGGTTGCTTACCTGCGCGAGCTCATCAGGATGCGCAGGATGAAGAGGAAGAGGTTGCGGAGCTGCACCAAGAGGCCGAGCGCGTCGCCCACGGCGTCGTCCATGGCGCTCTTGCGGAAGATGCTGCTCGTTTGGACCAACAAGAGCCCTGCGGCGACCAGCGCACCAACGGTGGCGATCGCGAGGGAGAAGATCTCGCTCTGGAACACGGCCGCGAGCAGGCACCCCACGAACACCACCATAAAGCCCATGCTCAACGTGGCGCTCAGGTACGAGAAGTCTTTGCGGGTGATGGCCACATAGCCGGTGGCGCCGCCGAACACGGCGAGGACGAGGAGGAACGAGTCGAGCACGGGTGAGACGCTCATCGTGCGTCCGAGCCCCGCGAGCACCTGCGCCACGTAGATCATCGGCGCGGCCTCGATGCCCATCAACGCCGAGACGCCGAAGAGCGCGACGATGTTGAGCCCGCGCACCTTGGAGACCGCGCCCGCGACCAGCGTCGCGACGAAGAGCAGCCCGAACGCGCCCCACATCACGATGCGATTCGAGAGCATGATGCCCACGAGCACGGGGAGCATAAAGGTCTTGCCATCGACGCGAATCCGCTCTTCAGGACCGAGCGTGAGCACCGCGAGGCCTGCCACCACCGCGATGAGCACGCTCGCGAAGAGCAGCCCATACACCTTGCGGATGTACCTCACCCGCTCCGGCGTGAGCGCTGCCGGGCGGGCGCCGGCGACTTGGGGGCCGCCCACCACCACACCGCCAAACGGCGCTCCTCCCGCGGGCGCGGGCGCGTAGGCGTGTTGTTGCGGCGCATACCCCTGTTGTTGCGGCGCGTATCCCTGCGGCGGCGCAGCGTAGGATCCGGCCCCTCCAGGATAGGCGCGAACCAAGAACCCTCCCCCGGCGAGCGGCTCCGCATGAAACGCGAGCCCCTGCGCGGCCGCCGCCTGACGGTGCTGCTCGACCGTCATGCGATCGGCTTGGGGGTTGCCCGTGACGATCCGCATCTCCCAACCACTCATGGGCGGAGAGCTTAACCGAAGATTGATGAAGGATCGAACGCGCTCTCGCGATCAGGCCGCGCCCTCTTCGGAGGCCACGGGCTTGATGGACAGGACCGCGGGTACGTACACCGCGATGGTGAGCTTGTCGTCGTGCGCGTGCTCGTCGTCGAGCCCCTCGACCACGCGGTGCAAGATGTACGGCCGCATGAGCTGCTGCTTCTTCGAGGGGAGGAACTTGCCGAACATGTAGTTGTAGACGTGCTTCAGGTCGCCGAGCCCGCGCGGCGTCATCGTGAAGATGTGCATGCCGCCTTGGATGCGCATCACGGAGACGTCGCCCTCGGCCTTGCCCGCGCCGCGGATCGGCAGCACGGCTTCGTACTCCCACTTGTGCGGCGGATCTTGATCGGGATCGCCCTTGAGCACGAAGAGCGGATCCTCCACGACCTGGAGCTTCTGCTGCTCGGCCATCGCCTTGAGCATGACGCTCGCTTCCCACAGCGCGCGCGCGCTGATGGGCCGGGCGAGCGGGGTCACGAGCGCGCGACCGGTTTGGCGCCACGTCTCCTCGGCGTCGTAGTTGCCGACGAAGCCGATCGACCCGGGGATGGTGGCCGGTGCGCCGCGGATGCGAAGCCTCTGGAGGTGCCTCTGGGTGATCTCGTCGGCCGCCATGGTCCGGCCGTATCTACCAGAAATCACGCGTCGAGCGGAAGCGCCTCGTGAAGGTTTGGTGCGGCTCCCCCCCTTGCCGTGCCTTGTTGCGACGATTAACGTAGCGGAAGTCTCAATTCTCGATTTTGTAACGAAGCCCCCGCCCGGGTGCGGGGCATCGTTTGGAGCGGACCATGGCCAACAGCAAGAACATTCACCACTTCACGACCAGCAACTTCGATTCGGAGGTGCTCTCCTCGGATGTGCCCGTGTTGGTCGACTTCACCGCCACGTGGTGTGGCCCCTGCAAAATGCTCGCTCCCATCGTCGAGAAGCTGGCCGACGAGTTCGAAGGCAAGGTCAAGGTCGGTAAGCTCGACATCGACGAGTCCAAAGACATCGCACGAAAGTACGGCATTCGTAGCGTCCCCACGGTGATGGTGTTCCGCGGAGGCAGCAAAACTGCCCAGCACGTCGGCGTCACCAACCGCGAGAAGCTCATCCAGCTCATCGGCTGATCGACCCGTGAAAGGGTCTGAAATTACAGAATCGGACAGAGTTTGATACCTTCGCGCGTGTGCGACCCTCCGGTTCCGATCTGCGCGACGCTCTGATCGGCGCGGTCATCGAAGGGACCTCGAAGGTCCGCTATCACCTCGTCGAGGTCATCGGCGAGGGCGGACAAGGCTGGGTTTACCGCGCTGGGATGGATAGGCCGGACGGCCTTCCGCTCGTCATCAAAGTCCTCCGCCCCGAGTCCGTGCACACCGAAGCACTCCAACGCTTCCAGCGCGAGGCCGAGGTGCTGCGCAGGCTCGGCGAGCTCCCCGAGCCGAACCCGCACATCGTCCGCTTCTACGACACGTCGACCACGCAGGTGGGCACATTCACATTGCCCTTCCTCGCGATGGAGCTGGTCGACGGGCAGACGTTCGCGAGCGTGATCCGCGCGCACGGAGGCTTCGGGCTGCCGGTCGCGCGCGTGCGCAGGCTCATGCGGCAGGTCGCGCTCGCGCTCCACGCGGTTCACGAGCAGCGCATCGTCCACCGCGATCTCAAGCCTTCGAACATCTTGGTCACGACGCTGAACGATCGTGAGATCGCCAAGGTGACGGACTTCGGCCTCGTGAAGCTGCCCGATCTGTCGACCAACCTCACGGTGTCGGTCGCGGGGATGAGCCTCGGGTACGCGCCGCCCGAACAATACGAGGTGGGCAACGCGCGCGTGAGCCCGAGGGCCGATGTGTTCTCGTTCGCGTCGGTGCTCTACGAGGCGCTCTGCGGGACGGGCGCGTTCCCCACGCAATCGGGCGACAGCCCGCTCCGCGTCGTCGCGCGCATGCTCTCGGGGCCGAGGCCGTCGCTCACGCGCGTCGCGGCCACGGTCCCGCGGGAGCTGCGCGAG
This sequence comes from uncultured Polyangiaceae bacterium, assembly GCA_964437785.1. GTDB lineage: Bacteria > Myxococcota_A > Polyangia > Polyangiales > Polyangiaceae > CAYTJL01. The sequence continues at coordinate 26,015 of CAYTJL010000091.1, forward strand.
CGGCCCGATCTCACCGCGGCGCTCGATCGCGAGCTCGCGCGCGCGCTCTCCGCGGACCCCGAGGTGAGGCATCGATCGATCCGCGATCTGTGGGAGAAGATCGAGCCCGTGCTCGACGAGGCGACGCGGCGCGCGCCCGCGGCGAGCGTCCCCGACGCGACCATGAACGTCACGTTCGACGGGAAGGCCGCTTCGCCCGCGGTCCTCGCGGCGCCGATGCCCGCGTGGAGGACCGCGTCGCAGCCGCTCGTCGCGGAGCGGCTGCGATCGGCGTCCATCGCCGCGGATCGGCACGCGATCGTCGCGATCGGCGCGAACGGCCTCTACCGCTTCGCGCGCGGGGTGTGGGCCGCGCTGCACTCGCCGTCGGGCTTCGACGCGCGCCTCGCGCGCGGCCTCTGTCGCACGCCCAAAGGCGATCTGTTCATCTTCGGCGAGAGCGGCTTCATCATGACGCTCTCGCGCGGGGGCATCGCCGAGCTCACGCCGCTCCGCGATCGCGACGTGGTCATCCTCGCTGCGCACATCGACGATCAAGGCATGTTGCTCGTGGGCGAGCGCATGTCGCAGCCCGTCGGCGTGCTCATCGATCTGCCCGTGCAAGGCCCGTCCGAGATCCGCACCATCGAAGGGACCGAGCGGCTCACGGCGGTCACGCGCCTCGCGGGCGGGGCCATCGTCGCGTGCGGCACGCGCGGCGCGCTCATCGAGGTGAGCGGCGGCGAGGCGCGGCTCATCCCCTGGAGCCGATCGGGCCATCTCTACGCGGTCGCCGCCGCGCTCGACGGAGGCGCGTTCGTGGTCGGCAGCGGCGGCCACGCGCTGCGCATCTCGCCGCCGCCCGCGCTCCCCGGGATCTCCGCGCCGCCGTCGGCCACGCTCGAGGTCGTGCAGACCACGCGCGATCTGCTCGGCGTCGTGATCGACGACGAGGGCGACGCGTGGGCCGCGGGCGCGGAGGCGCGGCTGCTCCACCGCAGGCAGAGCACGTGGACGCGCATCCCGCTCCTCCCGAGCATGAACGCGCGCGTGCTCGGCGTGGTCGCGCGGAGCGACGGCATCACCGTTTTGATGGAAGATGGCACCGTGATCGAGGGCCCGCCGATCCGCGGCAGCGCACCTCCCGATCCGCCGAGAGAGCGCCCGTCGCGCGTGACGTGATCGACCTGTGATCGAAGCCCGCGAGCGGCCTCGCCGCACCCTCATCGTCTCTGACGTCCACCTGAGCCAAGCGCACCCGGAGGACCCTTCGGATCCGCTTTGGATGCGCTATCGCCGCGCCGAACATCACCCCGACGGCGACTACGCGTCGCTCCTCGATCACGTGATCGCGCGCTTCGGCGGCGCCGGGCTGCTCATCGTGTGGAACGGCGACGTGCTCGACTTCGACGCGCCGTGGGTGAAAGACGGCGCGAGCTCGGACGACGAGTTCCCGCTCGACGACGCGGGCACGGGCGCGCAAGCCGCGCGCATCTTGGCCGATCACCCGCGGTGGATCGCGGCGACCGCGCGCGCGATTCGCGCGGGCGCGGAGCTCGTCGTGATGTCGGGCAACCACGATCTCGAGATCCACTTCGAAGGCGTCCGGCGCGCGATCCGCGACGCGATCGCGGCGAGCGCGGCGATGGGCGCGGAGGAGATCGCCGCGCGCGTCTCGTTCCGCAGGTGGTTCCACGTGACGGGCGATCGCATCTACATCGAGCACGGGAGCCAATACGACGTCTTCAACAACGTGCCGTGGCCCATGTTGCCCGTCACGCGATCGCGCACGTGGATGCACCCGGTGACGGGCAAGCTCGCCTTCAAGCGCACGGGATCGCGCATGGGCTACTTCAACCCGTATTACGAAGAGACGTTCTACATGGGCCTCTTCGGGTACTTGGGCCATTTCTTGAGCCGCTACGCCTTCACCAAGCGGAGCATCATGAGGCCTTGGTTCTTCGGCTCGACGCGCACCGCGCTCGAGATCCTCCGCCACCGCAACACCGAAGATTGGTCGGCCGAGAACCGCGCACGCGCGATGGAGGAGACGGGCGCGACGAGCGCCGCCGTCGACGCGACACAAGCGCTCCGCGCGCGGCCCGCCGAAGCGACGATGCTCCCCGTGCTGCGCGAGCTTTGGCTCGATCGCTTCCTGCTCGCGCTCCTCGTGATCGCCGTCGTTACGATCGCGGGCCTCGCCAAAGGGCTCGTGGGCGCGCTCGTCGCGCTCGTCGCGCTCGCCGTGCTCTTCGTGATCTACGAGGTCGTGACGCCCAAGCCCGACATCCGCAGCTACGACTCCGCGCCGCCCGAGATCCTCGCGCTCTACGACATCCACGGCGCGCGCGCGCTGTGCCTCGGCCACACGCACCGGCCTCGCGCGGAGTGGACGAGCGAGGGCCGCTTCCTCGGCAACAGCGGCGCGTGGTGCCCTGCCTTCAAAGACGACGCGTGCGAGGTGCCGGTGCTCGATCGCAGGCCGTTCCTGCTCTTGGAGAGCGAGCAAGGCGAGCTCTCGGGCGGGCTCTACTTTTGGGACGGCCGCGCGATGACCGAAGGCGAGGGCACGATCCCGCTTCGATCAACGAACGATCGCGGAGGCGATCGCGACGAGGTCGGCGGGCGCGTCGACGTGCAGGTGGTGGCCCGCGCGATCGATCGTGTGGACGGTGATTTGGCCGAGGGCGTCGAGGTGATCGAGCCGCGACCGATCCGAAGCGTCGATCGCAAAGGACCTCCCGCCCACGACGACCTCGCGTGATCGCGCGACGCCGGGCTCTTCGAGCGCGGCCCACAGATCGACCGCGCCGTAGTCGTCGAGCAGCGCGGTCATCGACGCGAGATCGAGGCGCAGGCGAAGGTCGTCGCCCTCCTGTCGCACGTTCATCGCGAGCCACTCCGCCGTCGCGCGCGAGAGCCCGCGCCCTTCGAGGTGCGCGATGAACGCCGCGCGCGAGGGGATGGGCGTGGGCGCCGTGCGGAGCGCGTCGAGCGCGAGGCGCGCTTCGGACGTGCGTCCCGTGCCCTTGCTCGGCGATGCGTCGAGCACCATGAGCGCGTCGAGCGGAGCGCCTCGCTCCGCGCGTTTGAGCGCGTACGCCATCGCCACCTTGCCTCCGAACGAGTGACCGATGACCGCGGCGACGGGCCCGGGGAGCGTGCTTTGGAGCGCGAACAAGTCTTCGGCCGCGGCGGCCACGGTGTGCGGCGGCGGAGCGCCGAGCGAGCGGCCGTGCTCGCGCAGATCGACGAGCGCGAAGCCCCACGAAGGGGCCTTGTCCAAGAGCCCTTTGGCGAAGGCGCGCAGGTTATTGCCCGCGCCGAAGATGCCATGAAGGACGAGCGCCCATCGCGCGGGAGATGCGTTGGAGAGCGACGTGCAATGAGGGACGAACGGCGGTTGGATCATGCGATGGGATCCAGGTCCTCGCCCGAGAACAAGAACCCTACCTTGGCCACGCGGAAGCAAAGGGGCTTTGCGTCGCCCGCGATGGATTCGGCCGCCTTGGACCTCACCTCGCCTTCGAGCGGCTCGCACGCGTCGAACGGGATGCCGAGGTCGATCTCTTGTCGAGACACCGTATCTTGCCAAGGCTGCGACGCCATGGCCCTGTCCTGGGGGACGCAATACGCGAGGAAATCGCGGAAGCTCGGGAAGCACGCGCTCCACGGCGCGGGCAGCGGGTCAGGCGCCTTGCTCGGACGAAGGTGGATGTCGGCGTCGGGGCCCGAGCCCGCGCCCGGATCGACGAGCACCGTCACCGCGCCTTGTCCGTCGCGCGTGATCTCGCCTTTGGCCATCACGTGCATGGGCATCCCTTCGCTCATGAGCCTCGCGCCGAGGGCCTGAAAGGTGCTCGCGATGGTGTTGGTGACAAAGAAGATCCCTTGTTTGCCGGAGCGCGGATCTTCGACGTGGATGCGCCAATTGGAGTGGACGGGGGAGGGGAAGAGCGCGCGGAGCGGGCCGAGGAGCCTTGGGCCGAAGTGGCCATGGCGGTAGGTGAGGAAGGTGAAGAGCGCATAACGCCCCTCGGGCCCGAGCCGTTGGAGCGAGAGCCCTTGGGGCACGAGCGGCAGGACCCGCTCGGCCGGGACGAGGTAATTGACGTAGATGACGTCCGTGATGTCGCTTCGGAACGCGAAGAGCGGCAACATGCGGCACACCGCGCGCGCAAAGCGGCTCGTGGCGAGGAGATTGACCAGCTTGCCAACGATGTTTTGGGAGGGGTGCCTCCAAGGCGCATACACCCCGGTGAAGGGTTGTGTGTCGGGGCGCGTCCTCCGCAACACGGCCTCGCCCACGGCGGCGATCCAGGTGAGCAGCAGCACGAACCCGAGCGCGTTGCCCGCCGCGATGACCGGGCCGGGAGGGCGGATCGCGGGCGGGAGGATGGGAGTCGGGCTCACGACGATGAAGCACGCCCACGTCACGACGCTGAGCCACGTGAGGGCGCGACTCCACACCTCCGTCTTGGCAAAACACACTGTCCATGCGAGCGCGCCGATCGTGTAGGCCGAGCCTCCCCAGCCCGACACCGC
>CAYTJL010000091.1:30638-32718 GCA_964437785.1 uncultured Polyangiaceae bacterium
CTGTCCATGCGAGCGCGCCGATCGTGTAGGCCGAGCCTCCCCAGCCCGACACCGCTTCGAACACCGGGCCTTCGAACGCGAGATAAGGCCCGATGTCACCTGTCTTGACCGCTTCGCGGGCGAGGCTCACCCCTTTGGTGATCCAGATGAATTGCCCGCCTTGGTCTGGGACTACGGCGACGAGCGTGAAGAGCAGGGCCAATACGGCGGGGATTTTGGGGATCCACCGCGCGCGCACGAGCGCGACGGCGAACAGCACGTCGACGAGCGCGGTCAGGTGCCATGGCAGCCAGCCGAGCCGAAAGAGCCATGGATAGGCCGCGATCCGCTGGATTCGCTGGGCGTCCGTGGCGCCGCCGCCCGGCATCATGGGCAAGAGGACGAGCGCCATGCTCACCATGGCGAGCCCATGGACCACGAAATTCCAAACGAACATCCGCTCGAGCGAGCGCTCCGCTTTGGTGCTTTGCATTCGCTAGAACGGGAGCCTGGGGATGGCGCTCCCGGCGGCTTGGACGAGCTGCGCGTGCGTGACCATGCCTTTGACGTGGAAAGGCACCGTGATGTCGACCGGCTCGGTGACCTCCGCCTCGCCCTTTACGTCGTACGGCACATCCTTGTTGGTGGCGGCGAGCGCGCCGAGCGCAGCCGCGTTGGGCCACCCCGCGTGGATCGGGACCTCGAAGCGGACCTTCTTCTTGGAGGGGAGCTTGAGCACCTTCTTGGCCGTGACGGTGCCGAGGTCGACGTCGCCGTTCAACACCACATGGGCCTTGAAGCTCTTCACCTCCAGGTCGAAGCTGTTCGGGTTGTAGGCTTCGAGCGTGGCGTTGACGTCGATCCCGCCGAGGGAGATCGACGTGACCTTCGCGCCGATGGTGGTGATTTGCGGCGGCTCGGGCTTGGAGCACGCGGCGAGGGTGAGCACGGAGGCGGCGGCGATGGACGCGATGGACGCGAGGGACGCGATGGGCCTGACGAACGCTGACATGCCCGAGAGATAGCAGCCTTTTTGCGGGGCTGTGCTGGAAATGAGGGCGACTTTGGTGCTAAGACGCGTTCGTGCTCTCCTCTCGCCGCCGCGCCTTCCTTCAAGGGCTCGCGGGCGCCGTAGGCGTCGGCGCGGCGGGGGAGTCTCGTTCGTGGGCCGACGCGCCTCCCCCGTTGGCGCCGGCGCCGGTCGAAGTGACCAAGATGGGCGCGGCGGACGGCCTTCAGCCTCGCACCCCGCCCGACCTCAACGTCCTCGATTTGGCGGTCGAGGGCGACAAGGACCTGGGACAGCGCTTTACGCTCTTCGTCCCCAAGCAGCTCGCCAAAGACGAGCGGGTGCCTCTGCTCGTGCTGCTCCACGGCCTCGGCGAGACGTGGGATCCGACCATCGGTGTTTATGCGTGGGTGGAGCGTTATGGCATCGGGACGGCGTATGCGCGGCTCAAGCGGCCTCCCGTGGTGCGGACGTCGCGCACCAACCTGCTGACAGACGCGTATTTGCAGGCGCTCAACACGTCGCTCGCCCAAGCGCCTTTTCGCGGCATCGCCATCGCGTGTCCTTATACGCCCAACATCAGCAAGCAAAAGGATCCTGTAGCCGCGCTCGACAAATACGCCGATTGGCTCGCTCAGGTGGTGGTGCCGAGGGCTCGTAAGGAGGCGCAGGTCTATCAGGACCGCGCGCACACCACGCTCGACGGCGTCTCGCTCGGCGGGCAGCTCGCGTATGAGGTGATGATTCGCAGGCCCGACGCGTTCGGGGCCGTGGGCGGGGTGCAGTCGGCGATCAACACGGTTCGATTGCAAACCTACGTCGACAAGCTGGGCGCGGCGTACCAGAAGCACAAGCCGGCGCAGGCGCCCAACGGAGGCTCCGGCGCCGGTGGGACACAATCAGCGTACGTGCGGGTGGTGACGAGCGTGCAAGATCCGTTTCGCGAGGTGAACAAGGCGCTCGCGGCCGATCTCGGCAAGAAGGGTATCCCGAACGAGCTCGTGATTTTACCGGGCTTGCACGATCAGGTGTTTTTGAGGGAGATCGCGGGGCTCGACCTCTTGTTTTGGCACGACAGGCGCCCTCGGTGAG
>CAYTJL010000092.1:0-32649 GCA_964437785.1 uncultured Polyangiaceae bacterium
GAGCCTTGCCCGCCCGCGCGACAAAGAGTAGCGGAGGGCCATGCCGCACACGATCAGCTCGTTCATGACGAAGAGCCCCATCACCGTCGAGCGCGACGCCACCATGGCCTTCGCGCTTCGCGTGATGGAGGAGCACGGGATTCGCCACCTGCCGGTGGTCCACGAAGGTCATTTGGTCGGGCTCGTGTCCGAGCGCGAGCTGCGCGTGGTCGAGAACATGCGCACGGTCGACTCGGCCATGTGCATCGTGGGCGACTTCCTCCTCGCCGCTCCGTACAGCGTCGCTCCCGAGACGCCGCTTCGCGACGTGGTCCGTCTGATGGCCCAAAAGAAGTACGGCTCGACCGTGGTCGTGGAAGGCGACGTGGTCATCGGCGTCTTCACCACGACCGACGCGCTGCACGCGCTCGCCAAGGTGCTCGACGCCGAAGAGGCGCCCGCGACGTAGCCTAGATCTACGTCTCCTTTGCTCGCTTGCGGGGAGGAGAGGAGCGCTTGGGCTTCGCGCCTGGCTCCCACGGGCGATAGAGCACCTTCTTGACGCCCACGAAGACGATCATCCCCGCCTTGAGCGTGCGGCCCTTGAGGAGCAGGGGGAGGAGCGTTTGGTCCGAAGCATAGCGCTCGACCTGCGCCGCAGCCTCGGTAAAAGCAGCCTCGACCTGCGCGGGCTTGGCGCCGGTCTTGAGGTATTTGAGCTCCAAGAGCCACGAGAAGCTGCCCCCCCGGCTCTCGTGGGAGGCGCCGAGGAACAGATCCGTATAGCCTTGGGCAAACTCCTTTTCGCTCAACACGTAGAAGGCTTTGCTGAGCGAGGCGTACGTCATGAGGAGCAATTTGATGGTCTTCTCGTCGAGCCCGCGCGTATCGCGGTTGCTCAGCGCTTGAAGCACCTCGCGCTGGAACAGCTCCAAGAACGGGTTGATCTCACCATCGTTGGCCATCGCCCGCGCCGCGGCGTGTAAAGCATCCATGCCGAGCGCGACCCCGGCCTCGTCGCGGAGCATCAAGGCGAGGTGCTCCCATTGAAGCTCCCGGATCACCCGATTGGGGATCTCCAATTCGAACCCCTGCCAGCTCTTCGGCGTAGCCCTGAGCGTCAGCATACCAAGGAAATAGAGCAAGGAGACGAAATGGTCCGAGGAGGCGAGGCTCGTGATGCCGAACCGTTCGATGATTTGGCTCGTGATGAAGCCTTCGCTCAAGACGGTCGAGAAGAGCGCCCTGCGCTCTGCCACTTTGGTGCCCACAACCGTGCCGATGCGCTGGAGGTGCCGATATTCGGTGCGCACGTTTTGATCGAGCATGTTGCCGGGGTACTCTCCCGAGCGCTCGAGCTGCGCCAGAAAATAGAGGACCATGTCCGCGTTGAAGACCCGCTCCTGCGCCTTCGACGAGAAGCGATACCCATTGTAATACTCCTCCAGCACGCGAAGGAGCGCCTCTCGGCTGTTCATCTCGGGCAGCGACGCGAGCGCCGGTTTGACCGCGCAGAGCTCGTCCACCGCGCGCTCGGTCTCGGCTCGGGTGAAGCCGGCGAGCGAGGCGAGGCCGATATCCATCGATGCGTGGGTCGCCATGTTGAAGCCGCTCGACAGATCGTCGAGCACGAGCGGTGAGACGCCGGTTACGAACATCCGCGCCACCGCGCCCGAGCCGGTGCCCGCCTTGATGGCCGCATAAAACGTGCGCACGAACCCGGTCCTCTGAATGACCTCTTGATAGAGCCCCTCTTCGCCCGCAGAGAGCAGCCGGTTGGCGAAGTGATCGTATTCGTCGATGAGCAGGTAGACTTTGTAAGGTGTCGCGGCGATGACACTGAGGACATAGCTGAGCAATACCTCGGCGTCTTGAAAATTTTCGGGCCTCGGGACATCGCCGAGCGCGGGGACGTGATCGCGATAACGCATCAAAAATGTGGCGAAGGCGCTATGCACCGCTCCGAGGAAGGAGCGCCGGAGCACGTCTTGCCCTTGGTCGGTCGCGACGCCCGAAAAATCGAGCTTGAGGATCAGATAACGCCCCTGCTCCTTGGTGGGGTGCTCGTGGATCCAAAGCCCCTTGAAGGTCGCGTCGAACTGCGCCTTCTTCCCGACGTCGTAATAATGCTCCATCATGCTCACCAGCGTGGACTTGCCAAACCGCCGCGGGCGCAGGAAGACGACGTACGTATAGTCGTCTTCGAGCACGGGGAGGAACGGCGTTTTATCCGCGTAAAAGAGGCCGCGCTCGCGGATTTGGCCAAAATCGCTGATGCCGTACGGGACCTTCATGCCCGCCGATGATGGCGCGAATCAAGCGAGATGCCTAGAAAATTCAACGCGTGATGGGTTGGCTCAAGAGGCGCTCACCGCGCCGGTGCGGCGCGCTTACCGCATAATCCGCTCGGCCGCCGCGGCGAGCACCGGATCGGCGCTGTAGCGCAGCGAGGCAGAGGCCCACGCGGCGCGCACACCATCGCTCTTTACGAGCGCGCCGAGCGCCGCCACGCGCACCAAACGATGCTCACCCTCGTTGAAGGCAAACGCCTCTGCCTGGTCGAGCGACGGCGCGTTCGAGGCTGACGCCCGCACAAATGCCCGCAGCGCGCGCGCCCGTACGAAGGACGGCAGCGAGAGGTCATAGGCCACGTCGAGGAGCGTTTGGGCGTCGCCCGCGACCTCGATCGCGAGCGCCTCGGGATCGCTGCCCCGTTTGCAATACACGCCTCCCAGCACCGCAATCAGGGGTGAGGGGCTTTCAGGCAGCGCGATCCCCTCGTCGAGGAGCGGATCGGGGCCGTCGTCAACGAGCATCTCGGCGATGCCCCACGGCGCGGGGCTGTTTGGGGAGGGCGGTTTGGGGAAGGGGCTCGCGGGCGTGCCCCCCGCGTTGAGGATGCCACGATAAAGCGCGCTCCCTTGGATCACGTGGAGCTGCCCCGTGCTCATCGCCGTGGCGCCGTACGCGATGGGAAACATCATGTTGCCGTTGTCGGGGCAGGCGTTGGGGTTGTTCTGGATCGTATTCGAATCGCACGAGGGCGTGTCGCTCATCGAGTCCGTCTCGGTGATCTGGAACTCTGTCGTGTGGAAGAGCCCGCCCAGGTGGCCGACCTCGTGACGAAGGATCGATCCATCGTAGTTGGGATCGCCGGTGGGCGTGTACGCGACGCCGCTCAGCGTGGTCCCGCTCTCAGGCGCGTTGCCGGGGATGCCCGCGGCGACGCCGATGGCTTGACCAAACCCGTTGTCCGAGAAGTCTTGGACCACAAAGAGGTTGAGCGCCGGGTGCGTGCCGACGCCGCCGGTGCTCGCGATGAGCGCGCGATATTCGTTGTAGTCCGAGATGACCGTGGCCGACTGGGGCAGCGGATAAAAGGTCACCGTGCCGAGGTCGACGCCGGCGTATTTGCCGTTGAACATCGCCGCGAGCACCTGATTCATATATCCTTGGCTCGCCACGTTGGGCGCGATGAAGACGTTCACGTCCATCACCCCTCCGTGGAACTGCCCATCTTCGGTGCGCCGCACCCAAACGCTCACGTGCGCCTGCATGACCGAGCCGTCGTCGTCGCCGAGCAAGAAGCGCCATTTGCCCGCTTGCACCGGGAACGCCGCCGCGCTGTCCGCCTGCGGATTGGCCGCCGCGACCCACCCGAGGTTGCCGAAGACTTGGGTGTTGTGCCCGTCCATCGCGAAGTTCGAGACCACCGCCACGCTCGACGGGTTGCGGAGGAGCGAGATGCCAATCACCTCGTTTTGCGCGGGCGCGCGCACCACCATCGTAAAGCCGAGCGTCCTGTCCGGGATGGTGATGGGCGACAAGATGCCAAGCCCCTTGTCGCCCAAATCAAGCTCTTTGAGCGCCTCGACCGGCCCCGCCCACGGGTCGGGCGCCCCGCTCGACGAGCTGGACGACGACGTCGACGAGGTCGACGAGCTCGCGCTCGACGCGCTCGACGAAGCGCCGCCCGACCCGCCTGCGCCGCCGGATCCGCCGCCCGCGCCCGAGCTCGACGCCGACGTGAAGATGTTGGTCTCGACGCCTCCGCTGCACCCGAACGAGATCGCGGCCAGCGTCGAGAAGATCGTGAGCGTCGAAGAAAGAGCGCGCCTCATGGCCTCGCATTGTCGCTCAAGTCGAGCCCTTGCGAGCAGGCTTTTTTGCGTGGCTATTCGGCAGAGGCCGGGCGCTCAGGCGCCGATGCCATGGTAGGACGCGCGAATTTGCGCGGTCCGCGAGGACATGACTTTGTGGAGCGCCTCGTAGTGCGCGTCCGACCGCACGATTTCGAGGATCGGGCAGCGCTCGAACCAGAGGAGATCGATGAGCCCCGCGCCCACCGCGCGCTCGAGCGCGTCGAGCGAGCCCTTCACGTCGCCCACGTAAGCCCTGGTCTCCGCCTCGACTTGACCCATAAACATCCTGCGCCGCGGGCTGCCCTCGCTCGTCCGGGAGAACGAGAAGTCCGTGCGCTCCCAAGGGAGCACCCCCCGCGCCACGAGCTCGAGCCCCATGCGCGGCAGGACGCTGAAGCGGTCAATCTCGCTCAGCTCGGAGAGGAGCTTCTCGGCGTTCTCTTTGTCGCGCCTCCAGATGATGAGGCGCGTGCGGTTGGTCCAATACCCCACTTGACCAACGGTGTTCTTGCCCTTTTCGAGGGGCGCCTCGACCTTGTCCCATTGGTTCAAGAGGGCATACACGCGCGCGAGCGTCTCGTTCGCGAGCGGGACCTCGGGGTCGATGAGCGCCGCCGTCTCCAAACGACGAATGCCCTCTTCGACCTCGCCGATCTCGATCAGCATGCGGCCGAGCGCGGCCTGCGCCTCATGGAGGTTGGGAGCCTTGTTGACCGCGAGGCGAAGCTCGCGCACCGCGCGCACGGGCTCGCCGAGCTGGAGCAGCACCGCGCCGAGCGCGAGGTGGGGATCCCCCTGCTCGGGCGCCTTCGCGATGGCGCGATTGGCAGCGTCGACCGCGAGATCGAGCCCGGTGCCGAGGAAGAAGCACGCGCGCGATCGGGCGAGCGCGAGGCCGCTCAAGATGGCGGCGTCGTCGGGCGCGAGCGCCACCGCCTTTTCGAACAGCTCAATCGCCTTCTCCAAGTGATTGGGCCAGAACTTGCGATATTCGTGGCGGGCGCGCAGATAAAGGTCCGTCGCCTCGGGCGAAGAGGGCTTTGCGCGCGAGGCCGGCCCTTGATCGACGGTGAGCACCTCGGCGATGGCCTTGGCGGCCTCGTCGTTGACCTCGAGCGCGTCGTGCTCGGCGCGATCGAAGCGCTTGGCCCAGAGCTGAAAGCCGTCGTCGACGCTGATGAGCCGCGCGTTGACGCGCAGCTTGCCCGACGCGCGGCGCACCGAGCCCTCGACCACGACCTGCACGCCGAGCGCCTTGCCCACCTCGCGCGCGTCCACGTTCTTGTCGCGCCAGCGCTGCACCGCGCCGCGCGCTTGCACCTTGAGCCCGGGCGTCATCGAGAGCGCGTCGATCAGATCGTCGGTGATCTCTTCGGCGAGGTAGCTGTCCTCCTCTTTGCCGGTGTTGCGGAACGGGAGCACCGCGATGGCCTTCTCGCGCGATTTGCAGCACGCCTCGGGCATGGCCGCGAGGTCGTGCGGCGTCACCACCGTGGGCGCGGCGATCGAGCGACCCGCGGACGCGGAGTCGCGACCCACGTCAATCGCGGATGACGTCGACGAGGCCCCGCGCGCGAGCGCCGCAGAGACGTCGGCCGCGGATCCAAAGCGATCTTCGCGCCTCCGCGAGAGGCAGCGCATCGTGATCTCGGCGGCCCACGCCGGCACGCTCGACCGCTTGTGCCGAGGATCGGGCGCGGATTGATAGAGCCTCGCGGTCGCGATCGCGAGCGGCGACTCGCCGAGCCAAGGCCGCTCGCCCGTGAGCATCTCGAAGAGCACGCCGCCGAGCGCATAGATGTCGGCGCGCCCGTCGATGTCGGCGCGGCCCTCGACCTGCTCAGGCGCCATGTACACCGGCGTTCCGAGCATCATGCCCATGGTCGAGGTCGCGCTGCCGAGCTCGGTGGTGCACGCGCGCGCGATGCCGAAGTCGGTCACGACGACGCGCCCGTCGTCGGAGAGCAAGACGTTGTCAGGCTTGAGATCGCGGTGAACCACGCCCGCCGCGTGCGCGGCTTCGAGCCCCGCGCAGATGGACGTCGCGATGGAGACCGCCTCGTTGAGAGGCAGCGCGCCGCGCCTCGTGATGCGGCCCGCGAGCGACTCGCCCTGCACGAGCTCCATGGTCATGAAGCGCTCGCCGTGCTCCTCGCCGATGTCGAACACGCGCGCGACGTTGTTGTGCGTGACCCTGCGCGCGAGCTTGGCCTCGCGCCGGAAGCGCTCGACGATCTCGGGCCTGTCCGCGACCTCGGGGCGGAGGATCTTGAGCGCGACGATCTCGTCGAGCTCGGAGTCGCGCACGCGATACACGGTGCCCATGCCGCCCGAGCCCACGAGCCCGAGGATTTGATAGCGGCTCGCCACGATGGGCCGCGGGCCGCTGCCCTCGCCCGTGCCCGACGACGGCGTCAGCGAGGATGGGTTCTGCGCTTGGGTCAGCGGCGCGTCCACTGAGGCAATCAAGGTGACGGCGTCGTGGAGCGGGTTCGCTCGAAGTGGGTCCGCCATGGTCGATCTCCGCGGAAGGCAGAAAGCGTTCTTATCACTGGGGGAGCGCCGCGCGAGAAACGAGATCGTGAAGAAGAATCAAAGGGTCGCGCGTCATGCTCAACGGGTCGCGATCCGTTTAGCCTCCTCCCAGTAACCATCCAGCTCGGCGAGCGAAAGGTGATCGCTGGTAGAGCTCTCGGGGAACCCGCCATGGACCTCTTTTACGCGGGCCTCGACGTGCTCGAAGCGCCGCGTGAATTCGTCGGTGGTCCTGCGGAGCGCGCCCTCGGCGTCGACGCCGACGTGCCGCGCCAGGTTCACGAGGGCGAAGAGCGCGTCGCCGAGCTCGGCCTCGATGCGGTCTTTGTCGCCGGATCCGATCGCGCGATCGAGCTCGCCGATCTCTTCGTTGATCTTCTCGCGCGAGCCCCGCGCGTCCGGCCAATCGAAGCCCACGCGCGCGACCTTCTCCCCCACGCGCTGCGCGCGCATCAACGCGGGCAACGCGCGCGCGACGCCGGAGAGCACGCCTTCGCCCTTCTTTGCGCGCTCTTTTGCTTTGATGCGCTCCCAGTTGCGGAGCACGACCTCGGCCGTGCCGGCCTCGACGTCGCCGAACACGTGCGGGTGGCGGCGCACGAGCTTGTCGCAGATCGCGGCGACGACGTCGTCGGGCCCGAACGACCCCTCGGCCCGCCCGAGCTCGGCTTGGAACACCACTTGGAGCAGCAGGTCGCCGAGCTCGTCGCGGATCTCCTCGCGATCGTTGCGATCGATCGCGTCCGCGACCTCGCACGCCTCTTCGATCACGTACCTGCGGAGCGACGCGAAGCTCTGCTCGCGATCCCACGGGCAGCCGTCGGGCGCGAGGAGCCGCTGCATCAGCTCGACGAGGCGAGGGAAGGTCGAGCCGGTTTGTTCGGCGATCGCGGGCGGGCTCACGGGCGCAAAGGGGCGAGGCATGGCGGGGCTCGGCCTAGCGCATCCAAAGGCGTGCGTCAGGCATTGAAGGCGGGGCCGCGCGGCACTAGGGTGCGTCCCCGCCATGGCGAAGACCATCTCGGCTGAGGACACGCGCGCTGTCGATGGGCGCGCGGGCAAGAGCTATTTCCCGCTCATGCTCGGGGTCACGGCGCTCGTCACGCTGGGGACGATCCAGCTCATCTTCTTGAAGGCGCCCATCGAAGCGACGATGGGCATCATCCAAAAGATCCTCTACTTCCACGCGCCCGCCGCGTATTCGATGTACCTCGCCGCGACCGTGTGCTTCGGCGCGTCCGCGGGCTACCTCTACAACGGCAACCGCAGCTTCGACGCGGTCGCGCGCGCGGGCGCCGAGGTGACGGTGGCCATGGGCTTCATCGTGCTCATCACCGGGCCGCTCTGGGGGGCCAAGGCGTGGGGTGTTTATTGGACGTGGGATCCCCGCCTCACCACATCGCTCTTGAGCGTGATGCTCTATGTCGCGTACGTGTTGCTCCGTAATTTCACGGGCGACGGCGAGGCGGAGCGCAAGTTCGCGGCGGCGCTCGGCGTGCTCGGCGCGGCCAACCTGCCCATCATTCATTATTCGGTGCAGAAGTGGGGTGGCAATCACCCCAAGGTCATCACGTCGGGCGGCGGCGGCATCAAAGACGCGGACATGCGCACGGCGCTGCTCTTCGGCTTCATCTCGTTCACGTTGATCGCGATTACGTTGGTGTGGGCGCGCGCCAAGCTGCATTTGTCGGCGCAGCGCCTCGCCGACGTCGAACAAGAGGCGCTCGAGCTCGGCGTCGGTGAGGAGTAAGCATCCATGTCTCAAGGCT
Organism: uncultured Polyangiaceae bacterium; assembly: GCA_964437785.1. Lineage (GTDB taxonomy): Bacteria > Myxococcota_A > Polyangia > Polyangiales > Polyangiaceae > CAYTJL01. Next base: position 8,426 of record CAYTJL010000092.1, read on the forward strand.
CTCAAAGCCCCTCCAAATACGAAGCTCCGGCCGCGTCGGCGTCCGCGGCCTCCTCCCCCGACGCGCGGTCCACCGAGTTTCGGCCGGTGGAAAAGACCGAGGTGCGCTCGGGAGAGGTGCTGTTGGTCGAGGCGTACGCCGTCATCTGGGTCATCCTCTTCGGGCTCGTCCTCTTCTCGTTCCGCAGGCAAAAGAGGCTGGATTCGCGCATCGACGAGCTGACGCAGGAGCTCGCCAAGGTGAAGCGCGCCAAAGGGGGTGAGTGATGCCCAACTTCGGACAGATGTCGACGCAGCACGTGATTTACATCCCGTTCGTGCTGATGGTCGGGCTCATCGCAGGTTACATCTTGGGCGCCCGCGCGGTGCGGGAGGAGCTCGAGAAGAAGCGCAGGCGGCTGAAGGAGTGAGCGCGTGATCGATTTCTCGTTGACCGAAGAGCAAAAGGCCCTGGTCGAGACCGCGCGGCGGTTCACCAAAGAGCGTATCATCCCCGTCGCGGCCGAGTGTGACCGCGAGGGGCGCTTCCCCATGGAGGTGTTCAAGGAGGCTTGGGAGGTCGGCCTCTTGAACCCCACTTGCCCCGAGGCGTACGGCGGCGCGGGGCTCGGCGAGCTGGAGAACACGCTCATCACCGAGGAGCTCGGGTATGGCTGCACGGGCATCCAAACGAGCCTCCTCGTCAACACGTTGCCCCTCACGCCCATCAAGCTCGCGGGCACCGAGGAGCAAAAGAAGAAGTACCTCGGCATGCTCACGAGCGAGCCCATCACCGCGAGCTACGCCACGAGCGAGCCCGACGCCGGCAGCGACGTCGCCGGCCTCAAGACGCGCTTTCGCAAGGTGGGCGACGACTACGTCCTCAACGGGCAAAAGGCGTGGATCACCAACGCTACGTATGCGCGCTTCTTCGTGATCTTCGCGACGGTCGACCCTGCGATGAAGCACAAGGGCATCGGCGCGTTCATCGTCGATCGCGACACACCCGGGCTCCGCGTCGGTAAAAAAGAGGACAAGCTCGGCCAGCGCGCGAGCGACACGGCGCAGGTCTTCCTCGACGATGTCGTCGTGCCCAAGGCGAACCTCCTCGCGCCCGAGGGCCAAGGCTTCAAGCTCGCGATGGAGACCTTCAACCAGACGCGGCCCGACATCGCCGCTTCGGCCGCGGGCCTCATGCGGCGCTGCATCGACGAGTGCGTGGCGTACGCCAAAGAGCGAAAGACGTTCGGCACGGCCATCGCCAATCACCAGCTCATCCAATGGATGATCGCCGAGATGGGGATTCGCTGCGAGGCCACGCGCCTTTTGTACATGAAGGCCGCGTACAACCTCGATAACGGCGTTCGTGACCCCATCATCTCGAGCTACGCCAAGGCGTATGGCGCGGACAGCGCCATGACCACCGCGGTCGACGCGGTGCAGATCTTCGGCGGCAACGGGTATGTCAAAGAGTACCCTGTCGAGAAGCTGATGCGCGACGCCAAGGTGCTCCAGATCTACGAAGGCACGAGCCAGATTCAGCGGCTCGTCATCGCCAAGCAGATGCTCGCCTAACAGCTCCTCGCCAATCCCCCGCTCATATCGTGCCGATGTCAATGCTCATGGAGCGTTGGTGTCGAGGCAATTGCGTCTTCTGCTTTAATGCCCCAATTGGCTCGAATTCCGGCGAAATTAGGCTTGTCGGCACACCTCGGTACACGTCTCTACATCATCTTTCCAGCGCCGACTTCCTGCTTCTCTGAGCCTTGGGAGAGGGTGCGCGTGGCACTATCTACGTGCGCTCGCCGCCCCGAACGGGTAAAACCCCTTACTCTACACAACCCCATCGAGGAGGTCACCATGAAGTTTCGCACCCTCGTCGCAGCGATGGCCATCGCAACCCTCCCTGCCCTTCCGGCCACGCTCGGGTGCAAGAAGGCCCAGACGCCCCCCGCGGAGGAGAGCCCCGCGTCGGGCGCGGCCGTCACCGAAGATAACGATCATGGCTCGGTGAGCTGGACCGTCACCGCGGATGGCAAGGTCAAGGGCATCGCCAAGACCACGGATGGCAAAGACGTCTCGAAGAAGGCGGTTGGCTTCCTCATTTGGAAGACCTCGACCGATGAGGTGAGCTTCCCCATCGGCGTCGACAAGGATGGAGTCATCATCTCGTACGTCACGCCCCCTACCGAAGACCTCACCGAGATGAGGTATACAATCTACATCGAGGCCGCCGAGTGGAACGGCGTTATCTTCGTGCCCAAAGGCGGCACGCAGACGCTCGCGGACGACGGCCGCGTCGCCTTTGAAAAGGCGCCTCCCGAAGACAAGAAGGTGGGCCCGCACGGCGGCGTGGTGCAGGTCGTGGGCGACGATCGCGTCGAGCTCGTGGCCGACAAAGAGACCGGGCAGGTGCGCGTCTACGTGCTCGACGTCGACTACAAGCCCATCGCGGTCGGCGAGCGGCGCGTCCGCTTGGCGACGGTCGCGGATCGTCACGAGATGCTCGATCTCGACGTCGAGCCCGGCGGGCTCTACTTCGTCGGTCGGCTCTCCACGCGCGTCGATCCGGTGCGCGTCACCATCGCGGTCAGCGTGGGTGTGGTCACGCACGCGTGCGTCGTGGGGTGGGCGCCCGGCGTTCACCTCGTCGCGCCCGGCGTCACGCTCGCGGCGTTCGCCGCCGTGCCGCGCGTTCGCATCATGGCGAGCGTGGGGTGGGGAGCCTACGTGGACGTGCGCGCGAGGGGCCGTGTCGACGTCGGCGCGGGCAGTCGCGTGGTGGTCCGCGGCGACGACGATCACCATGATCATGGCCACGGGCATGGGCGCGGCCATGGACATGACGACGACCACGGCGGTGGCAAGGTGAAGGTCCAAAACAAGGTCCACATCAACGAGCACAACAAAGGCGGCGGGCACGTGGACCGCGGCGGCGGCAGGAGCGGCGGTGGCCGCGGAAAAGGCCGGCGCTGAGCGCCCGGACGTCATCACGCGAGAGCGCTCGCTCGGGGGGCAATCGCTCATAGATCGAACACGGTTATCACCTCAGGGCTTTGGGGGCGCCGCCCCGCCCTCGGGCGGGCTGGGCACCACCCCAAACGCGATCTTGCTAATCCCAGCTTGCTTGAGGAGGTCGAGCGCGCGAATCACGCGCCCGTGCGGCACGGTCGCGTCCGCGCGGATGACAGCCCGGAGATTGGGATTCTGCGTGATGGCGTCTCGCGCCTGGGCGAGGAGCGCGTCGTCGCTGTAAAGGCGCTTGCCGTCGACGAGCGTGTCGCCGTTCGCGTGGAGCTCCACGCCGAGGACGGTTTGCATCTCCCCGGAGCCCGTTTTGGGCAGATCGAGAGGGACCGCCGACGCCGTGGGGCCCGCGCTGCCGAGGGGCGTGCAGCGCATCGCTCCCATGCCGGGGACCGCGACGATCATCGCCTCTCTCTCGGGGGCAGGGGGCTCGCGCTTGCACGCGGCGAGGAGCGTGAGGAGCGCGAGAGAGCTCAGCCGGAGAGCGAACATCATCCGTCGCATCAATCCACCTTCGCCAGCACGACCACCGAATACCCGACAGCGTGCTTGTTGCCAGGGTTCACGTACGAGTGACGTTGATCCCCCCGGAACACGGCCACGTCCCCCTCGTCGAGCTTAAACCGCTCTCCACCGACGATGAGCTCGAACGTGCCAGTCTCGCACGCAAAGTACTCTCGCGTTCCGGGCGTGTGCGGCACACCCGTCATCCGTCCTTGCGCCGGCAGCTCCAAACGCTCGATCGCCATCCCCGGGATCGGATCGGGCAGGAGCTTGCGCACGGTGGCCTGCCCCGGCGTGCGCACCGGCAGCTCGTCGCACGGGTAGAGCCGGCACGTCGCGCGCGGCGCGCTGATGAGCTCCTCGATCGAGACCTGCAACGCCGCCGCCGCACGGTGCAAGATGCTGAGCGTCGGGTTCGCCGACCCGGATTCGAGGTGCGCCCAGGTCGCGCGCGGCACGTCCGCGAGCTTCGCGATCTGCTGCTGCGTGAACCCGCGCGCCTCGCGGAGCTGCTTGATGTTCCGCGCGAGACGGGAGGCGATGTCGGGGATGTCGTTCGCGTCCACGGCCGCCGAGCGTAGCGCTCTAGAAGCACGTTCAGTGCTCGTTTCGGAGGAAGACGAGGGCCCCCTCGCCGAACAGTCGACACGAGGCCATTTTCGCGCCTATGCTCGCCCTCGCCGTCGAGCCTAGGCTCCGCCGTGGGTAAGCTTCCGAGAGCGAGGGAGAGCGGTGATCACCTGTCCGAAGTGTTCGAAAGAGAATCAGGACCACTACAAGTTCTGCCTTGGCTGCGGCGCGGAGCTGCCTCGCGAGGTAGCGCCCAAAAAGTTCGCCGCCGACACGCCGCCGCACGGCGTCCCCGCCGTCAAAGTGCCGGCACCGGGCGCAGGCATCGTCGACGAGACCACCAACATGGGGCCGGGTCCCCAGCCGGCCCTGCGCGCGCGCCCGCCTTCGGTGCCCGCGCCCGCGCCGTCTCCTGCACCCGGCGCTGCGCCCGCGGCTGCTCCCGCAGCGGCAGGCGGCCTCGTCACGTGCCCGCAGTGCGAGCACCCGAACCCGCCGAACAACAAGTTCTGCGCGTCGTGCGGGTTCAAGCTCACGCGCCCGGCCGCCGCGGCCGCTGAGCCGGCGCCCGCGCCTGCCGCGGCAACCGGCTCAACCGCGCTCAGCAACGTCGTGCTCACCGCGCTCCGCGCGGACGGCACCGAAGCGGGCTCGTACACACTGCCCGCGGGCATCATCACCGTGGGCCGCGACACCGGCGCGATCTTCGCGGGCGACAGCTACCTCTCGCCGCGCCACGCGACGTTCACGCCGCGCGGGGGCAAGCTCTACGTCAAAGACGAAGGCTCGCTCAACGGCATCTACAAAAAGCTCCGCCGCGAAGAGCCGATCTTGATCCGACCGGGCGACGTGTTCCGCATCGGTCAAGAGATCCTTCGCTACGAGCCGCTCGCGCCGCTCTCGCCCACGAGCGACGGCGTCGAGCGCCTCGGCAGCCCGTCGAAGGGCTACATCGGTCGCATCGCGCTCGTGATCGGCCGCGACGCGACGGGCAACGCGTTCCCGCTCCCCGAGAGCGGGCTGCACCTCGGTCGCGAGCGCGGCGACGTGCTCTTCCCCGAAGACGGCTACGTCTCGGGCTTGCACTGCCGCATCGCCGTGCAGGCCGGCCAGGTCTACGTGACGGATCTCGGCAGCTCGAACGGCACGTTCGTGAGGCTGCTCGGCGAGACCGACGTCGGCAACGGAGACATCCTCCTCATGGGCCAGCAGCTCTTCCGCATCGCGATGTAGCGTCATATCGGAGCCGTCGAGCCCAGTCTTTCGGCCGGAGGAGAGAGCGCCAACATGGAATCAATTCGCACGATCCGCGTGGTCGCGGCGGTCATCGAGCGAGACGGACGGTACCTCATCACGCAACGCAGACCGGCCGCGGTGCTGCCGCTGCTCTGGGAGTTCCCGGGCGGTCGCGTAGAGGGCACCGAGACCGACGCCGCCGCGCTCAAGCGCGAGGTGCGCCACCGCCTCGGCGTCGAGATCGACGTCGGCCAGCTCATCTCGTTCGTGAGCCATCCGTACGAGCGCTACGTCGTCGACCTGTACCTCTACGAGTGCCGCATCGTGAGCGGCGAGCTCACCCCGCTCGCCGTCAACGCGTTCAAGTGGGTGACGAGCGCGGAGTTCGATCAGTACCCGTTCACGCCCGCCGACGAGGCGAGCATGAACAAGCTCCTCGACGATCCCTGAGGCGCACGATGCGCCGCGCTGCTCACGTCACCCGCATCGCTCGCGTCGCGCTCGCCTTCGCGCTCGCCTCGTGCGCGTACCCCGACTTTCAGTTCACCACCGACGCGAGCACCAGCGCCGCGCGCGTGCCCTGCGGAGGCAACGGCGATCTCTGCGCCGACGGCGAGGTGTGCTGCTTGGATCACGTGAACACCAACGACGTGTGCGGCAAGCCGGGCGAGTGCCCCGCGAAGCACAGCGAGCTCTATTGCAACACGCCCACGTCGTGCCCCTCGGGCCTCGTGTGCTGCGCGTCGTTCTCCGAGGCCACCATCAAGGCCGGCATCATCCCCGACGTCATCGAGTGCCGGAGCACGTGCTCCACCGCGAGCACGAGACCCACGTGCGAGAACGGCGCCGGCTGCCCCGACGGGCTCACCTGCCAAGAGATGATCAAGGGCTACCCCGGCTACGAGATCTGCTTCTAAGAAGCTCAGCCGAGGAGCTTCGCCAAGAGCTCGAAGTGGACGCCTTTGCCGAAGAACCCGGCGAAGCCCATCACCACGCCGAAGAGCGCGAAGACGCCGCCCACGCCGAGGAGCCAGCGCTTCTTGGTCAGCGCCGTCACGCCGAGCAGCGCGATCGAGATCGAGAGCGCGGCCTCGGCCATGTCGAACTGATCGTCGTGCACGTTGAGCGACTCGTACTGTTTTCTGTACCCTTCGGCCTGCTTCTTGACCTCGGCCTTCTCCTGGTCGTAGCGCTTCACCTCGGCCTGATAGTCCGCGATGCGCTTGTCGAGGATCGCGCGCGCCTCGGGCGTGAGCGCCGACGACGTGTCGCGCTGGATCATGAGCTGGCTCGCGACCGACTCGGCGAGGTTCTGCTTGGTGCTCTTCGCTTGGTAGAGCGACCACGTGTTGACCTCGTTCGCCTGCGCCTGCGCCATCGCTTGCACGATGTTGCCGTCTTTGACGTTGCACAGCGCCACGAACGTCGCGATGAGCGCGACCGACGCCGCGATGACGTTGTTGAGCGACGAGTCTTTGTCCTCCCCTTCGCCGCCTGTGCCCGCCTTCTCGACCGCCTCGCTCACCACGTCTGCGACGTCCGCCATGCGGCGACTTTATCAAAACCCGCACGTGGCTTACCGGCGTGAGTGGGTGTACCGTAGGCCCCCGCTGAACATGCCCGTGAACGTATCGAAAGTGGCCGCCGCCTTCGCCCTCGCCCTCTCGCTCGGGCTCGGAGGAGCGGGCTGCGGGCCGAGCATCTACGAAGCGTACGACTACGGTAAGGAGTTCGATCCGCGCCGACACGAGTACATCATCGGCGTGGGCGACCAGATCAACGTGCAGGTCTACCACGCGAACGATCTCGGCGGCTCCGGGACGGTGCGGCCCGACGGCGTCATCACGCTGCCGCTCGTCGGCGACCTCCAGGTCGCGGGCAAGACACCCTCGCAGGTGCGCGAGACCATGAAGGACAAGCTCTCCAAGTTCGTGAAGACGGAGGGCGTCGTCAACGTGACCGTGACGGCCTTCAACAGCTATCGCTTCGTCGTGGCCGGCAACGTCAACCACGCGGGCTCGTTCAACCAAAAGTATTACGTGACCATCTCCGAGGCGATCGCGATCGCGGGCGGGCCCAACAAGTTCGCGGGCGATCGCATCATCGTCCTCCGCCGCGACGACAAGGGGCACATGCGCGAGATCCCCATCTCGTACAAGCGCATCATCTCCGGCAAATTCCCCAACGAAGACATCTGCGTCGTCGCGGGCGATACCGTCACGCTCGACTGATGGACGGCAAGGGCCAAGAGCTCCTCGACAAAATCCGTCGTCGTGAGGCGACGGTCGGGGTCATCGGCCTCGGCTACGTGGGCCTTCCGCTCTCGCTCACCTTCGTCGAGCGCGGGTTCCGCGTGCTCGGCTTCGACGTCGATCACGAGCGCGTCCTCCGCTTCGCGCGCGGCGAGTCGTACATCAAGCACCTCGACCCCGCGCGCCTCGCCGCCGCCGCCGCGACCGGGAGGCTCGACGCGACAACGGATTTCGCGCGGCTCGCCGAGCCCGACGCGATCCTGATCTGCGTGCCCACGCCGCTCACGCGCCAGCGCGAGCCCGACATGAGCTTCGTCATCGAGACGTCGAGGCGCATCCGCGACGCGCTCCGGCCCGGGCAGCTCGTGGTGCTCGAGTCCACCACGTACCCCGGCACCACCGACGAGCTCGTGCTCGGCATCCTCGCGGAGAAGGGGCTCGCGCTCGGGATCGATTTCTTCCTCGCGTTTTCGCCCGAGCGCGAGGACCCGGGCAACAAGCGGCACACCACCGCGACCATCCCCAAGGTCGTCGGCGGCGTCGATCCCCGCTCGGCCGAGGTCGCGGTCGCCCTTTATTCGCAGGTGATCGAGCGCGTCGTACCCGTGTCGTCGGCGCGCGCCGCGGAGGCCGAAAAGCTCGCCGAGAACATCTTTCGCGCGGTCAACATCGCGCTCGTCAACGAGCTGAAGGTCGTGCTCGACGGCATGGGCATCGACGTGTGGGAGGTGCTCGACGCAGCCTCGACCAAGCCGTTCGGCTTCATGCGCTTCAACCCGGGGCCCGGCTGGGGAGGCCACTGCATCCCGCTCGATCCGTTCTACCTCTCGTGGAAGGCGCGCGAGTTCGGCCAGCCCACCAAGTTCATCGAGCTGGCGGGCGAGGTGAACGTCGAGATGCCCAAATACGTGGTGCGCAAGCTCCAGCTCGCGATGAACGATCGCGGCCTCGCGGTCAAAGGCGCGCGCGTCCTGCTGCTCGGCCTCGCGTACAAAAAAGACATCGACGATCCGCGCGAGAGCCCCGCCTTCGAAATCATCGAGCTCCTCCTCCGGCTCGGGGCGAGCGTGAGCTACCACGATCCTCACGTGCCCAAAGCGCCCGAGATGCGATCGTGGCCGCACCTGCCCAAGATGACGTCGATCCCGCTCGATCCCGAGACGATCGCGGCGCACGACGTGATTGTGGTCGTGACGGATCACAGCGCGGTCGACTACGACCTCGTCGCGAAATACGCGCGCCTCATCATCGACACGCGGGGCATTTATCGCTCCCCCGCGCCTAACGTGGTGAAAGCCTGATCCCCGGCGTACCACAACGTAAACGTGATGAGACGTATCGCTCGTTGACGGGCACGCGATCGGAATGGATGATGTGAGACCCGAGGGAGCTCCCTCATGGCCACCGATCAATCTTCATCCGGGCCGGGTACGGTTCGAGGTTACGAGCGCAAGCGCGGGCAAAGCGAAGTCGTGGATCGTTCAGGCAGCGACGACATTGATCGCACGGACGTAACCTTCCGCGGGTTCCTCGAGATCCGCTTGAACGGCGCTACGGTCTCTCGGCGCAGGTTGTCCGAGTCGCATCTCGTCGTGGGGCGCGTCCCCGGCGTGCAGCTCCTGCTCGATCACCACACGGTGTCGCGCCGGCACGCCGAGATGTTCTGCGATCCCTTCGGCCGCTGGTGGATCCGCGATCTCGGCAGCACCAACGGCACGCTCATCAACGACGAGCCGATCACCGAGCGCGTGCTCACGCCCGCCGATCGCATCGGCATCGGCGACTTCCAGCTCACGTTCCATCTGGAGCAGGCCAACGAGCAGCCCAAGCCGCAGGCGCGCGCCGTCGAGGACGACAACCCCGCCGCCGTGCGCACGCTGCTCGACTTCGATCAGCCGCGCATCTCGGCGACGCAGCTCCGCAACCTGCTCGAGTTCAGCCGCAGGCTGCTCGACATCCAAGACGGGCGCGAGCGGCTCGGCGAGCTGCTCCGCTTGATGGTCACGAAGGAGCTCCACGGCAGCATGGCGGTCGCGCTCCGCATCCAGAAGGACGGGAGCACCAAGATGCTCACGCGCCCATTTTTGCAGGGCGGCGTGACGTCCGACGAGCGCGCGTACATCTCGCGCCGCGTGATCCAGACGCTCCGCGAGACGCGCGAGCCCGTCGTCGGAACGAACCTCACGAGCACCGAGGACTCGTCGATGGGCACGGTCCCTTCGCACACCATCGCGAGCTCGGACGAGCTCACGCGATCGGGCATGCGATCGAAGGCGAGGGAGCTGCTCTCCAAGATCAACGTGAGCGAGATGCCCGCGGTCGACCTCACCATCTCGCGGCGCGTGATGGAGATGATGGTCGTCGCGTGCCCGCTCGCGCCGCCGCGCACCGACGACCAAGAGCTCGACGTGCTCTACGTGACGCTGCCGCCCGACTTCGCGAGCGTGGAGTGGTTCAGCCTGATCCAGCTCGCGGCCGAGGTGTACGTGCAAGGCGAGTCGGCGGCGATGGCGCGCAAGCACGCGCAGGCGCACGCCGCGATCGAGCGCGAGCTGGAGACCGCGCGGCAGATCCAGCGCGCGCTGCTCCCCAAGGCGCTCGACTTCCCGCGGCTCGATTTGGCGGTGAGCTTCGAGCCGTGCAAGTGGGTCGGCGGCGACTACGCGGACATCGTCCCGATGGCCGACGGCAGGCTCCTGCTCGCGGTCGCGGACGTGTGCGGCAAGGGCCTGCAAGCGGCGCTCGTCACGTCGAGCTTGCACACGATGGTGCGCGCGACCGCGGACACGGGCCGATCGCTCACCGAGCTGATGGAGCGGGTCAACCGGCATCTGTGCGGTTGGGTGCCGACGCACTCGTTCGTGACCATGGTGGCCATCGCGCTCAGCCCGTCGACGGGCGAGATCGAGTGCGTGAACGCGGGGCACCCGCCCGTGCTCATCTCGTCGCCGCGCGGGCTGCTCCGCACGCTGCAATCCGCGGCCAACGCGCCGCTCGGCATCTCGCCGACGGCGATGGATTCGGAGCGCACGGTGCTGCACCCCGGCGAGGTGCTCGCGATGTACACCGACGGGCTCACCGAGCTGCGCAACGAGTCCAAAGAGATGCTCGGCCAAGAGCGCCTCGGCGAGAACTTCGCGCGGTTCACGGCCGCGTCGAGCGAGGTCTCGTCCATCGCCGCAGCCATCTCCAAGATGGTCGAAGACTTCCGCGGCACGCAGCTCCCCGAGGACGATCGCGCGTTCATCTTGGCCCGGCGTCGCTAGTCACGATCGCGCGATCGCGGGGGCGCACCCGTGGTAGCGTGCGCGGTATGTCTGACCCGGTCGCGCCCCGGTCGAGCAGCGCTGTCGTGCTCTCTCCGCAACCTCCTTCGGGCCGCCTCGCGGTGCTCACCGCGTACGCCGTCGCGGCGGCCGCCATCCCTCTGCCGTTCGTCCCCGATCGCGTCATCGCGCAGATCCGCGGCTCCGTCGCGCACGACGTGGCCGCGCGCCACGGCGTGAGCCTCACGTCGGACGCGCGCGGTCTCCTCGCGGATCCCAGCTCGGAGCAGCGCGCTCGCCTCGCGCGCGCCGCCGAGACGATCGCGCGCCAGCTCCTCCGCCGCGTGCGCGGCCTCGGCGCGCTCGCCGCGGCGTCGCGCGGGATCGAGGTCTACGCGCTCGGCCTGCTCTTCGAGCGCTACCTCACCGAGGTGCGGCCCTCGGGCGCGGTGCGCGTGCAGGTCGAGGAGGCGCGGCGCGTCCGCGAGGCGATCGATCGCGCGGTGCTGCGCGTGGTCTCGCCCACGCTCGACGTGCCCACCGCGACCATCGACGCCGGCGTCGAAGACCTCCGCGACGAATTCACGCGGTGGACCGACACGTTCGTGCTGACGAGCGCGTCGCTGCCGGCGTACTTGGAGCGACGGCTCATCGCGGCCTTCGATCAGGTCGTCCGCGAGACCCCGAGCCTCCGCGATGTCTGAGATCGACGGCGCCGACGAAGAGGCTCAGGTGCGCGCGCGCCTCGGCCGCTCGCGGCGCATCGTGATCAAGATCGGCTCGAAGAGCCTCGCGGGCGACGCGTGGAAGCGGCTCGCGACCGAGGTCGCCGAGGTGCGGCGGGAGGCGCGCGGCACGCCGCGCCGGCACGTGATCATCGTGTCGAGCGGCGCCATCGCGCTGGGCATCACCAAGCTCGGCCTCAAGGGCCGCCCGCGCGACATGGCGTGGCTGCAAGCGGCCGCGGCCGCGGGCCAGAGCGTGCTCATGCAGCGCTACGAGGACGCGTTCAACGCGCTCGAAATCCCGGTCGCGCAGGTGCTCCTCACGCACGCGGACCTCGCGGACAGGGCGCGCACCAACAACGCGCGCAACGCGCTCGCCGCGCTGCTCGACGTGGGCGCGGTGCCGATCATCAACGAGAACGACGCGGTCGCCGTCGACGAGATCAAGTTCGGCGACAACGATCAGCTCGCCTCGATGGTCGCGCCGCTCTGCGAGGCCGAGTGCCTGCTGCTCCTCTCCGACGTCGAGGGCCTCCTCGATCGCGAGGGCAAGCGCGTGCGCTTCGTGCGCAGCGTCGCGCGTGAGGCGCGGCCGCTCGCGGGCGCATCGACCTCGGGCGTGGGCACGGGCGGGATGGCGAGCAAGGTGGAGGCCGCGCGCAGGGCCACGCTCGCGGGCGCGGACGTGGTCATCGCCGCGGCGCGCGAGCCCGACGTGATCCGCCGCGTGCTCGCGGGCGAGGACGTGGGCACCGTGTTCGCGGCCGTCCCGCAGAAGCTCAGCGCGCGCAAGCACTGGATCGCCTACACGCTCCGGCCGCGCGGCGCCGTGCTCGTCGATCGGGGCGCGGCCGAGGTGATCGCGACCAAGAACAAGAGCGTGCTCGCGGTCGGCGTGCTCGGCGTGCGCGGCGCGTTCTTGGCCGGAGACGCGGTGTCCATCGTGGACCCGGACGGCGCCGAGATCGCGCGCGGGCTCACGCGTTTGTCCGCGAGCGAGACCGCGGGGATCGCCGGGAAAAGGCGGGACGACGAGGACGAGACCGAAGACGTGGTCGTCCACCGCGAAGATCTGGTGGTGTTGCCGAAGGAGTGAGAGGGCGGTTATCCCAGCGACCAAAACCAGATGGTCTTGGACGCCCAATACATGCTCCTGCCCTCGCCGGGGCCGTCGCCGTCCCACAAATCGACGTGGCCTTGGCCGCCGAAGCCGGGGATCTGGATGTAGACCACGACACCGTGTTTGCCCAAGATGTCTTTGGGCGGCTCGTGGTGATCGGCCTGCGCCGCCCAACCGAGCGTGCGCGGCCCCCAATGGTGCTTTAAAAAGGCGCCCAAGTCCTGCGCGCCGCGGCCGATCCCGTGCGGGCAGAGCCGGCCGGTGTTGGCGGTGGTGCCATATCCGTATTTGCCGAGCAGGTATTTGGTCCCGTCGCCCTTGCCGTCTCCCTGTTTGCTGATCTCGGCCCGATCGGCCACGAGCCCGTTCGTGATCACGAGCGCCTCGCTCATGCGGCACGCGCACGTGTTCACGCCGCCGAGCGTCGGATCGATGACCCGGCACGCGTGGACGCTCGACGAGTAGGTGAGGTGATTGTCCCGGAGGTCGGCGAAGGCAGGTTTGGCAAACTTGAGACTGGGCATGGCTCTCCCCTCATCAACGCGCGATCCGAAAGCCCCCTGCCGTCCTCGCGAACACGCACACGAAGCGGCCCGTCAAACGATCGTTGTCGCGGACCCGGAGGCGGAGCGGGCTCTTGCCCTCTTTGTCGACGAGCTGCACGAGGCGCCCGCCGGCGATCTTCTCCACCTCCAAATCGGTGTCGTCGAGATCGTCAATCTCGACGTCCGGGTCCGCGAACGTCTGCGCGACGCCGAGCAGCCTGTTGGCCTCGTCGTCGCTCGAAAGGTAATACGCCACCTTGTAGTCGGCGGCTTGATACGCGCACTCCTTGACGAGCGCGTCGATGTCGCGCGCCCGCATGAGCCGCCACACCCGCTGATACGCCGCGAACAGCTCGGCGCGCGTCTCCTCGTTGACCCGAACGGGCGGTGAGGTCGTCCACGACCACGGCGTAAAAGGCGTCTCGAAGCTCACCTTCTGCGTCGCCGACACCCCTCGAAACCGCACCTGGGGCGGCTCCTCCGTGGCATATCCGGGGCTCTCCTCGAAGCCGTTCGAAGCGTTGGCCGAGGCGCCCGAGAACGCGAGCCCGGCCAAGAGATCGGCCTCCTCGTGCTCGGGAGAGGCGCGGCGCCGGAGCGCGACCTTGGCCATCGCGCCCGCGCTGTATTCGCCGTCGCGCGGCGGCCTCACGGCCAGCGTGAGCGTGTTGTCGCCGCTCATCACACAAGGATTCACGTCGAACGCCGTGAGCACCCGGCCCACCTTCGCGCGGAGCACCGGGATGTCGTTGACGCGGATCTCGCAGTCGAGGTCCTGCGCCTCCAAAGCCACCTCGAAGACGGGCCGGCTCGGCCCAGGATCGCTCGCAACGTCGATGACTTCGCTCATCCCATCACCCGGATTGGAGGACGTAGTGATCACCGGACTTGAGGAAGTCGGTGTCCTCCCAGAAGGTGTATTCACCCTCGTAGGACTCTTTGATCTCCCAGATGAACTTACCGCTCGCGTACACCGAATATTGGAATTTGCACGCGAGCACGTAGAGCTTGCCCTTCAAGAAGGCGCCCTTCTTGTCGCTGTCGAGCTGGAGCTTGGCCCCGAGCCCGGTGCTCGCCTTGGCCTCGGCGCCCACCTTGAAGCTCACGATGCTCTGGCTGCCGAACGAGGCTTTGGCGCCGAACTCGACCTTGACCTCGCCCTTCACCTCGCCGAACGGCCCGGCGCGCAGCTCTTCGAGCTTCTTCTTGGCGCCGATCTCGCCCGCGATGCGGCCGCCGAACGACAGATAAATCTCGAAGACCTGCCCCTTCGATTTGGCGAAGTCTTTGACCTTCTTGAGCCCGCGCGCGATGACGGCGAACTGCGTCTTTTCGAGCGCGGAGATCATCACGTCCAAGATGTCGAGCTTGGCCGTGATGCCGATGAGCGGATCGAGCTTGAGCGAGAAGCTCCACTCGGAGCCGACTTTCCAGCTCTTCTCGATCTCTTTGAATTTGCCCTCGTACGAGAGCGCGAGGCTCGGGAATTCGGGCAGGATCGTGACGCCGGTGTACGTGTAGAAGAGCTCGGTGAACTTGTCGATCGCGCGCTTGATGAGCCTGTTGAACGCGGCCCAGTCCTTGATCTTGTTCTCGAACTTGCGGCTCAATTCGAGCTTGTGATCACCATATTTGATCTCGCCCTTGATCTCGAGCTCCCAGTCGGTGTGGGCCGGGCGCCCGCGCTTCTCGACGCGCCCCGCCCCTTGGGCCTTGCCGATCTTCTCTTTGATACGATCGTCGGTGTTGAGGCCGAGCTTGAGCCCGAACGAGACCTCGAGCGCCGGATAGACGCGCACGAGCACCGCGGCGCTCTTGGCGGCGCGGCACGCCCGCGCGGTGAAGCGGTAATCGACGGGCGGCCGGTTCCAAGGCCAGATGAGCAGGAGGACGTCCCGCTCGATCACGATACCTTGGTGCTTGACCGGATAGGTGATGGTCTCTTCGGCGCGCGCCTCGGATTTTCCGTCGGGCCTTTGGATGACGATGGCGTCTTTGTGGAGCGCGCAGCGCGGTTTGGCCATCGTGATGGTGGCCTTGATGGGGTCCGCGGCGGCGTCGCCCGCCAAGACCTCGAGCACGTCATAAGGCTTCTTGGTGCCGTCCGCGGGCGGCAGCACGACCTTGAATTTGCGCTTGCCCTCGTGCTCACACGCGACCTCGAGCTTCTTGAGCTCGCACGTCTCCGCCGGGGCCTCTTCGTGGGCGTCGGGCTTGGGCGTGGGCTTCTTGGGCTCGGGCGTCGGGGCTTTGCCAGGTTGCTTGTCGACGGTGACGTCGGTGTCGATCTCGTCGGGCTCCTCGATCTCGGCCTCTTTGGCCTTGGCGGGCTCCTCGGGCTTAGAGCCTTTGCCGCTCCGGGGCGAGCCGCCGGCGTTGATCTTGACCAACGTGCCTTTGATGGTGACGCCCGCCGCGTCGATGCGGACGAAGCCGCCGGCGCCCTTCAACGTCACGTCGCGCGCGCCCTCGCCCATCAGCACCTCGCCGGCGACGAGGTGAATCTCGCTCCCCGCTTCGAGCGCGTGCCGCCCGCTCACCTGCTCGTGCTGATCGCCGTGGACGACGAGCGATTGGGTGCCGTCGACGCGCTCTTTGCGGCTGCCTTTGACGAAGAGGTGAACGTCGCCGTCCACCTGCTCGCGCTTGGATTTCTTGATGACCGCGTCGAGGTTCTTGCCCACGTAAAGGAGCCTGTTGCCCTCGGTGCGCTCGACCTCGCTCCCGCCGACGAGCTTTCGTTTGTCGCCGCCGATGACCATCAACCGATTGGCGCCCGTCGTCTCGGTCCGGGTGATGCCGGTCACCTCGATGCGATTGACGCCCGTCGTGTCGAATTCGTTGACGCCGACGTGCTTGTCGCGATCGTGGAGCACGGTGATGGTCTCATCGTGCTTGACGAGCGTACGCTGGTTCTTCTCGGCCTGTTGATAGACGAGCTCGTCGGCCTTTTTGTCCTCGAACTTGATCTCGTTGAAGCCGTTCGAGCCTTGGGAGCTGTCGCTCTTCCACGTGCTCACGGTCTTGTTGTCAGGCAGCTTGTAAGGGACGGGGCTCGTGCGGTTGTAGAGCCTCCCGACCACCATCGGTTGATCCGGGTCGCCGTTCAAGAACCCGATCAGCACCTCTTGGCCGATGCGGGGCAGGACGATCATGCCATAACCCTTGCCGCCCCAACCTTGTGAGACGCGGACCCAGCACGAGCTGCCGTCGTCGCCCGTGCCCTCACGATCCCACGGCAGCTCGACGCGCACGCGGCCGAATTCGTCGGTGTGGATCTCTTGCCCTTTGGGGCCGACCACCGTCGCGCTCTGCACGCCGTAGACACGGGGCTTGGGCGTGGCCATCGCCGGCCGATACGGCACGTCGGCGAACACCGCGCGTCCCTCGGCGCGGAAGCGCTCGCCCACGGCGCCTTCCATGGCAAAGTGGGTGATGAGGAGCTTGTGATAGGGGTCGATCTCGTGGTTGGGGTGGCCCTCGATCGCGAAGATGGCGCCCGCCGCGAGGTCGAACGCGTTGGTCTCGAAGCGGACCGCCTCGCGGCCCGACCGGAGGCCATAAAGGGCCTTGCCCGCGAGCTTTTCGCCGTAGCGCGCGTCGTAGCGGGCAAAGCCGCGATCGTCGGCCGAGGGGGTGTTCCCGGGCTTGCCCGTCTCGACCAAGAATGAGCCGGGCTTGTAGTGGAACTGCTCGTATTTGTCCTCGGGCTTCTCGGCCTTCTCGGCCTCGCCGAGCAGGTTCACGCTCGGGTTTCGGAAGTCGTAGTCGCGCACCACGAGCGCGCCCGGCCGCACCTCGTGGGAGATGCGGATATGGGTCGCGAACTCCTTTTCGGAGGCCTCGTTGGGTTTGTCGACCCAGGGGACGGGCGGCCCCGAGCGGGGTTTACGAAGGTGGAGCGCGTCGCCCAGCACGACGACATCGCCGCTCTCGTCGACGGCGGGGAAGGTGAAGGCGACGCCGGCCTCCTCGCACAAGCGGCAGAAGAAGGCATAATCGCTCTCCCCGTATTGCACCTTGTATTCGAGCTTGGGATACGCCGGCTTGTCGATGTGGAAATCGGGTTTGAGCCCGTGCTCGCCGAGGAGCTTTTCGAGGATGTCGGGGATGGTGAGGTGTTGGAAGATGCGATATCCCCGCCGTTGGGTGAGGCGCCACAGCTTGGGGACGATGCGCACGAAATAGGTGGAGAGGCCCGTGGGCTCGGCTTGGAGCTGCTCGGCGACCGAGACCATGCCAGCGAACCGCCGTGCGCCGCCGCCGTGCGCGTTCGCGTAGCCGGTCGCGACTTCGAACGCGCCGTCTTTGCCGACGATGGCGTCGAGATCGACGCTCGGGTCGTGGGACATCGCCCAGACCGACACCTCGTAGAGCGAAGAGATGCCCTCGTGCGCCGAAAAACGCCGGACAGAGAGCTGGATCTTGGAGGCGAGCGAGAGGTCCAAGGTAGGCATGGGGCCGCCGCGTGAGCCAGAGGTGGATCACCATGCTACCGCGAGCGGGCGCGCAAAGGGGGAGGTTTGAGAGAGCGCGACACCCCTGCTCGCGATCCCCCTCGGCGCGTTCAACGGCGTGCTCGTTCCAACGGTTTCGCGCTACGTTGGGGCCCGAGGAGATCGAGACGGATGACACAACCCGCCGGGGAAACCTTCGAGGCGAGGCTCACGCTCGCGCGCGCGGCCAGCACGAAGCTCAAAGAGGCGATCGGCTTCGTCATCGTCGGCCAGAACGACGTGGTCGACCAGACGCTCTGGGGGATCCTCGCGGGCGGCCACGTGCTGCTCGAAGGCGCGCCCGGCCTCGGCAAGACGCTCCTCGTCCGCACCTTGTCGAGCTGCCTCGACCTCGCGTTCTCGCGCATCCAGTTCACCCCCGATTTGATGCCGAGCGACGTGACCGGGACCAACATCTTGGTCACCGCGGCCGATGGATCGCGGCACTTCGCGCTGCACAAAGGCCCGATCTTCGGCCAGGTGATCTTGGCCGACGAGATCAACCGCGCGACCCCCAAGACGCAGAGCGCCCTGCTCGAAGCGATGCAGGAGCACGCGTGCACGATCGCGGGGACGAGGCACGCGATGGAGGAGCCGTTCTTCGTGCTCGCCACCGAGAACCCCATCGAGATGGAAGGCACCTATCCGCTCCCCGAAGCGCAGCTCGATCGCTTCTTGCTCAAGGTGCTCGTGCCGAGCCCGGGCGAGGACGAAATGACCGAGATCCTCGCGCGCACCACGGGCCGCGCGCGCGGTGAGCCGCCCAAGGTCCTCGCGCGGGACGAGCTGCTCGCGCTGCGCCAGCTCTGCCGCGACATCGCCGTCGCCGAGCCCGTCATGCGGTACGCGTCGAGGCTCGTGCGCGCGAGCGACCCGACGGCGCAGACCGCGCCCGACGTGGTGAAGAAGGCCCTCCGCTACGGGGCCGGCGTCCGCGGCGCGCAGTCGCTCGTCCTCGCGGCGAAGGCGGCGGCCATGCTCGACGGCCGCGCGCACGTCGCGTTCACCGACGTTCAGCGCGTCGCGAAGCCCGTGCTGCGCCACCGGATGATCCGATCGTTCGAAGGCGAGGCCGACGGCATCACCACCGATCAGGTCGTCGAGGGCCTCCTCAAGGAGATCCCCTCGCGCCCCGATCAGGTCGCGCAGGCCATCGCGCGATGAGGTGGCCCCTTCGATCGCTCGCGATCCTCGCGATCGCGGCCTCGCCCTCGCTCCTCGTCGCGGACGCGAGCGCGCAGAGCCCGCCGCCCGCGGGCAGCGCCGCGCCGCCCTCCGCGAGCGATCTCTCGGTGGAGGTCGCGCCCGGCTTCGGCACCGGAAACTCGGTCGCGTGGGGATGGAACCCCATCGTGGTGCGCATCCAAAACAACGGGACGAGGCCGGCCCAAGGCGAGGTCGAGGTCGTCTCGCAGACGTACGGCAAGACCGGCTCCACGTACCGCACGCGCGCGCCGTTCACGGTCGGCGGCGGCGCCGGCGTCCACGTGCGCGTGCCCGCGTTCGCGGCGCTCTACGCCGATCTCGTGGTGCGCGTCGCGGAGAGCACGGGCCGCGTGATCGCCGAGCCTCGCTTCTCGACGTTCGACGCGACGGGCGTGCGCCTGCTCGACGTGAGCGAGACGTCACGCGTGCGCGGCGCGATCAACGAGGCGTCGATCAGCCCGACGTACGGCACGTCCGGCGCGCGCGGCCACGGCTCCGGGCCCACGCTCTCGGTGGTCTCACCGCGGTACGACCCGGCGACGGGCGACCCGATCTTGCCGGATCGCGCGGCGCTCTACGCGTCGATCGACGCCATCCTCATGCGGTCCGACGTGCTCGCGCGCATCACGGGCGCCGAGCTCGACGCGCTCGCGGGCTACGTGCTCGCGGGCGGCACGCTGGCCGTCGCGATCGCGCGGCCCGAGGACATCCGCCTCCCGACGCTCAAATCGCTGGTGGGCGGCGAGATCACGAAGCAGGGCGTCAGCGCGGCGACGCTCGCGGATCTCGTGCTGCCTGCGCCGCCGTCGAGCATGGGATCGACGAGCGGCAAGGTGATCCCCTCGCCGCGCAAGCCGGGGAACGATCTCGTCGAGACGTTGAGCGGCTACGGCGGCGGCAACCTCCGCGGGAGCCTCTACGGCGCGTCGGCGTATTACGGCCTCGGCGAGGTGCACCTCCTCGCGTTCGATCCGACGCGGAAGCCCGGCGCCGACGATCCCTTCGTGCAAGCGCGCATGGTCGATCTCGCGCGGCGCGCGTTCGATCGCCGATCGTCGGAGGTGTTCCGGCAGGGCACCGAGCAGAACAACCGTAACGATCGCGTGCGCAAGCAGCTCGATCCCAACGAGAGCTCGCGGTGGGCGATCGGCGCGGCGGCGCTCCTGCTCTGCGTCTACGCGATCATCGCGGGCCCCGTGAGCTTCTCGTCCGCCGCGAAGAAGGGCAAGCCGCTCCGCGCGCTGCGGCTCTTGCCCATCTTCGCGGCGATCACGTTCGCGATCATCGTCGGCATCGGCCTCGTGGCCAAGGGCGTGACGGGCAGGGCGCGGCACCTCACGCTCGTCGAGGCGGGCGCGGGGATGAGCAAGGGCACCGCGCGGCGGTGGCGCGGCTTCTTCGCGTCGCGATCCAAGGAGCTCACCGTGCGGACGAGCGACGCGTCGAGCGTGGTGACCACGGCGGTGCTCGCCGAGTCAGCCGATCGCAAGGTCGATCTCGTCGCGGACCGCGACGGCGCGCGCCTCGTCAACGTCGCGGCGCTGCCGTGGCAGACGGTGGTCGTGCGCGAGGACGGCTTCGGATCGGTGGGCGAAGGCGTCGCGATCGTGAAGGACGGCGAGCACGCGGTGATCATCAACCGATCGGGCCGCGATCTGCGGAGCCTCCTCGTCCGCGATCACAAGGGCGTCGCGTACTACTTCCCCCGCCTCAAAGACGGCGACAAGCTCACCACGAGCGGCGCGACCGCGCTCTCGGCCAACCCCGACGGCATGAATTGGGAGCGATCCTTGTCGAGCGGCAGGCGCGTCGGATCGATCGACGTGCACGGGATCCACGCGTTCGCGCTCCATTCGCTCCTCGATCGCGACGCGCCCGGGCTCGCCGACGCGCTCGGCGCGCTCGAAGAGTCGGCGGGCGGCGACGTCGATTGGTTCCCGAACGGCGTGCCCACGGTCGTCGCGCAGATGGATGGCGGCGAGGGGCGCGGCAGCGACTCGGGCCTTCGTTTGGAGTCCGATCGCGTGATCGTGCGCATCGTCGGGTTCGGAGGCGCGCGATGACCGACGCGGTCGACGTGGGTCGCGACTCCGCGTCCGCGGGTCGCTCGGACACCGGCGCGCCCGCCGAGCCGCCCGCGGATCTGCCCGCGGATCCTCCGGCGGAGATGCACCCGCACGTCGAGCCCGTCTATCACGACAGGCACGGCAGGCCCGACGCGATCGAGAAGCCCGCGCCGACGATCCGCGTGCGCCACCTGTGGCACCGCTTCGGCACGATGGACGTGCTGCGCGACGTGACCTTCGACGTGGGGCCCGGCGAGATCTTCGGCTTCATCGGGCCGAACGGCGCGGGCAAGACCACCACCATCCGCGTGATGGCCACGCTGCTCGAACCGATGGCGGGCCGCGTCGAGATCGACGGGATGGACGTCACCATCGATCCCGACGCCGTGCGCAGGGTCATCGGGTACATGCCCGATCACGCGGGCGTGTATGAGCGCATCACGGTGCGCGAGTACCTCGAGTTCTTCGCGGACGCGTTCCGCGTGCCGTCGCTCGGCGTGGTCGACGCCGTCTTGGAGCTGACCGACCTCGGCAAGATCCAAGACCGCATCGTCGCGACCATGTCGAAGGGCATGAAGCAGCGCCTCCAGCTCGGCCGCATCCTGCTCCACGATCCCAAGGTGCTCATCTTGGACGAGCCCGCGAGCGACCTGGATCCGCGCGCGCGCATCGAGATCCGCGATCTCTTGTTGGAGCTCCGAAGCTTGGGCAAGACGATCTTCCTCTCGTCGCACATCCTCACGGAGCTCGCGGACGTGTGCACGTCGGTCGGGATCTTGGAGCGCGGGAGGCTCGTTGTCGCGGGGCCCATCGGCGAGATCGCGACGCGGCTCGAAGCGCTGCGCTCGGCGCAGGCCGTCGGGCACGCGCAGGCGCACGGCCAAAGGTCCTCGCGACCGCTGCAAACCCCGGGCTATTCGAGCCACCACAGGCCGCCGCCGACCGCGCCGTTCGGGCCCTCCGCGCGCGCGGGCGTCGTGCCTCCGCACCAAGGAGCTCCGCAACAAGCGCCGCCGGATGGGAGCTGGGCGCAGTTCGGTGGAGCGCCGCAACAGCCCGCGCAACAAGGCTATCAGCAGCAGCCGCCGAACATCGCGTACCCGGCGCCTGCGCCGGTCTATGCGCGGAGGCGCGTCAAGCTGCGCGTGCTCGGGAACCCGGAGATGGCCGCGTACCTGCTGCGCGGCGGGCCGGGCATCGGCGCGGTCGAGGTCTCGGGCGGCATCATCTTCGTCGGCTTCGAGGGCACCGACGCGAAGATCGCCGAGATGGTCCATCACCTCGTGCGCAACAACGTGGGCGTGATCGGCGTCGAGCCGGAGCGCAACGAGCTCGAGCGCATCTTCTTGGAAGTCACGAAGGGCGAAGTGCAATGAGCGCGCAGACCGGCACCATGCCGCCGAGCGGCCCCATGTCCACGCGCTTCGTCGATCGCGCGCGGTTCCGCGTCGACAGGCTTCGCACCGAGCCGAACCCGATCTGGATCCGCGAGCTGCGGCAGTCGGCGAGGCTCACGCGCACGCCGGTGATCCTCACGGTGATCACCATCTTGATGACGCTGCTCATCGCGTCGATCGGCGGCATCGTCTCGACCGAGGCGAGCCCCGCGACGACGGGCGTCGTGCTCTTCCAGGTGTTCTTCTCGCTCGCGTACTTCGTGGTGACGCTGGTGGGGCCCGCGGTCGCGGCGAACAGCATCGCGTCGGAGCGCGAGGGCCGCACGTGGGAGGCCGTGATCTTGACGGGACTCTCGCCGGGCGTGGTCGCGCGCGGCAAGTTCCTCGCGGCCTTCACGGCGATCGGGATGTACATCGTGATGCTCGCGCCGGTCGGCGCGCTGCCGTTCTTGTTCGGCGGCGTGACCGCGACCGAGACCATCGTCGCGTTCGGCTTTTTGTTCCTCGTGTCGGTGCTCAGCGTCGCGAGCGGGCTCGCGGTCAGCTCCAAGATGGCGAGCCTGCGCGGCGCGATCTTGATCACGCTCCTGCTCGCGTTCCCGATCACGATCACCGCGTTCAGCACGCTCGGCCCGCTGCTCAGCATCGCGGCCAACCGCGCGTGGCCCGGCGTGCCCGAGGGGCCGCCGATTTGGCTCCCGATCGCGTACGAGCGCGCGCCGTTCGATCTCAACTACGTGGTCTTCTTGATCGTGATGCCGGTGATGGCGGTCGCGCTCCCGGCGTGGTTCCTCTACGAGGTCACGATCGCGAACCTGACCAGCGTGACCGACGACCGGACCACGGGGCTCAAGCGCTGGTTCGTCGTCGCCGCGCCTTCGCTCACGCTCGCGGCGGCGATCCCGGTCGCGGCGGTCTCGTCGAGCGGGCGCGAGCCCACCGCGATCATCGGCGTGTCGCTGCTCGGCGCGTTCCTCACGTTTTGCGTGTTCTTGTTCATGGGCGATCCCATCGGGCCCTCGCGCCGCGTGACCGCGCATTGGGACAAGATCCGCGCGGGCAGGATCCTCCGCTTCCTCGGCCCCGGCGTGATGCGGTCCATGTCGCTCACGATGGTCGCGGGCGTGGTGAGCATCGGCGCGATCGTCGCCGTGGGCGCGCTCGGGCTCATCGTGTCGAGCACGTCGACCTCCAAGGAGCTCGAGGGCGTGATCGCGTTCGGCGCGTACGCCATTGGGTTCTTCGTGTTCGTGGCGGGGCTCGGCGCGCTGCTCCGCGCGCGGGCGACCTCGTCGGGCAACGCGCGGCTCTTCCTGTTCGGCGTGCTTTTCGGGCTCGCCGTGGGCCCGTGGGTCGTCGCGGCCATCGCGGGGCTCATCGCCGACAAGAGCGGCGCGCGCGACGCCTTCGTGATCGCGGCGCCGTCCCCGTTTTATGCGTTCCTGATGCTCGACTCGATCCACAGCCACCCGGGCGATCCGCACGTGATCGCGGGGCTCGCGATGAGCGTCGTTTGGGGCGGCGCCGGCCTCGCGATGCTGGGCGCCGCGGCCCGCAAATGCAGGTCAATCATCGTCGCGCACGAGGCCATGTTGGTGGAGGCCGACCGCATGCTCGCCGCCGAGGACGAGGCCGCAAACGCACCTCCCAAGCCGGTTGAAGAGAGCCAATCTGCGGAGGAGAAGGCGAGTGAGGGTGAGCCGCCTCAACCGCAGGAGCCTTTGCCCCAAGCTCCGCCGGAGCCGCCTATCGAGCCATCTCCCGAGACACGGCCTGCGGGGCAGGGCTAAACCCTCCTAAGTACACGTCCGCGCAAATCCAGACTTGCGCGGACGC
>CAYTJL010000093.1:0-32556 GCA_964437785.1 uncultured Polyangiaceae bacterium
TCACCGCGCTCCTCGCCGCGCCGCGCGGCGCGCGCGCGGTCGGGGCGGCGCTCCGCGCGGGGAGCATCGCCGCGGCGCTCATCGTGGCCCTCGATCCGCGCGAGCGTCGCGCGCCGAGCGCGCGGGCGATCGCGCTCATGGATCGCGCGCTCGTGCTCTCGGCCGATCACGAGCTCAACGCGTCGGCGTTCACCGCGCGCGTCGCGGCCTCGGCCGACGCCGATCTCTACGCGTGCATGCTCGCGGGGCTCGCGGCCTTCTCGGGGCCCAAGCACGGCGTGAGCCCCGATCGCGTCGAGGCGCTGGTCCACGAGGTGGGCCGGCCCGAGCGCGCGCCCGAGGTGATCCACACGCGCGTGAAGCGCGGCGAGACGATCCCGGGCTTCGGCCACCCGCTCTATCCGGGCGGCGATCCGCGCGCGCCGCCGCTCCTCGCCGCGTCGCTCGCGCACGCGCCCGAGAGCAAGCCGCTCCGCGCGCTCGCGGCGATGGCCGACGTGATGCAGCGCGCGGGGCTGCCCGCGCCCTCGCTCGACGTGGGCCTCGTGGCGGTGAGCCTCGCGCTCGGGCTCCCGCTCGGATCCGCGCCCGCGATCTTCGGCGTGGGCCGCAGCGCGGGTTGGGTCGCGCACGCGCTCGAACAGCGCGCGCAGGGCTTCTTGCTCAGGCCGAGGGCGGCCTTCGTGGGGGAGGAGCCGTGATCAGGTCGTGAAGCGCAGGTGGAGCGCCGCGGGGCCGCGCACCGTGAGCGTGTGATGAAAGCTCACCGGCCGCTCCAGCGCGATCTCGGTCGCGCGCGTGACGATGGTCTCGAGCGCGATCTTCGCTTCGAGCCGCGCGAGCCCCATGCCGAGGCACGCGTGGGCGCCGAAGCCGAACGCCACGTGGCCGTGGTGCTCGCGCTCGAGATCGAAGACGTCCGGCGCCGCGAAGTGCGACGGATCACGGTTCGCCGCCGCGAGCATCAGCATCGCGATCGCGCCCTCTGGCAGGGTCGTTCCGCCGACGACGGTCTCCGCCGCCACCCTGCGGATGACCGCGTGCGCCGGGGGATCCCAGCGCAAGAGCTCCTCGATGAAGCGGGGGATGAGCGTGAGGTTGCCGCGCAGCGCGGCGTGCAGGTCGGGCCGCTCCGCGAGCAGGAGCGTCGCGCGGCTCACGAGGTTCGCGGTTGTCTCGAGCCCCGCAGGCAAGAGCAGGTAGAGGAAGCTCAAGATCTCGTCGTCGTCGAGCTTCGCTCCTCCCGCGTCGGCCCAGACGAGCTCGCTCACGAGATCGCCGCCGCGGCGCTGCTTGCGATCCGCGATCGCCGCGCCGAGATGCGCGCGCATCTCGGCCACGGTGCGCCGCACCGCGGCCGCGTGCGCCGGGCTCTGCGGCTCGGGCGTGATGCTCGCGATGTCGTCGGACCAACGTTTGTAGGTCGCGTGATGTTGGTGATCGAACCCCAAGAACCCCGCGATCACCGCCGAGGTGAAGGGCACGACGGCCTCGGAGACGAGCTCCGTCGCGCCGCGCCTCGCGGCTGACGTGAAGAGATCGTTGGCGATCGAACGGATGGACGGCTCGACGCGCGCGAGGACCGGCGCGACGAACGCCCGGCTCACGAGCCCTCGGAGCCTCGTGTGGGCCGGCGGATCTTTGGCGAGGAGGGATCGGGAGAGAGGGTTATCGCCGAGCCACGGCGGTTGGAAGCTGGATTCGAAGCCCGCGGACGAGAACACGTGCGGGCTCCGAAGCGCCGCCATCACGTCGTCGTAGCGGGTGATTGCGTAAAAGCCGAACGGTTCGACTTTCGAGACCGCGCTTGCTCCGCGCGCGGCCGAGTAAAATGAAAATGGATCGGAGCGGAATCCGGGGTCGAAGAAGGGAATGCTGCTCATAAACCTCCGGTGCGGGTCGAAACCTCGCTCCTCTTGAATAGCAGGCGGCTCCTGACACGGGTGCTAGAGTGGGGCATTTTTCTTCCCCGGCAATGATTACGTCTAGGACGTATTAAGCGAATCATGGGAGAGCGGATTGACAAGTTGCGTTGACAAGAGCGCTTGTCAAAACGACTTTTGCGTCGCGACTCATTATCTGGTTGAGCACACGAGCGCTCTTTGCGCCCAAACGCGTCTAGGGGGACGACGCCTTGACCTTGAGCGCGCTCGACGCGTCGGCGGCGTACGGGACGTCCGCCTCGCGGCCGATGTCGCCGATGAAGCAGAACGATTGGAGGAGCTGATAGTTGGCCTTCGACACCATCTTGGGTGTCGCGTTGACGGTGAGCTTGTCGGCGCAACGATGGATGAGCTCGATGTCGCGCGGGGGCAGCTCGGCGCGGAGCGGAGCGAGCTTGTCGCGAGCCACCTTGGCGAAGCCCTCGTTGGAGGCGCCGATCTCGGGCGCGAGCTCTTCGAGGAAGCGGCGCATCGTGAGGGGCGCGCGCGCGGTGAGCGCGAGCAGAGAGACGATGATCCGCCGCTCCGCCCGCGCGGGCGACGGATAGCCGTTGGGCCGATACCAAATGATCTTGAGGAGCTTATAGACGTTGACCAAACGCTTGACCGCACGAGGGGTGAGGCCGATCTCGTCGCACGCGGCGGCGAGGTCCTCGAACTCTTGACGCGAGAACGCGATGATGTCGCGCGGGAGCACGCCGCGCGCGCCCGCCCCTTCAGCGCCCGTCGCGCTCTTCACGGGATCACCCTGCGTCTTTGGCTTCGGCTTGTCTTGTCCGGCGCCCGGCGGCGGCCCTTTGACGGCCTCGGGCGGAGGGGCCTTGGCGCCGGGAGATGCCTTGTCGGGCTGCTCGTCCACAACCCTCATCTGCGCGGACAAATAGCGGCTCACGGCCTCCCCGCGGATCCTCCGCACGCGATACGGGATCTGCACGATCTTCTCGATGAAATCGAGGCCCGACGGGTCGCCGTGGCGGTGGAGCACGCCCTCGTAGATCTTCTCGAGCGCGCGCGTGATGAACCGCTCGTCCATGGCGAGCACCACGACGAAGAGCCGCGTCTTGACGAGGAGCTGCGCCGCTTCGAGCACCTCGACCACCTTGGCCGGCGGGCACCGATCGAGATCGTCGATGAACAAGATCACGCGCGCGGGCCCGCGGGGGAAGAGCGCGTGTTTGTGCTTCTTCGAGGCGTCGGTGTCGCGGTGACCGATGGAGAGGCCCTCGGTCAGGTCGTAGAGGTCTTGCTGCACTTGGTGCACGAGGCCGAGCTCTTTTTCGTACGCCTGCTGCTCGAGCCGCGCGCTCACGAACTGCGCGAGCGACACGAACGACGCGGTGAGGCCCACGCGCTGCCGCTGCCGCTCGACGTGCGAGGCGAGCTCTTCGACCTCGCGCTCCAGCATGGGCACGTTCCCGGACATGTCCGCGGTCGCGCTCTTCGCGGGCTCGCTCTTCGCGGTCTTCGTCGCTTCATGGCGCTGGGCTTCGTGGCGCTGCGCTTCGAGCTTTGCTTGCACCATCGCGTCGCGGATGGCCCGGCGCTTGTCTCGCTCCATCGCGACGTGGCGATCGAACGCGGCGCGGCTCTCGTTGATCATGCGGTACCACTTGCTCGCGGTCCTCCACGCGGCCGAGGCGGCCCCGACGAGCGAGGTCGCGACCGCAATCGGGACGGATCGCTTCTCCCCGCCCATCGCAGCGGCCGCGACGGCCGCAGCGACGGCGGCCCCGAGCGTGATCGCCAACGTCGCGAGGATCGCGGCCCAGTTCATCTGGATCGCGCTCCACACGGTTCGAAGGAAGCTCTCCGGGTGGCTCAAGAGGGCCTCCGCCGCGGGGCCGGCCTTGATGCCGTCGTCGCCGTCGCTCGGCGAGAGCCCGCCGCGGAGGGCGTCGAGGACCGGCCCGAGCTTGTCTTTGAGCGCGCCTTCGAGCGCTCTCCACGCCTCATCGCGCGAGCTCTTCTCGATGTCGTCTTCGATCGTTCGTTCGAGCTTGGCCCTCGCCTCCGCGAGCCTCTTGCGCTTGTCGGCGAGCTTCTCCTCGCGCTCGGCGAGCTCTCTGCGCTGCTCCTCCTTCTGGCGCTGGAGCTCCTTCCAGAGCTGATCTTCGCCCTTGGCGAGCGCGCTCGCGAACGGATCCGACGCGGACTCCATCACGAGATCGCCGTACGCTTTTCCTCCCTGTCGCTGCCGCGTCGCCGCGAGCTTGTCGCGCTCTTCTTCTTCGCCGAGCTTGTCGTTGACGGGCTTGAGCTTGCCGCTGAGCTGGGCTTCGAGCGTGAGCTTGTGGTTGAGCTCGCGGAAGATCGTTTGCATGAGCGAGGCCCACAGGTTCGACTTGGCGAACGTCCACGCGTCGAACCGCACCACGTACACGTGACCGACCCACGGGAAGCCGCCTTGGCCTTCGGGCCACGCGTCCGCTTCTTCGATCGGGAGCGCGCGGATCTCGGCCATGCGCTTTTGCATGAGGTGCATCGCGAACGATTTCCCGCTGCCCCACCCGCCGAAGATGCCGGCCACGAGCGGCGGCTCCACCTCGCGCAGGAGCAGCGTCTCGGCGAGCGCGGAGACCTCGGCGTCGACGTTGAGCAGATCCGCGCCGCCCACGAGATCATTCGAAAAGCTCTGCGCGCGGCCCGCCATCAACGCCTCGGCCGCGACGCGCGCGACCGGCGACGGCGACGTGAACGTGATCTCGTCGACCCCTTCGATCGCCGGCCGAACGAGCAGCGCGCGGAGGCACGCGGTCACGACCTCGCCCTCGTCGAGCGCGCCCAAGCCCGCGCCCACGAGCGGGACGTTCACGCGCCGGAGCCCTTGTTTTGCGGCCAGATCGATCACGGCCGCGGTCGCGATCGCGGCGTTGTCGACCGTGACGTCGCCGTTCGGGCCCTCGCACGTCGCGTGCGCCGCGAACGGCGGGAGCCCCGCGCCCGCGGGCAGCGGGAACACGAGCGGTGTGTCGGGATCGATCCGCGGTGGCGCTCGTTCCTGTAAGAGCCTCATCATCGTTGAGAGCCGCTCGTTCGCTTGATCCGCGGAGATGTGCTCGTCGAGCGCGCGCGCGAGGTTGCCTCGTTCAGCGGTAGGGCCCGCCGGCAACACGATCAGATCGACCGGGCGAAGGAAGGGTTTGTCGTCGACGGCCGCATAGAACGAGGTGCCTCCGCGCGTCGTGAGCAGCAGCCGATCCCACGTGTCGTTCGCGGCGGACGGCTCGCGCTCGGCTTGATCGGTCTCGGCTTGATCGGTCTCGGCCGGCTCGCTCTTCGCCTGCTTGCCTTTGGTCAGCTTGCTCTTCGCCCGCTTGCTCCCGGCCTTGCTCTCGTCCCGCTCGCGCTCGGGCCGCTCGGTCTCGGCCTGCTCGCTCTCGTCGGCGCGCTGCTCTTTGCGTTCCATCCCCGCGGCCCCTCCCGGCCGTCGATGCTCGCGCGAGCATAACGACAAGCGCGCTCACGTCGGCGAAGATTGCGGCCCCGCGCAATCCGTTCGCGCGGGCGGCGCACTCCGCGCGCGATCGAAGACGGCGATTTCCAGACTTGTCGCGGGCAGGCTTGGCGCTTGCAAACCCGTGCTCGCGAGAGGGAACCCCATGAAGAACCTCAAAGCCCGTGACGTGATGACCGAGGACGTTGCCGTGGTTGAAGCCGACTGGACGCTCGATGAGCTGCGCGAGTTCTTCCTCGCGCGCTCGATCTCGGGCGCGCCCGTGTGCGACGCGTCCGGCAAGATGATCGGCGTCGTGTCGACGACGGATCTCATGCGCTCGGCGAGCGAAGGCGCGACGGTGAGCGAGCACGAGCTCTACCTCGCAGGGATCGATCGACGGCTCGCCGCCGAGGACATGCGCGCCATCCACATCGAGTCGAGCTCGACCACCCGCGTGCGCGAGATCATGACGCCGCTCGTGTTCGAGGTGTCGCCCGACGACGCGCTCTACACCATCGCCGACATGATGATCCGAGGCCGGATCCACAGGGTGTTCGTCACGCGCGGCGCCACGATCGCCGGCGTCGTGTCCGCGCTCGATCTGGTGCGCGTGATGCGCGACTACACGGCCCCGTCTAAGGGTTGACAAACGCTTTCCAGGCCGCCATAGTGCGCGCCCGTTTCGCCCGGAAACCCCCTGGGCGATCGCCGAAGTAGCTCAGTCAGTAGAGCAGGCGTTTCATACGCGCCGGGTCGGGGGTGCGAGTCCCTCCTTCGGCACTGGTCTCGTTTAGTAGTGTGTTGTCGTGAGCACTCCTCACATCGCTGAACAGCTCGGGCTCCTCGGTCGCCGTGCGCGCGATGCCGCGCGCCTCCTCGCGCCGCTCGGCCGCGCCGCCAAGGATCGCGCGCTCGTCGCGATCGCCGATCGCCTTCGCGCCGCCGTGCGCGCGGAGCCCTCGGCGCTCCTCGCCGCGAACGCCGCCGACGTCGAGGCCGCGCGCGCGGCCGGGCTCGACGAGGCGCTCGTCGATCGGCTGGTGCTCACCCCCGCGCGCGTCGAGGCGATCGCCAAGGCCGTGCTCGAGATCGCGTCGTTCGACGATCCCGTCGGCGAGGTCATCGGCATGAAGCGCAGGCCGAACGGGATCAGCGTAGGCCAAGTGCGCATCCCGCTCGGCGTGATCGCGATGATCTACGAGTCGCGCCCCAACGTGACCGTCGACGCCGCGGCGCTCTGCCTGAAGAGCGGCAACGCGGTGCTGCTCCGCGGCGGCAAAGAGGCCGCGCGATCGAACGAGGCGCTCGGCGCGATCGTGCGCGACGCGATCGCGGGCGCGGGCCTGCCCGCGGACGCCGTTCAGATCGTCCCGCCGCTCGGCCGCGACGAGACGAAGGCGCTCGTCGGCATGACCGGCGTCATCGATCTCGTCATCCCGCGCGGCGGCGAAGGGCTCATCCGCTTCGTGGCCGAGCACGCGCGCGTGCCCGTCATCCAGCACTACAAAGGCGTCTGCCATCTCTTCGTGGACGAGGGCGCCGATCACGACATGGCCCATCGCTTGGTCGAGAACGGCAAGCTCCAGCGCCCGGGCGTGTGCAACGCGCTCGAGTGCCTGCTCGTCCACGAGCGCGAGGCCGCGGGCTTCTTGCCCAAGCTCGCGCCGCTCATCGCCGCGGGCCGCCTCGAAGCGCGCGGCGACGAGGCCACGTGCGCCGCGCTCGCGGGCGCCGTGCCCGCCTCGCCCGACGACTACGGGCAGGAGTTCCTCGCGCCGATCCTCGCGGTGCGCGTCGTGCCCTCGCTCGACGCCGCGATCGATCACATCGCGCGCTACGGCTCGAACCACACCGAGGCGATCGTCACGCCGCGCTACGATCACGCGCAGCGCTTCTTGCGCGTGGTCGACGCGAGCTGCGTGATCGTCAACGCGTCGACGCGCTTCAACGACGGCGGTGAGCTCGGCCTGGGCGCCGAGATCGGCATCTCGACGACCAAGCTCCACGCGTACGGTCCCATGGGGCTCGCGAGCCTCACGGCGCTCAAGTGGATTGTCTACGGCGAGGGACAGACGCGCTGAGCGCGATCCCTCGCGCGTTGCGAGATGGGCTGTTTTAGAGGGAGGAATTCGGTCTTGGCGACGATCAAGAAGAACCAACGGGCCGGCGACAACGAGCGGTCACGGAGCAAAGGACCTTCGGGCTTCGGCGGCGCTCCGAGCGCGAAACGAAAGGCCGGCGGGCCCAAGATCCGATCGTCCCACGCCGAGGGCTTCGGCGACGCGCCCGCGCCTCGCCGCCGCACAAAAGGCGCGGAGCAGCCGGGATCCGCGGGCCTGCTCAAGCCCAAGGCGTCGCGCGCGCCCCTCACGCCCAAAGCTCCCCTCGCGGGCCCGAAGCGCGCGGCGCGGCCTCGCAAGAGCTTGCCGCCGCCCGCGCCGTCGAGCGAGGCGCGCGAGCTCGCGCTCGGGCTCGCCGCTGCGGGGCTCGACAAAAAGGCGATCGGCGTCGAGATCCTCGATGTCACGGGCAAGGTCGACTACGCCGACTTCTTGGTCGTGATGACGGGCCGCTCCGACCGGCACGTGAACGCGATCGCGCTGGGCCTCGAGGAGGCCATGAAGAAGAAGAACCGCGCGCCGCTCTCGGTCGAAGGGCTCTCCGCGGCGACGTGGGTGCTGATGGACTTCGACGACGTCATCGTGCACGTCTTCCAAGAAGAGACGCGCGCGATCTACGACATCGAGGGCCTCTGGATCGACGCGGGTCGCGTGCCCGTGCCGGCCGACGCTCCCACGATGGAGGGACCTCAAAGGTCCCCCCAAACCCCCCCGCGATCCACGGGCGGGCCCTCCGCGTCCGCGTGACGATCGCGCGAGCGTGATCGCATGCGCATCGTGATCGCCGCGGTCGGCACCATCAAAGACAAACCGCTCCGCAGCGCGGTCGACGAGTACGTCGGCCGCGTGCGGCGGTATGTGCCGTGTGACGAGATCGAGATCCCGAGCGGCTCACCCGATAAGGAAGTGAAGGGGTTCAAGAGGGCCACGCTCGAGGCCACGGCCATCGCGCTCATGGTCTCGGGCAGGGCCCTCACCAGCGAGGGCTTCGCGCAGGGGATCGCGCGCGCGGGAGCCCGCAACAAGGGGATCGTCGCGTTCTTGATCGGCGGCGCGGACGGTCTGCCCGACGACGTCTCGCGAGGTGCGCACGAGCATTGGAGCCTCTCTGCGCTGACATTTCCTCATCGCCTCGCGAGGTTGGTCTTGGTCGAGCAGATCTATCGCGCGATGACGATCCTCCGCGGCGAGCCCTACGGGCACTGAGCATCGATCGAGGGAGCCGCGTCTGCGATCCGCTCGATCACGCGAAGATCTGCTTCGCCGCCGCGCCGGTCGCCGCGGTGTCGAGCGTGAGCAGCGTGGAGACGCCGGCGGTGGTCGCCGTTTGTTGGGTGACGGCGGCTTGTTGGTTGCTGTTGGTCGCGTTGTGCGCCGCGTTCGAGAGCGCTTGGCTCGTCGCGATGAACAGGTTGCCCATCGCGATCGCGGGCGCGTCCCCGATGACCTTGGTGTTGGCCTGCGTAATGGAGTCGGTGATCTGATCGTTGACGGAGGTCGGAAATGCCATTGGTGAGCTCCTTCTTTGTAGGACCGTCGAGCGGGCGACCATGCGCCCAAGGACGGGTATACCCGCGCTCGTCTTTTGGCCGATTGGCGCAACCGACGGAAAACTGACCGTCTTCCGCCGAAAGATTCGGCCTAACGTGGGAGTTGGACGAACGCCTCGTCGATTCGGCCGCATGGGGAGAAGATGAGGAGGGGCGGTTTGCACTTCTTCACTCCCGTCCACTGAGGACGGTGGCTATGCTCAGGTCCCATGGCGAGCGCGCGAAAAGACCCTTCCCGGCGGCGCGAGCTCGTCACCTTGATCGTCGCGCTCGGCGCGCACGTCGCGTTCATCGCTTTGCCAAAGCCCCGGCTGCCCGTCGCGGCGGTGGGCGAGCGGCCGCTCGACGTGATCGAGATCGTCGACGAGGGTCAAGGCGCGGGCGACACGGCGCGCCCCTCCGCGCCGTTGCCCGCCGCCGCAGCGAACGAAGCGCCCGCGGCTGCCAACGAGGCGCCCGCCCGCGGTGTCGAGCCTCCTCCGCGGGCCGAGGTCGCGCCGCCCTCCGTCAAAGGTGCTGAGGCGCCGCCCGCACCGCCCAATCAAGGTCCGAGCGACAACAACACACCTCCCGAAGCGCCGCGCGCAGGCGCCGTCGCGCCGCCGCCTCCTGCGGGCGGAGGCGTCCCGCGCGAAGGCCCGCCGTCGCAGGGCCCGCCTTCGAAGGGGCCGAGTGAATATGGAGCGCCGCCGCCGGCCATCGGCGTGCCCGGCCTCAACGGTCCTGTGTGGGCGATGCCCGGTGTTTTGCCGAGCGCGCCTCCGCCCTCGGCAGCGCCTACGGTCGCGCCCGCCGCGCCCGCGCTCGACAAGAACGTCGCGGGCAAGGTGCTCGACGGCACGATGAAGAAGCGTGATCGCGAGCTCGGGCTCGACACGCCCGCGGCGGGCGTCGTGGCCTCCTCGTTGGTCGAGGCCGTGCGGCGATCGGCGATCCCGGGCGACACGCGCGCGACCTTCGAGGTGAGGCTCAACGGCGAGGGCAAGGTCGAGGGCGTAAAGCTCGTGAGCTCGACGGCGGGCGACGCGACGTCGTGGGGTAAGGTGCTCGGCGCGGCGCAAAAGACCTTGGGCGGTAAGCAGCTTCAGATGGGGAGTGACAAGCGCGGCGCCACGGTCACGGTCAAGGTCGAGTCGAAGGTGCAATATCCGGCGGGCAGCCAGGAGCAGGTCAATATGAAGCCTGTCTGCGCCAACGACGTCATCAATCAGATCGAAGCGCTGGTGAACAACCCTCAAGCGCTCACCGGCGTCGCCGCGCAGCAGCCCGGGCAAGGCGCCAAGCTCGGTGTCGGCGCGCTCGGCGCGGACGCGATGGACGAGGAGGCGAAGCGCAAGTTCTGTATCCCTGTTGGGATCCGCGGCACGCTCGACGCGGCGAACCTGGGCGCGCACGCCATCAACGTGGTGAAGTCCACGTCGATCGCGGTGCGCCGCGACGGCGATCGCGCGATGCCCGCCGAGGAGGTCAAGCCCGTCGACACGCGCGTGCCGTGGGCGCCCGTGGATCCGACCAAGGTGAGGGCGCCGCCCCCGCCCAAGAAGAAAAAGAAGCGCGGCCCCAAGCTCACGTGGAATTGATCGTTCGGCCGTCGTCGACGCCGAAATCTACGCGGGCGCGCGCGGAAGGGCTTGCGACCATCGTCCGTCCGAAAGATGATGGCGCCCCATGTCCGAGAGCGTCTCTGAGCTCCGTGCCACCGCGGCCCGTGTCGCGAAGTTGCTCGTCGCGAAGAACCGCGCGGCCGATGCTGTGAGCATGCTCAGCGCGTGGGCGGCGCGCGGCCCGAACGACGCCGAGGGGCAAGCGCTCCTCGCCGACGCGCTCCAGATCGACGCCCGCGCCCCGGTCGCCAAGGCCGCCTTCGAGCGCATGGAAGGGCTCTTCGGCGATCACGACGATCTCAACGCGGCCATCGAGCGGTTCACCCCGGACGAGATCAAGAAGCTCGATAAGGAGCTCTCCCGGCCGGCCTTCCGCAAGGCCCAGCTCGGCTTCAACAACAACCTCAAATACAAGGGCGCTGTCTATCACGTACAGACCGAGGACAGCGGCCTCGACAAGCCTCACATCATCACGCACCTCTTCGCCGACGGCGGGCGCATCATCAAGAGCTACAAGCGCTCGTACGCGAACGACGTCGCCCGGGACGACGTCGCCACGCACGTGCGCGCGATGATGAAGGGCCAGCACATGGAGATGCTGGTCGCGCTGCGCGACGGCCGCTTCGACGGGATCATCGAGGGTCGCGACACCGGCGGGATGGAGGTGCTCGAGCAGCCCCCCGCGCCGGACATGGCGACCATCGGAAAGAAGCGTGACAAGTCGATGTCAGGTGAAGGGTCCCCGGCAGGCGCCGCGCCGCCCGCCGCGTCGGCCCCCAAACCCGCGAAGCCCGCGGCCGCGCCTGCGCCCGCGCCCGCGGCAAAGCCCGCAGCGCCGCAGCCGGCGCAAACGCCCGCGCCGCGCGCGCTCTATCGGCTCAACGTGATGCGGTCGCTCTCGGGCGGGCCCGAGGTCTACGAGGTCTCCGAGGAGAACGCCATGCTCGGCCTCATGGGCTCGATCTCGCTCGAAGGCGAGATCTTCTGCCACCCGCGCGAGGCCGTGATGCGGTGGTCCAATGGCAAGCTCATCCTCGAGGACTTGGAGGGCGGAAACGGCGTGTTTTTGCGTATGCACCGCCCGGTCGAGCTCACCATGGGCGATGAATTCATCATCGGTGATCAGCTCCTCCGCATCGCCGACATGCCTGTCTTCGATCACACGCCCGGACCGGGCCCCACGTATTGTTATTCGTCCCCGGTGCGCCAAGCCGCCTATCGCGTGGTGCAGATCTTCGAGGGCGGGCGCGAGGGCGGGTGCGTGCTGGCGCGCGGAACGACGGTGTACATCGGCGCTGGGTACAACGACATGATCATCCGCAATGACCCGCTCGTGAGCGAATATCACTGCGTGCTCGACGAGCAGGCGGGCGCCATCGTCCTCACCGATTTGGAGTCTCGGACCGGCGTCTTCGTGCGGATCCGCGGCGAGGTCGAGCTCAAGCACGGGGACGAGATCCTGATCGGCAGGACGCGCCTCGCGGTCGAGATGGCGTAAAGGGCAAACGATGCTCGCCGCGGGCCGGGTCGATGGCCCGCGGCGACAGCCCCTCGCTCTAAAGGTTGTTCAGGAAGTCGGTGCAGCTCGTGCCGTCGGGGATCTCGGGCACGTACGATCGCTCTTTGGCCTTGTTGGCGTGCGCGCCGAAGGCCATGTAAATCGAGCCCACGCCCGATCCGCCCGAGGAGCAGCCGCTCGGGTTGCGCGACCACGCCGTCCAACACTGCTTGAGCATGTCGCGGTGGAACGACTCCTCGGGGAATTCGTAGTATCCATAAAAGAGGATGTGCATGCCTTTGCGCGCGGCCCAACGACAGAACTTGTCGAGCTGGGTCGGGTCCGTGACCGCGCTCGCCCGCATCTTGAGCTCGATGCCGAGCTTCCGGTCGTAGACCACGTCGAGCCCGGTGATGCCGAAGTTGCTCACGCTGGTGAGGTTCGCGCAATCCATGTAGTTGGGGACGCCGGTGTTGCCGTTGCCGGTGACCCGGTCCACGTCCTCGCCGCACGGATCGATCTTGTGTTCGAATTGCCAGCTCGTGAGCCCGCCGAAGATCATGCCGATCCCGTCCGAGCCGCAGAGCGATTTGCTGAGGACCTTTTGGAACTGATATTCGGTGATGTTGGTGAGCGCGCCGAGCGCCGTGTTGGCGGCCCCGAGCAGCGAGTCGAGCACCACCTGCGCCGCGAGCCGGACCATGAACTTGGCGATGATCTTCTTGATCTTCTTGGCGGTCACCGTGCGGAGGCACTGCACCGCCACGTTGCGGATGGAGGCGAGCGTGTTTTGAATCGACTGCACGCTCACCATCTCGACCGAGCTGAACTCCCCGGTCGGATCCACGTTGTTGAGCGGATCGCCGAGCGCGTACAGATAACGGTGCAGCGTGCGCGGGTCGGCCGACGCCGCGTTCGCCTGGTCCGGCGTGAGGAAGCGCCCCGTCGCCGGGTGATAGTGGCGCGCGCGGAGGAACACGAGCCCCGCGGCCGCGTCTTGCCGCTCGCCCGTAAAGCCATAACCAATGGCCTCGCCGGTCGCGGAGGTGCGGTTGCCCCAGGCGTCGAAGCTCTGCTCGCCGACGACCGCGCCCGCGTCGTCGGTGATCGCGGTGATGGTGCCGGAGAGCGCGGCCCACGCGTACCGCGCGCCGCTCGCGCCGTGGCGGGAGACGAGCCCGGCGGGGCTGAAGACGAGCGCCTCCGCCGCCTCCGCGCCGGGGTTGGGAGCATAGGTGAGCGCGCAGTCGTCGAGGCGCAGCGGCGTGGCCGGCATCGGCAGGCAGCGCCGCTCCCCTTGGCTGTCGGTGCGCGCGAGCAGGCGCCCCGAGACATCGTATTTGTACGTGATCTGCTCGCCGCCGGGCAGCGCGACGCCGACCAGGCGATCGAGATCATCGTACGTGAACGTGGTCGTGCCATTGGCGTTCACGATGGTCGCGAGCGCGCCGCGCGGCGTGTACGTGTACGTCGTGGTCCCGTTCGGCCCGGACTCGCCCGTGAGCTCGTCATCGTTGTTGTAGGCGCGCGTCGCGCTCATCCCATTGACGGTCTTGGTGGTGGCGTTGCCCACCGCGTTGAAGGCCAAAACCACGTCGTTTCCGGCCATCTTCCGCTCGCGGGTGAGCCTGCCGAGCGCGTCGTATTCGTAGTCGAACGTGCCGTCGGGCGTCGTCGCGGTGAGCACGCGGCCGCGCGCGTCGTACGTGTATTGATACGACTTGACGACCTGCCCATTGAGCTTGTGGACGATCGAGAGCGGCTTGGAGATGACGCCGTAGGTGTAGTCGGTGACGGTGCCGTTCGGCCGGGTGATGCTCGTGACGCGGCCCGAGGCGTCGTGCGCATAGAGCGTGATCTTGCCGTCGGGATCGTGGACCTCGCTCACCTTGCCGCCCGCGTCATACACGTATGACGTGGTGAAGGTCTGGCCCGCAGGGGTCTTGGCGACGACCTGGCTCACGCGGCCCGCGGCGTTGTAGTCGATCTCCAGCGTGGCGCCGTCTTCGAGCGACAGGAACGAGGGCCGGCCCTTGTCGTCCGCCCATGTCTTCACCGTGCCTCCTGGCGCGCCGACCTCGGTGATCGACAGATCGGCGAGATCCCGTTGAATCGTGTACGAGCCGCCCGAAGGGAGCTGTTTGGTGACGAGCTCGGTGCCATAGGTGTAGCCCACCGTGGTGCCGTCCGCGCGCGTCCACGTGGCCGTGCGGCCCGAAGCGTCGTTGGTCCACGACTGCGCCTTTCCGCCCGGCGTTTGAAGGCCCGTGAGCGCGCCGTCGCTCCACGTGAAGGTGGTCAATCGGCCGAGCGCGTCTTGGATCTGTTCGAGCCTCCGCGCCGGGCCATAGACGTAGCTCGTGATGTTGCCCGGCCCCGCGCTCGCCTCGATGAGGTTGTTGTCGCCGTCGTAATCGTAGCTGAACGTGACGCCGTCGGCGCCGGTCGCGGTCGCGACCAACGCTTGATCGCTCCGCTCGATCGAGGGGTGATACGTGCGCGAGAAGCCGATTCCGCCCGGGTACGAGGCGCCGGTGACGCGGCCGACGCCGTCGTGCGTGAAGGTGACGAGCTGGCCTTGGCCGTCGAGCACCGAGGTGATGCGACCGTCTTTGTCGTACCCGACGTCGAGCGTCCGGCCCGCGCCGTCGGTGATGCGCGTGATGTTGCCGGCGGGGTCGCGATCCAGCGTGCGACTCTCGCCTTGGCTCGACGCGATTTGGATCACGCGGCCCGCGTCGTCATAGGTGTACGCGAGGGAGCCGCTCGGCGTGGACTCTTGGACCACTTGGCCGATCTCGTCGTACGCGTAGCTGCGCGCGCCCTCCGGCTGCTTCACCGACGCGACCTGGCCGAGCGCGTTCTTTTGGATCTGCACGATGGGTTTGTTGTCGATGAGGATCTGCTGGAGCTTGCCCGCGTTGTCGCGCTTGAAGTCGACGACGGTCCCGTCGGGCCGGACGATCTGATTGGGGATCGCGTCTTTGCTGTGGTGGTATTCGAAGGTGCCGAGCGACTCGGTGATGACCTTGGTGGTGCGCCCGAGCTTGTCGTATTCGAACGCGTCGTTCTCGCCGTTGGGCCCGATCATGGTGCCCGTCCGCGTCGCGTCGTTGAAGGTGGTCGACCAGGGCCGCCCCGCCCAATCCACCTTGGAGATGACGCGCCCGCGCGTGTCGGTCCCGTACGTCGTCGGGTAGCCGAGCCCGTCGGTCACCACGACGGTGGTTTGGTCGGGGTACGAGAGTGAATGAACCGGCGTCGGCGAGCCGGGGAACACCATCGACGTGGGCCTGCCTTGGCCGTCGAAGCTCTGCTGGAAGACGTGGCCCTCGGCGTCGGTGAACTGCATGAGCTGGCCCGTCGGGTCGTGATACGCTTGCAGCACTTGGTGGTTGAGCGGGTCTTTGGCCGCGGTGCGGCGGCCCTTGGCGTCGTACGTGTAGCTCCACACGTGGCCGAGAGGATCGGTGTGCGTCGCGATGAGCTTGGTCCCGGGCGCGTACGAATAAACCGTCTTGCGGCCGAGCGGGTCGGTCACGTCGACGATGCGGCCCTCGACGTCGTACGTCGTCGTGACGGTGTGGCCCGCGGCGTTCTTCTGCGAGACCTTCTTGTTGGCGTCATCGTAGGTGGTCATCGTCACGACGCCGTCGCCGCTCGTCCGCTTGATGACCCTGCCTCGGTCGTCATATTCAATCACGTCGGGCGAGGCGCCCCCGGTGGTGAAGCTGAGGAGCCTCCCCGTCGCGTCATAGTCGAAGGTCTGCGTGGTGCCGTCGATCGCGAGCACGTTGGTGAGCGCGCCGCCGGCGTCGTACGTGTATTGGACCTCGCCGCCGCCGAGCACGTCTTTGGCTTTGGTGATCTTGCCGTTCGGGCCTTTGGTGAATTGGATCAAGTCCTGTCCGCCCTGCGTCATCTTGCCCGCGATGCGGTCGACCACGAGGCCCGTCTCGTCTTGGAAGATCACCACCTCGCCGGTCGTGGCGTCGAACGTGATCTGCTCTCCGAACGTGGTCGAGATGCGATAATACGTGGGCTTCCACTCGATGTTGCCGAGGTCGTCCTCGGAGACGTACCCGAAGTTGAACCAGAGGTCGTAGCTCACGGTGGAGTAGGGGACGAAGCCCGCGTTGAGCGCCTCGATCGCGGATCCGGTGCCGGACACCTCGACGAACGAGGGGCGCACCGAGTGGATGGAGGAGAGCGCGCCGTCGCACTCCAAGAAGAGCTCGAATTCGAAGAACCGGCCGTCGTCGAGCTCGAGCCGGATCGGGTGATCGGCCGTGGGGTACGTGTCGAACGACGGTGGGAAGGAGATGAATTGAATGTCCCAACCCGTCTGCGGCTCGTGCGGCTGCTCGCCGTGGCCGACGCTGCTCAAGCGGAAGCGCCACCCTTTGCCGAGCTCGCCGTCGCGCAGATCGAGGCCGTCGTAGATGCGCTCGAGCGCCGCCTCGACGGCCGCGTTTTGCACGGTCATCTCGGGGAAGACCAAGCGCAGCGCGCCGAGCTTGTGGCTGTCGATGCGGATGGGCACGCGCGCCTCCGCGACGTGGTTGGCGGCGTCTTTGGCGCTGAGGACGATCTCGTATCCACCGTTCGGGAAGAGCCTTGGATCGAGGCTCCCGAGCGCGCCGTTGGTCACGGGCGAGAGGCCGTCGGCGAAGCGCCTGCACGCCGCCGCGCCGCCTCCCCAGCCGCTCGGACAGACGTCGAGCGTGTAGCCCGCGAGATCGGCGTCCGTGGCGGTGCCCACGACCGCGGTGATGTCCTTGACGACCGCGTCCGCCGCGGGGGACGTGATGGAGACGGTGGGCGGCGCGCCGCCGTTCGCGACGCCGATGGAGAAGGCTTGCACCGCGGATTTGTTGGTCGGATCGGTGACGGTCAGCGTGACGGGGTTGTTGCCCGGCGCGCCCGCGGGCACGCTCCACGTGACGACGCCGTTGGCGCTCACGCTCATGCCCGCGGGGCCCGTGACGGACCACGTGAGCTGCGTGTCGTCGGGGTCGACCGCGACGGCGTTGTACGTATAGGTTTGACCGGCGACGCCGATGAGCGGAGGAGCGCTTGTGATCTTCGGAGGCTGATCGCCCGCGGCGACCGTGATGGTGAACGCTTGATCGTCCGAGGCGCCGCTCGGGTCTTGCACGTGGACCGTGACGTCGGCGTTGCCCGCCGCGCTCGGGCCGGGCGTCCACGTGATGAGGCCGGTGGACGCGTCGATGGTCATGCCTTGAGGCGAGACAGGCAGCGAGAACGTGAGCAGATCCGCGTCGAGATCCTCGGCGAGCACCGGGTAGTAATACGTCTTGCCCTCCATCGCCGAGGTGACCGCGGAGGACGTGATGGTGGGAGGGTGGTTGTCGGGCTGCGGGCCTCCGTCGACCGTGCCGGAGCTCGACGTGCTGCTGCCCGAGCCGGTGCTCGCGCTGCCTCCTTGGCCGCCTTGGCCGCCGCCGGATCCGCTCGATGCGCTCGCGGATCCGCTGCTGTTCGAGCTCGTCGTGCCGTCGCCGCCGCACGCGGCGAAACAGGCGAACGACGCGAGGGACAAGGTCGCGATCCAGAGGGAGAGCGCGCGAGTCATGAGACCTCCTCGGGGGTGGGGCGAAGGTGCTCAGAGGCTATCGGGAGATGGGCTCCTGGGGAAGAGTAAAGATGCTGCGGATAGCTCGTGATCGGACGATCGCTCGCCCCGTCCGCGGCGCCACCCCCGACGTCGCGCGGACAAGGGGGCTTCGCTCGCTGCCGGAGGAGCGTTTATGCGACGAGGGTCGTTATCCAGAGCAGCAGACGGTGATGGGGGTTTGAGGCGTGACCGTGCCCTGCGGGACGCCGCCCTGCGAGGTGCACGTCCCCGTCCCCAAGAAATTGGAGACGGCGCTGTTGAAGGGGCCGCCGCCATAACAGATGCCCAACCCTGCGTTTTGGAAGACCGCCGTACATGCGTTGTCGGTGGCGATGGGGACCGCGCCGACACACGCCGTGTTGAAGGGTTGGCCGCAGGAGCACGCGGAGCAGCTGCGCCCTTCGACGAAGTCCTTGTAAACGAGGGTCTTGACCTTGTAATCAGCGTTCGGGCACGCGACGTTGCCCTCTTGGTAAACGCACAAGGGGGCGGGGAACGGCGGGGGCGCCGCGGGCGCGCAGACCCCCGCCGCGCACCCGCCTCCCGTCACCGCGCCGAGGCACACGACGCCTTGTTGCGTGAAGC
Organism: uncultured Polyangiaceae bacterium; assembly: GCA_964437785.1. Lineage (GTDB taxonomy): Bacteria > Myxococcota_A > Polyangia > Polyangiales > Polyangiaceae > CAYTJL01. The sequence goes on from CAYTJL010000093.1 coordinate 18,375, forward strand.
TCGCGGGGGGGAGGATGGGAGGCGCCGTGAGGACCGGACAAGGGCCATCCGTTTTGTTGAGGAACACCTTGGCGGACATCGCGTTGTTGACGCCGAACGACGTACACGCGCTGGAGAGCACGAATCCGGCTCCCGGGGTCATGCACTCATCGTCGGTGTAGAGCGAAATGCTCGTTTGACAGCCGACGGCGGCCGTGCCGCAGGCGCACGTGCACTGCGCGAGGGGGACGTCGAGCGCGGTGCCCCCGAGGGTGGAGATCGTGGGCCAAGGACCGCCGCAGTTGACCCCAGGGGCGGACCCGAGGAGGAACGTGACAGGGCCGTTCCACCCCAAAGGCACGGCGCCGACGCACTGATAGCCGATCATGGCGCAGTCGGGATCGGCGCAATCGACCAGGTTGTCGCCGTCGTCGTCCACGCCGTTGGTGCAGTCTTCTGCCACGCCGCCCGAGCTGCTGCTCGTGGACATGCCGCTGCTCGTCGACACACCGCTGCTCGTCGACACACCGCTGCTCGTCGACATACCGCTGCTCGTCGTCGTCATGGCGCCGCTCGACCCGCTCGACGTCCCGCCGCCCGAGCCGCCCCCGCCCGTCCCTTGGGGCTTGTAATCATCGAAGTTGAAGACGAGCGCGCAGCTCGACAAGGCGACGGTGGAAGCTGCGGCGGAGGCGATCCAAGCCCAAACGCGTGCCATGCGTGGAGCCTATACGGGCTCGGGGCGCTTTGGTTTTCTTTTTCGGCGAAGGGGCGAGCACAAAAAGAAAGAGGGAGGTGAGCCGAAGCGCACCTCCCTCTCTCGCGAACGTTCAATCGATCAATCGATCACGTGGTCGCGACTCCGCGTTCGCGGGTCACTCGATCACTTGGCCTCTTTGAGCGCCTTCTCGATGACCTTCTTGAACTTGCCGTACGCCTGCGCGCCGCTGATGAAGTAGCCGGCCACTTGGCCCTTCTCCACCTGACCGACGACGAACGCGGGCGTGCCGCTGATACCGGCCTTCTCGGCCGTCTGGTTCTCGGCGTCCACGAACGCCTTGTTGGCGTTGGTGTCGAGCGCCTTCTTGAACTTCGCCATGTCCACGCCGAGGGGCTCAGCGTAGTTCTCGAGGTTCGCGCGCGAGAGGAAGTCCGGGCTGCCTTGCTTCTCGAAGAGCGTGTTGTGGTACTTCCAGAACGCCTCGCGGCCCTTCTGCTTGAAGACCTCTTGCGAGGCCTCGGACGCGAGCGGCGCGTCTTTGTGCATGGGCAGCGGGCGGTGGCGCCACACGATCTTGATCTTGTCGCCGTAGTTCTTCTCGACCTGGTTGATCGTCGGCTCCACGCGCTTGCAGAAGGGGCACTGGAAGTCGCTGTAGATCATCATCACGACCTTGGCCTTCTCGTTGCCCTTCCAGGGGCTGTCGGCCGCGGGGCCCTCCGCCGTCTTCTTCTCGGGCGGCGGCGGCTCTTTGCCGTCCTTGATGAGCTCGTTGTAGAGGTCTTTGCCCGCGACGCCCTTGGCGGTGAGCGCCTCGGCCTTCTTGAGCTCCTCGTCGATGATGGTCTTGAACTTGTCGATGGGCTGCGCGCCCACGACGCGGCGGCCGTTGATGAACATGTGCGGCGTGCCGTTCGCTTGGAGATCGTCGGCGAGGTCTTGATCGGCCGTGAAGACCGCGGCGTACTTCTTGTCGTTGATGGCGGCCTTCACCTTGTCGACGTCGAGGCCGAGCTCCTTGGCGTAGCCGAGGAGGTCCTCGTCGGAGAGCTTTTGCTGGTTCTTGAAGAGGAGGTCGTGCGCGGCCCAGAAGCCGGCTTCCTTCTTCTGCGCGCGGGCCTCGCGGGCGAGCTCGGCGGCGGGCTCGGCGCGCGGGTGGAACGGAAGGGGGTTATCCTTCCACACGACACGAACCTTGTCGCCGTAGGTCTTTTGGACCTCGTCGAGCGTCGGCTCGACGCGGCTGCAGAACGGGCACTGGTAATCGCTGAAGATCACGATGGTGATGGGCGCCTCGGCCTTGCCCTTCATGGGCGAGTCGCCGACCGGGACCTTCCACACGGTCTTGTCGTCTTGCTCGGGCTTGGGCTTCGCGTCCTCGCGCGCGGGCTGCGCAGGCGCCTTGGCCTTGTTCTCCTTCGAGAGCTTCGAGTAGACCTTGTCCGCCGGGGTGCCGGCGGCCATGGCCGCCTTGGCCGCCGCGAGCTGCTCGTCGATGATCGTCGAGAACTTCTCGACGGGCTGCGCGCCGCTCAGGAACACGCCGTTGATGAACGACGCCGGCGTGCCGGTCACGCCCGCGGCCTTGCCCACGGCCATGTCCTGATCGATCTTGGCCTCACCCTCTTTGGCGTCGAACTTCGCCTTGAATTTGGCCTTGTCGACGCCCGATTGGGCCGCCCAATCCTCGAACTTTTCGGCCTTGAGCTCGCGCTGATTCGCGAACGCGAGGTCGTGGAACTTCCAAAACGCCTTGGAGCCGCCGAGCTTGAAGACGACCTCGGCCGCCGCCGAAGCGGGCTTCGCGTCCTTGTGGAACGGAAGGGGGTTGTGCTTCCACACGATGCGGAGCTTCTCGGGGCCGTACTTCTCTTTGAGCTGGTTCAGCGTCGCTTCCACGCGCGTGCAGAACGGGCACTGGAAGTCGCTGAAGAGCACGATGGTGACAGGGGCGTTGTTCGAGCCCCACGTCGGGTCTTTGGAGGAGACGGGGACAGGGGAGTCTTCATTGCTCCACGTGCCGCCCTCGACCACGCCCGACTCCGCCGAGATGCTCGCGGTCGATCCGTGGGATCCTCCCTGTCGATCCACTCCCCACATCAGCCCCATCCCTGCCAAGAAGCAGAGGAGGAAGCCGACGATGGCCGTTCCTTTGTTCATGATGTTCCTTTTTCCTGAGATGCGGTATCGGACCGCACCTCGCTAAAGCCGCGCCGCCCCAAATGGGCAGATCGGCGAAAGACCTTTTCTCATCGAAGACCACTGCGCTCGGGACCACCGGAGCCTCGCGAGCTCGGGTGATCGGGCCCCATCACGCGGTCTCGCTTCGAGTCCTCGTTCGGCCACCTGCGCGCTTGGAGACGTCCAAGGCAAGAGGGCCTTCGAGGCTGAAACGAGGGCGCGACGAGGCCCTTCAGCGCGGCGGGCGTTCGAGCGTCGGGGTGAACCCCTCACGCGGGCCGTCGTGGTGGACGGCAAACGCGAGCACGATGAAGTCCGCAGCGGGAACTCGAATGGACGAGACGAGCGCGACAGGCTCGATCGCGACCGCGTTTGGAGACGCCGGCGCGTCGTCGGGAGAGGGGTTGAAGCTCGGCGCGCTCTTCAGCGTGAAGCACGAACGAGCCGCCTCGATGCGCGCGTCGTGGATGGGCACGATGCGCGGAGGAGCCACCACCGAGGCGCCGCGCACGTCGCACATGGCCGCGACGCTGGTGTCGCCGAGATCGTCGTTCGCGCTGGTCGGAGGCTTGGCCGCGTCGCTGCACGCGTCGCGATCGTCGCGATCGTCGCCGGACGCGATCGCGCGACCCACGCCCACGATGGACATCGCGTCGTGCGCCTCGCACACCGGGAAGAACGCCGCGAAGGCCGCGCGCGGAGCGAACATCGCTCCTGCGAACGCGAGCAACATCAAGAGACGCGGCCACCCGGAAGAGAGCATCAGCGCCCTCTCCCTTAGCGTGTGCTCGTGAGGAGCGCAACGGGGGATCATCGCGGCGGTCGTCATGATGCGCGAGCGCCGGCAGACCTGCGCTACCATGCCGGGATGTCGTCCATCCAAAGGGTGCGCGCCGCACAAGCCCCGCGCCGCGAGCGAATCGCGGCGTCCTCTCAATTTTCGGGAGGTGTCTTTCGCAACACGTCGGGCGCGTCTCCGGGGCTCGCGCCCGGCACCGCGCTCTCGACGATGGGGAAGTTCCTCTTTGGTCGCGAGCGCCGCACGCCGCCCGCGCCGCTGCCGAGCGAGAGCCCCGTCGAGACGTGGCTGCGGCGCCCGGACTCCGGGCTCCGCGCGACGTGGCTCGGCCACTCGACCGTGCTCGTCGAGATCGACGGCCGGCGCGTGCTCACCGATCCGGTGTGGAGCGATCGCGCCTCCCCCGTGGGCTTCGCCGGGCCCAAGCGCTTTCAACCGGTGCCCGTCGCGATCGCGTCGCTGCCGCCGCTCGACGCGATCATCCTCTCGCACGATCACTACGATCACCTCGACAAAGCAGCGGTGATCGCGCTCGCGGCCCTGCGCGTGCCGTTCGTCATGCCGCTCGGCGTGGGCGCGCACCTGGAGGGCTGGGGCGTGCCCGCGGAGCTCATCGTCGAGCTCGATTGGTGGGAGAGCATCGAGATCGACGGGCTCTCGATCACGGCCGCTCCGTCGCAACACTTCTCTGGGCGCGGCGCGGGCGATCGCAACCGCACGCTCTGGTCGTCGTTCGTCGTGCGCGGCGAGAAGCGTTCCTTCTTCTTCAGCGGCGACACGGGGCTCACGCCCGACTACGCGATCATCCGTGACAAGCTCGGCCCGTTCGATCTGGTGATGCTCGAGATCGGCGCGTTCCACCCGAGCTGGGGCACCATCCATCTCGGGCCCGAGAACGCGCTCGCCGCGCTCTCGTACCTCGGCGGAGGGTGCTTTTTGCCGGTCCATTGGGGCACGTTCAACTTGGCGCTCCACGCGTGGGACGAGCCCGCCGAGACCTTGGTCACGCTGAGCGACGAGCGCGACGTGCAGCTCGCGATGCCGCGCCTCGGCGCGCCCATCGAACCCTCGCACGTCGAGCGCGTCGACCCGTGGTGGCGCGCGATCAAGGCGCTCGAAGAGCGGGGAGCGTGCGACCCGCCGAAGGAGCCGGAAGAAGAAGAGACGGTGTCGCTCATCGAGCCCATCGATTGATCCACGACCGAGAGGCCCAAAGCACCATGCGACCCCGCGCTTCTGCGTTCATCGCGACGAGCCTCGACGGCTTCATCGCCCGCGACGACGGCAGCATCGATTGGCTCGACGCCGCCAACAAGGCCGTCCCCCAAGGCGAGGACTGCGGCTACAAAGCCTTCATGGAGACGGTGGACACGCTCGTGATGGGCCGCGCCACCTTCGATTTGGTGCTCACGTTCGGGATGTGGCCTTACGACGGCAAGCGCGTCGTCGTGCTCACCTCGCGGCCCCTCGATCTGCCGGCGGAGATCGCCGCCAAGGTCACCGTGATGGCCGCGCCGCCCGCCGAGATCGCCGCGCGCCTCGCGCGCGAAGGCGCAGAGCACCTCTATGTGGACGGCGGCAAGACCATCCAAAGCTTCCTCGCGGAGGGGCTCTTGGACGCGATCACCATCACCACGATCCCCGTGCTCCTCGGCGCCGGAAAGCCGCTCTTCGGGCCGCTCGCGCGCGATCGATCGCTCGTGTTGGAGGCGTCCAAAGCGTACGATTTCGGGTACGTGCAGAGCCGTTATCGGATCGCGAACGAGCCTTGATAGTGCGCTCTCGGCGCCGCGCTCATCGCCGGAGCCCGCGCCTCGCCTCGATGGCCGCGACCTTGGCTTTGGCCTCTTCGGCGACGAGCTTGGCTTGGATGAGCGCGGCCTCGGCGCGGTCCTGCGCGTCGATGGCGGCGAGCTGCTCGTTGAGCTCGGCGAGCTCCTCTTGAATGGCCTCCATCTTGGCGAGCACCACCTCGCGCGGGGGCATGCCGGGCTCGGGCCCGCGGCGCGGAGACCTGCGAAAGAAGTCCGTCACGAAGCTCTCGGGCAGCTCCTCGTCGGGGTTCTGCTCGCGAAAATCACGCAGCTTGATGACCGTCTCGTCGCGGAGCGCGTTGTAGCGATCGATGAGCGCCTCGCGCTGCCCGGGCGATCGAAAATCGCGGATCGTGCCCTCTTCGCCGACCATCTTGAGCACCGCCGAGTCGGCCAGCGTGAGGCACCGATCGAGCTCGTCGCGGAGCGAAGAGAGGCTCGCGTGCTCGGAGGCCTCGAGCACCGCGAGCCAGCCGCGGATCGCCTCGAGCTTGCCGCTCAGCACGGGCCGCTCGAGCTCGCGCCGCGTGCGCGCGCCGAAGAGCTGCTGGTAGACCGGCTGGCTGCGATCGCCTCCCGCCGCGGCGAACGCCGCGCGATCGATCGCGTCGATCAGCCGATCGAGGTCCTCGTCGCACCCGAGGAGGTTCGCGACGGATCGCTGAAACGTCTCGAATTCCGCCGCGAGATGCGCGACGAAGGGGCTCGCGCGCAGGCGCCCGATGGTGAAGACGTTCTCCTCCAAAAGCTGCGCAAGCGTCGCGGTGCTCTCGAACAGCGGGATGCTCATGGCCGCGCACTCTACGACGGGTGCGGCCGCTTGGTCCACGGTGGGGGCCAAGAGGGTTGTGCCCGGCGTGGAGATCCACCATGACGCCGCGCATGCACACGATCGAGACCGAGACAATCACGATCCCCGTCGGCGACGGGACCACCATGGATGCCTTCGTCGCGCGGCCGAGCGGCGCCGACAAGCGCCCTGCGCTCATCGTCTTTCAAGAGATCTTCGGTGTCAACGCGCATATCCGTGACATCGCAAGGCGCTTTGCGGCGGAGGGCTACGTCGCCGTGGCGCCCGACCTCTTTCACCGCTTCGCCCCCAACTACCAAGGCACGTATGACGACATCCCGGCCAGCATCGCGATGACGACCAAGCTCGTGCCCGAGGGCCTCGTCGCCGATTTCATCGCCACGGCGGCGGCGATCGGCAAACACCCCAACGTCGATGGATCGCGCATCGGCGCGATCGGGTATTGCATGGGAGGCGGGATGGCCTTCGCGTGCAACGCGGTGGTCCCGCTCCGCGCCGCGGTCTCGTATTACGGCACGCCGCCCCAGCCGATGCAGGACAAGCTCGCCGCCGATCTGCACGGCCCCATGCTCTTCGTGTGGGCCGGCGCCGACGCGTACATCTCGCTCGAACGCCGCCGCGAGGTGATCGATCTCGTGCGCAAGAATGGCAAGGTGTTCGTGGACGCCGAGTGGGGCAGCAGCAATCACGGCTTCTTCTGCGACGCGCGCGCCGACTACGACGCCCGGGCGGCGGAGCAGGCGTGGGCGCTGACGCTCGCGTTCCTGCATGCGCATCTCAAAGCGTGACCCTTCCGTCGCGGCGTGAGCCCGTGTAAAAGGGTCCTGTGCGGCTCACGATCGGCGATTATCCCGACGAGGTTTGGATCCTGCGTGCGGCAGACGACGAGGTGCCCCCCGGCGCCGAGCCCATCGCCGCCGAGCGCGCGATCTTCTTGCTCCACCGATGGCTCTTTGGGCTCACGGGGCGCGTCGCGCAGGCTGATCTCGCGGCCGCCGTGGGGCTCCCGTTCGTGGTCGGGCCGCGCGCCTTCGATCCGTGGGTGGAGAGCCGAATTCGTGATGCCTTTGCGCGCGGCGAGCTGCGCGCGTACCGGCCCCGCGTCGCGCTCTCGGGCGCGCCCGTCGCCCCCACGCCCGAGCCGCCCGAGCCCGAGCCCTCCGACGACAAAGAAGAGAAGACGTTCGTCATCATCGAGCTCTGCGATGACGCCAATCCACCGCAGCCGGTCGCGTACGAGAAATATCGTATCGAGCTGCCTGATTACTCCGTGCGCGAGGGCATGCTCGATCAGAACGGCAGGGCCGAGATCACCGGCATCGATCCGGGCCAGTGCAAGGTCACCTTTCCAAACCTGCTTCGCGAGGACTGGTGGCTCTCCGGGAGCGCGGGATAAACGGCCATGGCAGACGACGTAAAGCCCGAAGACCTCGTCGCGGTCGCAACCGGCAAGACTCACCGCTTCACGCTCGGCCCCAAGGTCGAGTGCAGCGAGCTGTCGGGCCCGCACTTCGACTTCGATCGCACCTTCATCAAGCCCGCGGGGATGGACTCGCTCGCGTCCATCGCCGAGACGGTCCGGCAGAAGAGCGGCAAGAAGGCCGTCATCTTCGGCCACACCGACACGGTGGGCGACGAGACGTACAACAAAAAGCTCAGCGAAGAGCGCGCGCGCATGGTCTTTTCGGCCTTCACGCACGACCCCGATCCGTGGGAGGATCGGTATCAAAAGGAGCATTGGGGCACGTACGCGGTGCAGGTGATGCTCAACGCGGTGCAGCCGCCCGAGGACAAGTCTCCTCGGCTCGCCGAGGACGGCATCAAGGGCCAAAAGACCAAAGAGGCCATCGAGCGGTTCCAAGAGCGCAAAGGGCTCGACCAAGACGGCGACGCCGGGCCCGCGACGCGCAAGGAGCTGTTCCTCGAGTACTTCAAGCGCTCCATCCCCAAACCGCTCTCCAAAGACCGCTTCATCGACGTGGGCGGCGGCAAATTCATGGGCTGCGGCGAGTACAACCCCTTCACCGAGGGCGTCGCGGACGACGCGAGCCGGCGCGTGGTGGTGGTGCTCTTCAGCCCCTCGACCGAGCCGAGCGGGCTGCCGTGCGCGATGGGCGACACCGGCCCTTGCAAGGGCAACCTCCGCGGCAAGGACGATCCGCCCGAGCCCGACGACACGCGGCCTCACTTCCGGTGCAAGGTCTATCGCGGCATCTCCGAGCGCTGCCCGTGCGGGCCCGGCGCCGAGCTGATGCCGTTCAAGGTGCAGATCCACGACGAGATCTACAAGCCCTGCGGCGATCTCCCGTATCGCCTCATCTTGCCCTCGCACGCGGTGGTGTGCGGCAAGACCGACGCGAAAGGGTGGATTATCAACGCGGTGCCCAAAGGCAAGCAGAAGATTCAAATCGACTACACGTCGCCCACCACCGAGCAGCCGATTCACCTCCGTGTCTTCGTGACGGACGCGGCGTCGGACTCGAACGAGGCCATGCTCTGCCACCTCCGCAACTTCGGCTTCACGCACGACGACGACAGCGACGCGGGCGCGATCTTGCGGTTTCAAGCGGCCAAAGGGCTCGAACGCACGGGCGAGCTCGACGGCGACACCAAGGCTGCCATCAACGACATCATCCAGGGCGGCGACGACTCGCTCGGAGAGGTGCTCCGCGCGGACGCGAGCTGAGAGGGATCTGCGATGGGTGACAAAGAGGACGACAAGAATAAAGGGGTCACCAAGGCCGCGCCGACGTTCTTTTATTATGCCATGTTCGACGGCACGTCCGAGGTCGACAGCGTGGCGTTCGGCAAGGATCTCGACGCGAAGGCGGGCGTCACCAACTGGCGCAACCTCCTCGATCTCTTGGACCCGGACCCCAAGGACACGGCCCGTCTCGTGGACCCGAAGCACGCGTTTTTGCCCATTTACAAGCTCAACGCGAGCGCCTCCAAAGACGCGAAGGGCATGGCCGTCATCTGCCCTGCGGGCCTCGGGAGCATCGGCCAAGACGACATGTGGCAAAACTACGGGGGCGCCTCGGGCGTCAAGATCCCCGAGCTCGCCGGGACCGATCGCGAGACGCTCTTCGGCAGGCACGCGGCGGCCGAGGAGAGCGCCAAGTTCATGAGTCAGTTCATGATCGATCCCGTCGTCGAGGTGAACGGGTCGACCAAGCAGATCGTGAGCGGGGAGTCGGGCAGCGCCAAAGGCACCTTGTTCCGGGCGAGCCTCCTTTACGTCAGCTCGCACGGCTGGCTCGGCGGCTTCTCGCGCGGCAACATGAACCCGGCGTACGCCGCGGCGCTGCCCAAGCCCCCTTCGGGCGCGACCGACGATCCGACGGCCGAATACGTGCCGACCTTCGCGTACTTCGCGATCGGCAAGCTCGACATGAAGAGCAAGAGCTTCGCGGGGCCCGAGTGGATCGTGCTCGCGCAGTGCTCGACGGCCAACGTCAACACATGGGCCATGTGGGCGCGCGTGATGGCGCGGAGCAACCCGCAGGTGAGGGGCATCTTGGGCTACGAAGAGGCGTCACCCGACGCGAACGCATCCATCGGCATCGCGGACAGCTTCTTTTCGAGGCTCAAGAAGAAGGAGACGTTCTACGAGGCGTGGAAGGGCGCCAACGTGGGTCAGAACTGGGCGGCGATCGTCCACAAAGACGCGATGACCGACACGCTCATCGGGTGGACGACCAAACCCGCGCTGACGGGCACGGCCATCTCGGATTACCTCGGCTCGGCGTCCAAGGCGTCGAAGCAGGTCAAGGTGGATGATCCGCCGCTCCCGTACACCATCGACGTCTTTCACAAGAGCGGATCGAGCGAGTGGACGATCACGCCCGCGGTGCTCGACGAGTGGAACGCGATGTTGTGGAAGTTGGATGAATATCGCGTCGAGATCGAGATCCCGGGCGCGACCGTCGCCAAGGTGAAGATCGAGTGGATCCACATCCGCGACACGTTCAAGCAGGCGAAGCGCAGCAAGGTGTTCCCGACCATCACCGAGGCCGAGCCCACGGCCAAGGTCGATCTCAAAGACAGCAAGGTCACCGTGGTGGAGTATCCGACGCCGGTCAAGCGGACGAAGATCACCTTTAAAGCGGGGACCTCGGCGGAGCTCAAGGCGAGCGGGCTCGAAGCGCACCACTCGTATTTGTGGCCGCGCATCCACGTCACGGGGGGCACCTTGACGGACGAGAAGGTCGACATGAAGACGAAGGGGGTCAATTACCTTGGTGGCTGATCAATCACCCCTCCAAACCCATCTCGGTCGCGCGCTCTTCGCGGCGGCTTTGGTCTCTCTCTGCGCGTGCGCGGGCGACGGCGGATCGACGTCCGACGCAAAGTCCGCGTCGAGCGCGTCGGCGCCCGCGTCAGCGCCGGTGAGCGCGGCGCCTCCTCTGGTGTCGGCGAGCGCCGCGCCACCTGGGGTGTCGGCGAGCGCCGCGCCTCCGCCGGCTTCGGCGAGCGCGGCGGTCCCCTCGGCGACGGAGCTTGGTCCCATCCTCATCGAGGTCAGGTCACCTGCGGTGGGGACCAAGATGTTCGTCGACGGCGAGGGGAAGGTCCGTTACGAGCAATCGGTGGGGGCGAGCCCGCGGCGTGTGGGGTTTGGCAAGGTGCCCGCGGCGAAGGTCGAAGGGGTTCACGAGATCCTGCGCAAAGAGAGCTTCTGCGGGCTCGCGCCCAAGAAGCGGGAGAGCGCGCCGGGGTACATCATCGTCGAAGCGCGGTTTACAGACGTGGCCTGTTCGGTCGAGCTGCCCGACGCGAAGTGGGACAAAGACCCGAAGGCCAAGAGGGTTATGGACGCGCTCCGCAAGCTCGAGGCCGAGGCGTGCCCCACGGGGTGCAAGCCTTGACGGCGTGAGGCGCGCGCGAGGGGAGCATCGTTATGATCGATCGGGATCGCATCTATGGTTGTCTCTTGGGCGGCGCCATCGGCGACGCGCTCGGGTATCCGGTGGAGTTCATCAGCGAGGCGCGGGCCATCATCGAGGAATTCGGCGCGGCGCCGCCGCGTTCCATCCCGCGCGCCAAGGGGAGTGGCTCCGCGCCCGTGTCGGACGACACGCAGATGACGCTCTTTACGATCGAGGCTTTGGTGCGCGCCGCGGGCGCGCGCACGCGGGACGTCGTGCCATTTGCGCTGGGCGCCTATCAACGTTGGTATGGAACGCAGTCGCTCCCCAACAAGGCTCGGCCCAAGCCTCCCAAGGGGCAAGGGCGGCTCCTCGCCGATGAGCGCTTGTATGCGCGGCGCGCGCCGGGCAACACGTGCATGAGCGCGCTCGCGCGGTCGTTCATGGTGGGCGCGCGGGCGTCGGTCAACGACCCTCCGAACGGCAGCAAGGGGTGTGGCGTGGTGATGCGGTCGGCGCCGTTTGGGCTCGCGGCGGCGAGCCGCGAGGAGGCTTTTGCCTGGGCGCGCGACGCCGGGGCGCTCACCCATGGTCACCCGAGCGGGTATTTGTCAGGGGGTTATTTGGCGTCGTTGATCTTCGACGTGGCGCGCGGCGCGCCGCTTCGTGATGCGATGGACCGTGCGGACGTGCTCTTGGCGCGCGAGAAGGATCACGACGAGATGCGAGAGGCCATGAAGGCGGCGCGGCAGGCTGCGTTCGCGGGGCTCCCGTGGGTCGATGAGGTGGAGCTGCTCGGGGAGGGGTGGGTCGGGGAGGAGGCGTTGGCCATCGCGGTGGCATGTGCCTTGAGCCTCGACGGCGTGCCCGCGGGCGACCGCCCCGCCGCCACGGCCAAAGCGCTTTGGCGGTCGGTCGCGCACAAGGGCGACAGCGACAGCACAGGCGCCATCGCGGGCAACCTGATCGGCGCGATGGCGGGCTCCGCGGTGTTTCCGGCGCCGTGGGTGGAGGAGGTGGAGCTCCGGGATTTGATTGAGGTGATGGCGGACGATCTTTATCGTGTGGTGAGCTTGGGAGAGGCGCCGGACGCCCTGGTTTATCCGCCGGTGGACGGTGTATTTGCGCCGGGATCGTGAGCGCTCTGCTCCTGGTAGAGCACGTCCGAGCGGAGCACGAGCTTGACGCCCTTTTTCACCCGCGTCCCCGCGTGGAGTAGCCGGTGTTGGAACAGGAGCGCGGTCCCCGTGGCGGGAACGATGGTTTGATCCTGCTCTGGGAACTCGGTCTCTCCTCCTTCGAAGTCGTCGTTCAAATAGACCATGAAGGTGAGGAGGCTCTGCGCGCCGTCGCCCCGGAAATACGATTGATCTTGGTGCAAGCCGAAGTGCTGTCCGGGCTCGTAACGATAGATACGGAGCGGCAGGTGGACGCCGGTGACGGTCAACCGCACGCGTCCGCGCGCGCCGATCTCGGTCGACATCTGATCGGGGACATGGGGCTTTACGCGTTGATAAAGGTCCTCGGCGAGCGCCTCGTCGCGGAGGACGGCCGTGGTGCTGCTCCGCAGCGAGGGCTCGACGGCGCGCCCCTCCAAGCGGTTGACCGTAGCGGGCAGCCACTCCCGATCTCCGGCGGCGAGCGCGGCGCACTCCGCGGGCGAGAGGAGGGCGGGGACCGTCCAAAGGAGCTTGTGCGCGAAGTCGAAATGGCCGGCATACATGCCCATGCGAACAAGGATGTGGTAGCGTCGGGCTTCGGTCAACCGAGGAGACCTCCATGGGTCGTTCGCGCATCGCCGTCGCTCTCGTTGCGTGGCTCGCCGCCTGTTCGGCCTCTCCGTCGTCTCCCACGGGCGCGTCCTCCGGCGCAGGCGGTGCATCGAGCGGATCGAGCGCGTCGAGCACCGAGGGGGTCGGCGGATCGTTCGCGTCGTCGTCGGGGTCGGGCGGGCAGGGCGCGAGCGGCGGCGGGTGTGTCGGGATCGCGAGCGTGGCTGAGCCTGTGCCGCTCGATCTGTTCGTGATGCTCGATCAATCGGGGTCGATGTTGCAGGACGCGGGCAACAACCTCTCTCGGTGGGCGTCCATCAAGAGCGCGATCACCACGTTCGTGGGGCAGCCCAACGTGGTTGGCATCGGGATGGGCCTTCAATACTTTGGTCTCCCGGACCCGGCGGTGCTCGGCTGTCCCGCGCTCGGGTGCAGCACCGATGGGGACTGCGCGGCCATGAGCGGCTGCACCACGTGTGGTCCGGGCGGCGTCTGTCACGCTCCGTTCAACCCCGACATCGACGCTTGCGACGCGAGCGAATATGCGTGGGCCGAGGTCCCCATCGCGCCTTTGCCGCAGAACGGGCCTCTGCTCCTCGGCTCGTTGTCCATGCACGCTCCCGGCACCAACACACCGACGTTGCCCGCGCTCGAAGGCGCCATCCAATACGCGTCGAGCTGGGCTGTGGCACACCCGGACCACATCACCGCGGTCATCTTGGCGACGGACGGGCTCCCGAGCGAGTGTGACACCGATCAAGGCCACTTGGGGATGGCGGCTGCGGCAGGTTATTTGGGGACGCCGAGCATCAAGACCTTTGTCCTCGGCGTGGGGCCTGCGCTCGCCGAGCTCGACGCGCTGGCGCTCGCGGGCGGCACGGGCGCGGCCTTTCACGTGGACTTCGATCCCAACGCGACCACGAGCCTCGTCGCGGCGCTCAACACGATCCGCGGCGCGGCGCTCGCGTGTACCTATATGATCCCTTCACCGCCGGTGGGGATGATCCTCGATAAGAACTTCGTGAACGTCACCTATACGCCTCCGGGCGGGTCTCCCAAGACCATCCCCAAGGTGGCCAATGCCGCTGCGTGCCCGGCGAGCGGGGATGGCTGGTATTATGATGACGACGCGAGCCCGACGGCGATCTTGCTCTGTCCTTTTACGTGCGACGGCCTCACCGACGTGCTCGGCGGGGAGCTCGACATCGTGCTCGGCTGCGCGACCATCACGGATTGA
>CAYTJL010000094.1:0-6001 GCA_964437785.1 uncultured Polyangiaceae bacterium
GCCCGCTGACTGCCCCCTGCCTGTCGCACCCGCCCCACGCGCTGCGCCCCGCGACTGTCGCGCTCTCCCAAGCTCCTTCGTTCTAAGCCGATCCCAGCATGGACCGCGCCTTGCTGAGATTCCCAGCGATGCGCGACAAGAGCCTCCCGCCCGCGGTCCTCTTCGCCTCGTTGGCCCTCATGATGGGGACAGGGTGCGCCAAAGGCACGGACCCGGCGGACGCCGGCGACCCGGTCGCGGGCAAGGCGCTTTATGAGAGCCTCTGCGCGTCGTGCCATGGAACGCTCGGCCAAGGCGGGCTCGGGCCCAAGCTCAACCCGTGGACCAAAGGCGCAGAGTCGCTCGTCGACGTCATCGACAGCCGCATGCCCCCGAGCGACCCTTCGCTCTGCGACGACGCCTGTCCCGAGGACATCGCCGCCTACATCCTCTCGTGGAGCGACCCCTCGTCGAGCACGCTCCCCCCGCAGCGCCTCCGCCTCTTGAGCCGCCGCGAATACAATAGCACCGTTCGTGATCTCTTGTTCCCCTCGGCCGGCCCGACCAGCGTGACGCCCGGCGGAGCGTGCCAGTCCGACGCGGACTGCGACGTCGCCCACGAATCGTGCACCGGCGGCGTCTGCGTCCAAGACCCCTGCGGTCTTCACACGTTCGTCTTCAGCACAACCCAAACGTATAGCAGCGTCTTCGTCGCAGGCTCGTTCAACAGCTGGAGCGCGGGCGACGCCGGCTACAAGATGACGCACGCCCCGTCGAAGGGCCTTTATTATCTCAAACACACCTTCTCGACCGGCAACTACACCTACAAGTTCGTCGCCGACAACACCTGGCTCGCCGACCCCCAAAACCCCACCACGGTGGACGACGGCTTCGGCGGCAAGAACTCGGTGCTCGACGTCGGCACGTGCCCGAGCGGCGGCCCCACCGCGCCTTCGTCGTGGAACCCGTCCAAGAGCTTCCCCATCGAGACGCGCCCTTCGAGCTACCCCTTCGACAACAACGCGAGCGCCGGCCTCGTGACCGCGAACCACGTGGATCAATACATGGTCGCGGCCGAGGAATTGTCCACGCTCTTCTTCCAAACCATCAAGACCCACCTCGCCTGTTATCCGCCCTCGGACCCGGCCTCGTGCGCCAAAGACTTCGCCGAGGGGTTTGGCAAACGCGCGTTCCGCAGGCCGCTCACCGCGGTTGAGGCGCAGCGGTACACGGCGCTCGTGCTCGCCCAAAAGGACTTCGACACGGGCCTCCGCGTGGGCTTCCAAGCGATGCTGTCGTCGCCCAACTTCCTCTACAAGTTCGAGATCGGCGAGCCCTCGCCCGCGGGCGGAAACACCCTCACACCGTATGAGGTGGCGTCGGAGCTCTCGTATCTGTTCTGGGGGACGATGCCGGATCAAGCCCTGTTCGACGCGGCGGCGAGCGGCGCGCTCGCGACCCAAGCCGGCATCGACGCAGAGGCCAAACGCCTCTTCGACGACCCGCGCGCCCGCGCCAACGTCGAGGCGTTCGCGCTCGCGTGGCTCGGCGTGGAGGGGCTCGGCGTGGCCGACAAATCGAGCGACGTTTATCCGGGCTTCGACGCCGCCGCCCGCCGCGCGATGCTCGACGAGACGCGCCGCTTCGTGAGCGACATCGTCTTCGACGGGAGCGGCCGTTACGAGGACCTCCTGCTCTCCAAGACCACGTTCGTCAACGCCGGGCTCGCGTCGCTCTATGGCATCTCGGGCGTGAGCGGCGACGCGCTCCAAAAGGTCGAGGTGCCGGCGGACAGACAAGCAGGGCTCCTCGCCCAAGGCAGCGTGCTCGCGCTCTACGCCAAGCCCGATGAGAGCTCGCCCGTGGCGCGCGGCGCCTTCCTGCGCAGGCGCCTGCTCTGCCAAGAGCTGCCCCCGCCGCCCGCCAAGGTGCCTCCCCTGCCGCCCGTGGACCCGAACGCGAGCACCCGTGACCGGCTCAATCAGCACACCGCGAACCCCGCTTGTCACAACTGCCATCAATACATCGATCCCGTCGGCTTTGGCTTCGAGCGCTTCGACGGCATCGGCCGAATGAGAGCCACCGACGGCGGCAAACCCATCGACGCGAGCGGCGACATGCTCGACGTCGAGGAGATGGGCAAAGGCGTGCACGCGCCGTTCGACGGGCTCCCCGCGCTCGCGGGGCTCCTCGCGAACAGCAAGCGCGCCGAGGACTGCTTCGCGACGCAGATCCAGAGGTTCGCGTCGGGAGCCCTCGAATCCCCCGAGGACGTGGCCTCGCTCACGACCATCCAGAGCGCGATGCGCGATCAAGGCGGCAGCGTCAAAGCCGCCTTCCTCGCGGTGACCAAGACCCCCGGCTTTCTGAGGAGGAGGTGAGCCCCATGGCCTCTCGATCCCGTCGTGATTTCTTGAGGGTGCTGGGCGCCGCGGCCATCGCGCTCCCGTTCTACGACGTGCTCAACGCGCCTTTGGCGCGCGCGGGCGGCGTGGCAAAACGTGTGATCTTCTTCTACTTCCCGAACGGCGTCATGGCCGGCGAGGGCGGAGGAGGAGGCCAGTTCCACGCGTCGGGATCGGAGCTCAACTTCTCGCTCTCGTACCAGATGGAGCCGCTCGCGCCGTACAAGAACGATTGCGTGTTCCTGAACGGCTTGGGCATGGGCCCCACCGACGAGGGCAGCCACCCGGGCGGCGCCAAGAAGCTCCTCACCGCGAGCGACGGCGGATATGGCCAGTCCATCGATCAACACCTCGCCTCCACCATCGGTTCGAGCGCGCCCTTCCACCTGCTCTATCTGGGCGCGGGGGCGGCCAAATACGGCACAGGCGACAAATGCATCTCGTACCCGAGCGGCGACGGGGCGAGCGTCGCGCCCATCGACGACCCCAAGATCGCGTTTCAATCGCTGTTCGGGAGCGGCACGGGCATGGGCTCGTCGAGCGGCTCGCCCGCCCCCGTGGACACCACCAAAGCGAGCGTCATCGACGCGGCCATCGGCGACATGGACGCGCTCCAAAAGAGGCTCGGCGCCGTGGAGGCGAGCAAGCTCTCGCTCCACATGGAGGCCCTCCGCGAGGTCGAGAAGCGCATCAAAGACCTCCCGCCGCCGAGCACCCCCTCGTGCGACAACCCCTCTGCCCCGACCGTCGATTCGGCCAAGATCTACGAAGACGCTTCGTTCCCCGACGTGCTCCGCGCGCAAATGGACCTCATGGTCACCGCCATGGCGTGCGGCAAGACCAACGTGGGCACGATCCAATCGGCCTTCCACACGAGCGATCTCAACATGAGCGCGTTCGCGGGCGCCGAGACCTACGGCTCGAACCTCCTCAGCCACCAAGCCTCGCACTACGCCGGTAACCCCGCTTGGACCACCGGCTTCATCGCACAAGTACGGTGGTGGATGAGCCAGTTTGCGTACCTCATCGGCGCGCTCGCGGCGCGGCCCGAGCCCGGCGGGAGCGGCACCATGCTCGACAACTCCCTCGTGCTCGCGTGCAGCGAGGTCTCGGACGGGAGCGTCCACACGCACCACAACATGCCCTTCATCCTGGCTGGGCGGGGCGGAGGGTCCGTCAAATCCGGCCGATTGTTGCAATATAACGACGAGCGGCATGGTAAGCTCTTCGCCTCTATCGCGCAGGCGATGGGGCACAACATCCAAGGTTTCGGCAACGGTCAAGGCACGCTCGCTGGCCTGGTTGGATAAATCATCATGAGAAACCCCCGCTTCGTCGCCCTCCTCTCGGCCCTCTCGCTCTTCGGCGCTGCGTGCGGCGAGATCGTCCTCCAAGACAACAACAAAGACGGTATTGGGGTCGATCCGCCGCTGCCCCCCGGCTCAGGCGCGTGCGGCCCCGGCACGGGACAAGGCGCGAGCGGACAAGGCGCCATGGGCGCCAGTGGACAAGGCGCCATGGGCGCCAGCGGTCAGGGCGCGAGCGGCGCGGGCAACCCGGGCAGCTCGGGCAACTGCGGTCAAGGGGCGAGCGGCGCGAGCGGACAAGGGGGCAGCGGCACGGGCGGTGATCCGGGCCCGCCCCAGTGCGCCGACGCCGAGAAGCGTTGTGAGCACACGTTCACCTATCCTGCCGGCGCCGAGGCGTCGGTCGAGCTGCGCGGCGATTACAAGCCCGGCGGCTGGGCGTCGGGAGCGCCGATGGTCAAACAAGGCTCCTCGTGGACGGTGACCGTCAAGATCCCGTGGGACACCGACGTTCAATACAAGTTCGTCATCAACGGGTCCAACTGGGTGACCGACCCCAACAACGCGAGCCAAGTGTCCGACGGCCAAGGCGGCTTCAACTCGCTGCTCGCGGGCGAGACGTGCGCGGAGTGGACGTGTGAGCCGGCCGTCATCGGCACGTTCGACTGGCGCGACGCGGTGATGTATTTCGTCTTCGTCGACCGCTTCGTCGACGGCGACCCGAGCAACAACGGCGCTCCCATCAACGGCGTCTCGGCCCCCGCCTCGTACATGGGCGGCGACTGGAAGGGCGTCAAAGACAAGGTCGAGGCCGGGTATTTCAACGATCTCGGCATCAACACGCTTTGGCTCACCGTGCCTGTCGACAACACCGAGCAAGGCGGGATGGGCTCGGACAACCACCTCTACAGCGCCTACCACGGGTATTGGCCCAAGGACCTCACCGCGGCCGAGGAGCACTTCGGCACCAAGGCCGAATTCAAGGCGCTCGTCGACGCCGCGCACCAAAAGGGCCTCAAGGTGGTGCTCGACTACGCGATGAACCACGTCCACATCAGCTCTCCCGTGTACGCCCAGCACCCCGACTGGTTCTGGCCGCTCAGCGACGGTCAGGTCAACAACTGCACCTGCGGCGGCGGCTGCTCGTGGGAGGGCGCACAGGGCAAACGATGTTGGTTTACGAGCTACCTGCCGGACTTCAACTTCACCAACGCGGCGGCGCGCGATTACTCGGTGAATAACGCCCTCCAGTGGATTAAAGACACCGGGATCGACGGCTTTAGGCTCGACGCGGTGAAGCACATCGAGGACTCGTGGCTCCTCGACCTCAGGTCACGCGTCACGAGCGAGATCGAGAGCGTCACGAACGAGCACTTTTACATGGTGGGCGAGACGTTCACCGGCGATCAAGGGCTCATCAAGTATTACGTCAACCCCGGGATGCTCGACGGGCAGTTCGATTTCCCGCTCCGCGCCGTCTTGACGCGCGCCGTGCTGATGCGCGCCGGCGACACGCCGATGAGCGCCCTCGACAACTTCCTCAAGAACAACGAGGGGTATTACGGCGCGGGCGTCATGAGCACCTTCGTCGGCAACCACGACGTGCCGAGGCCCATCCACTACGCCGAGGATCAACCGCTCTGGAGCTCGGAGTGGGACAACGGCAAAGACCGGTCGTGGCAGAACCTGCCCAACCTGCCCTCCGGCAACAACGCGTTCGAAAGGCTCGCCAACGCCTTCACCGTCCTTTACACGACCAAGGGGATCCCGCTCGTCTATTATGGTGATGAGGTGGGCATGGCCGGCGGCGGCGACCCGGACAACCGTCGTATGATGGCGTGGTCGGGGTACGCGGCGGGGCAGACCAAGCTCCTCAACCACGTCAAGAAGCTCGGCGCCATCCGCGCCGCGCACGAGGCGCTCCGCAAGGGCTCTCGTCAATCGCTGAGCGCCGACAACGACACGATGGTCTACAAGATGTCCGGCGGTGGGGACACGGTCTTCATCGCGGTCAACCGCTCGGATCAGAGCAAGACCGTCAACGTGACGAGCGGCACGCTCACCGACGAGCTCACCGGCGAGAGCAAGAGCGGGTCGAGCGTGGATTTGCCGCCCCGGTCGAGCCGCATCCTCGTGCCTTGAGGCGAAGCACCCATGAGGCGCCCCCGCGGTTGGCTCGCGGCCTCGTTGATGGCCCTGTTCGGCTGCGGAGAGGCCCCGCTCGGCCATGACGCCACGTCGAGCACGTCCAGCGGCGCGGGCGGCTCCGGCGGCACAGGCGGCGCGAGCAGCGCGAGCAGCTCCGGCGGC
>CAYTJL010000094.1:6101-32299 GCA_964437785.1 uncultured Polyangiaceae bacterium
CGCGGGCGGCTCCGGCGGCACAGGCGGCGCGAGCAGCGCGAGCAGCTCCGGCGGCACAGGCGGCGCGGGCGGGTGTGATCAAACGCTCCTCGGTGGGCCGGCAGCGTCTCCTTATCCGTTCACGATCGGTGGGCAGGAGGCTTGGTCTCACGACGACGGCTTCAGCGCCGGATACGTTCACACGTTTGACGCGCTCGACGTGGGAGGCAGCGCGCCGCACAAGGTCCACGTCCTCGTGCCGGCGGGATATGGGCCTTGTGACGCCGGGTACCCGGTCATTTACATGAATGACGGGTCCACGGCCTTTTGGCCGGGGGGCCCCGGCAACAAAACATGGGACGTCCCGGGCGCGCTCGCGGGGCTCTACGCGGAGGGCTCGATCCCTCGGGTGATCGTGGTCGCCATTGAGCCCAACGACCGCGACTACGAGTACAGCCACACCCCCGGCGAGCCCGGCGCTCCGTGCTGCGGCGCGGGCGAATACACGGCCTACGTCGCCGACCACGTGAAGCCCTTTATCGATGGTGCTTATCGCACCAAGCCCGGTCGAGAGAGCACGTT
The DNA here is from genome assembly GCA_964437785.1 of uncultured Polyangiaceae bacterium. Taxonomy (GTDB): domain Bacteria; phylum Myxococcota_A; class Polyangia; order Polyangiales; family Polyangiaceae; genus CAYTJL01. The sequence goes on from CAYTJL010000094.1 coordinate 6,663, forward strand.
CATCGCCGGATCTTCGCGCGGGGGGCTCGCGTCGTTTTACGTGGCGACGAGGCGCCCCGACACCTTCGGCGGCGCCGTGTGCATGTCCTCATCCTTTTGGTTCGGGCTCGATGCCGTGTTTGGGGGCAACTACCCCGGAGGGCCGCTCGCGACCTCCGCGCTCGTCGCGCCCGTCGCCGCCACGCTCGGCGGCTCGCCGAGGCCCCGATTTTGGATCGACTGGGGCCTCGTGCGCACGGGCGGCTTTCACAACGAGGTCATCGAGGAGGCGGCCACGGTGCGCGGCAAAGAGATGGTGAGCTTGCTCCAAAGCACTTACGGATACACGAACGGCGTGGACCTCTTTTGGGAGGAAGATCCGATGGGCGAGCACGACGAGACGTCGTGGGGCAGGCGTTTGCCAGGCGCGCTCGTCGCGATGCTCGGGCCTTGATCGCGCCGTGCCGCGCTCAGCTCGGCCCAAAACCAAAGCTCTTTTCGATGGCCCGCGCACGCTCGATGCCTTATAAGGCCCATCCCATGATCGTCACCACGAACCGCATCCCCGTCGCCGTCGGGCACGAGATCGACTTCGAAGACCGCTTCAAGAAGCGCGCGCACTTGGTCGACAGGGCCCCGGGCTTCATCCGCAACGAGGTCCACCGGCCAAAGCCCATGAAGATGGACCACGCCTCGGGCAAATTCGTGCCCGACCCGGACTCCCAGGGTTATTACGAGGTCAAGACGTGGTGGCGCTCGATGGACGACTTCGAGGCGTGGACGCGGAGCCCTGCGTTCGCAGAGGCGCACGCGAACAGGCCCCCTAAAGAGATGTTCGCGGGCCCCTCCAAGCTGGAGGTCCACGAGGTGTTCTTGAGCACCGACGTCAAAGAGCGAGCGGAGTGATCAGACGGCCGCCTCGATCAGGGGCATGGCGATGCGGGTCTTGGCGATGACCATCCCCACGTTCGCGGACTTGCGACACACGAACACGACCGCGTGATCCGGGAACTTCTTGGACCGAATGAAGACGTGGAGGAGGTTCGTGCTGAACACGATGATCTCCTCGAAGTAGTGCGCCGCGTCCTTTACGCCCCTGGCCCGCTTGAACATGTTCTCGATGGCGGTCACGTTGGATCCTTGGAACAGATCCGCGGTCGCCGCGGCGACCAAATCGAGCACTTCGCGCGGGTGGGAGTCGACGGTCTTGACCCCCAGCAGCATACCCGTAGACATGTCTACGTAACCGGAGGCGATACACTCGGGGACCTGCGTTTGTACATTGGCGAGCGCGTTATCGAGCTTCGACATGGTGATGCTCCTTTGGATGATGACGAGGGCAGCGCGGATAGAGCCCACCCTCAAACGTGGGTCAGTAACGGTACGTCACGAATTTAATTCGTTATCTCGCCTCACCCGTTTGAGGGTGAGGCCGCCGCGAATCGTTCGAGGAAGGCGAGCTGCTCGTCGGATTGAACCCATCTCGGCTCGATCCGCCGCGCCTCATCGAGCGCTTCTGTCGCGCTCGCGCCCTCATGAATCAAATACGCCGTGGCGATGGTGCCCGTCCGGCCCATCCCGGCGCGACAGTGAATGACGACCACCTCCCCGGCGGCCACGAGTCGCGCCAGCTCGTCGCACATGCGCTGTGCGGCTTGGACATCTGGAGCGCGCATGTCCTCGATGGGGAAATGGAGGGAGCGAATCCCGAAGGGCTCCAGCTTCGACGCCGGGAATCGATCGATCTCCAGCGTGACGAGCACCGTGGCGCCGATCGCGCGCAGCGCGCTCAAGTCATGCTCCTCGTCTTCGATGATCCCCGGTCTCGGCGCGCCGCCGAGCTTGCCCATCTTGATCCATCGAAACCCCCTAGGGCCGATCGCGGCGGCGGCGGGCGCGAGGGCCCATGCTTTGAGCGGCGGCGGCGGCGTCACCCCCTCTTCGAGGTCTTGAGGGCGAGCTCCTGGGCTGGGCTCGTAACAGCTCCCCGTGCGGATCATTTGTTGCGCGGCGCGGGTGAGCGGCGCGGTGAAGAACTCCTCGGCAGGAGCGCTCTCGTGGACGCGCCCCCCGGCGAGGAGCGCTACGATGTCTCCCCCTCTGCGCGCGTGAGAGAGGTTGTGGGTGACGAATAAAATGGCCCTTCGATCGGCCTCTCGACGGAGCTGCTCCACCACCGCTTGGGCTTCGTCCTCTGGAAGATCCGCGGTCGGCTCGTCGACGCAGAGGAGCTTTGGGCCCCTCGCGGCGGTGCGCGCGATCGCCAGCCTGCGCTGGAGGACGACCGGCAAATCGAGGATCTTGCGCGGGAGCGCCGTCGCGAGCTCCGGGAGCCCCGCGGCGTCCAACATGTCCCTCACCCAACGCTCCTGCTCGACGAGCGTAAAGTCCGAGCGATGCTGGAGGGCCCATACCATGTTGTCGAAGACCGTCCCGATGAGGAGCGACGCTTTCTGTGCCACGAGCGCTGGGCGCTCCCCCGCGCCGAGGGGCGCGCCGTCAAAGATGGCTCGTCCCCCCAGCCGCAACGATGGATTGGCGTCGTTCGCGCCGGAGATCGTGCGGAGCAACGTGGATTTGCCGGAGCCACCCGGTCCAATGATGGCCACGACGCCCCTCGCCGGGACGTCGAGGGTGACGTCCACGAGCACCACCTTTTCGGCGAAGGCGACCCCGTAGCCATCGAGTTTGAGAATGGAATTGGTCACACGTGCTCGTCCCACCTAAGAAGTGAGCGTGATCGCCTGCGCCAGCGTCCGTGCGCGCTCTTCGCTGGAGAGTCCTCCGACCAACGCGATGTGATCCAAGGTCGCGAGGCATAGAAACGAATCCGTAGATGTCTCGATGAGTGTAATGAGCGGCTCGACCCCAGCGGCGATGAGCGCCGGCGAGCGCACGATCTGCTCGATGACCCGGCTCGCTCGACCGAGCTCCTGGACGGTCGACACCAACGCTCCACGCGCCTCGATCAACAACGGCACATCGCGCCTCACGAGGAGCGCGCCCCAATCCCCCGAGCCTTCGTGGTCCCTATAAAACCGCACCGCGACGTCATCGTTGCTCGATGCGAGCGCCCGCATCGCTCGAAAGTAAACATCCATCGGCTCGAACGCGCTCGATGGCGACGAAGGGCGCTGCGGCTCAATGGCGATGGCGCTCTCGATGATGCCTCTTCGAGCGGCGCGCGCGATTTCGATCACACCCTCGACGATCTGATCGAGGATCGCCTCGCGGATGTGTGCGCTCGACACGGCTCCCAGCTCGAGCAGCACCTCACCGAGCCGCCTGCCCGACGCCTTCGCTTCGACCAGCGCTTGTTTAATCGCGATCGCGCGCTCCGGTGAGCGCTCCGCGAGCCGGACGCCGAGCGGCACCTGCCCTTCGTGCAGCGCCGCGAGACAGATTCGCCCAGGGCTCGTGAGCAGCTCCGCAAAAGGTGTCCCGTCGTGCGAGCAGAACATCACTGTCGCCGGGGTCTCGCTCGCTTCAATTCGACTGAGGAGATCGAGAATGAATGACTCAGGGGACAGATCCTTATGTTCGAAGCGCGACAGGGCCCGCCGGCGCGAAGAGGGCACACCATCGGCCAAGGGACGAATGGCAGAGCCTGCGGCCAAGACATGAACAGACATCAGGGTTGCCCCACCTCGATTCAGAAATAACCCTGCTCCCCTAAAGAAACATTGTCAAGCTTTTTTATAACCACCCTACACGGCAAAATAGTCCTTGGATCAAGGAGATACGCAGAATAGCCCCTTCATCCGTCCTAATCACAACGGGCATTGATGGCTTGTACGCGTTGAGGCTTTTAAGGCGTGAGCAACGTAATTTGCGCCCTACCGTAACGGCCGATATTGGCCTTGCGGGCCTTGCCGGGCGAGGCCTTGGTGACAAAGTCTCCGCCCGCGATCCAGAACGATCCTTCGCTGTCGGCCCACGCGCCGTGGAAATCGCCGAACGGCTCGACGTCGAACTCGTCGATCCATTTTCCCCCGACGAGCCTCTGCTTCGAGCCCCCAAAGCCGGTGATCAGCACCTCGCCGCTCGGGCTGCACGTGACCCCGTTGACCGCGCTCGACAGAGCGACGTCCACCTTGGTCCACGTCGTGCCGTCGGAGTGGAGCACGTCGCTGCCGCCGACCGCATAGACGTCGGTCGCGCTGCACCCATAGACGGTGAGCAAGTTGCCTTGGGCGAGCGGCGGGTCGCCCTCGTTGACCCACGTGTCCCCCTTTTTGTGCCAGATGGCGCCGGCCTCGCCCACGGCGTAGAGGTCTTGCGAGCTGGTCCCCCACACCTTGTTGAGCGACTTGCCGGAGGGCGCCGGCAAAGGCACCTGAGACCACGAGGCGCCGTCCCAATGGAAGACCAGATCGTTCGGCGCCCCTGCCCCGCCGCCGGGCGTGCCGCCGACGGCCCAAACGTCGTTGGGGGAGGCGGCCCAAACACCCCACAAGGTGGCGGTCGTGGGCCTTTGGTGCTCGACGAACGCGCCGCCGTCGTAGTGGGTGATTCGCCCCTTCTCACCCACCATCCAGAGGTCGGTGGGGCCCGTGCCGGTGACCCACCAATATGAGTCTTCCCCGCCTGGATTGAGCCTCTCCCAACCCGCTTTGCCGTAGTGCGCGACCACCGCCGTGCCGCCGTTGCCGAGCGGCCCGCCGACCAGATACACGTCCTCCGGCGACGAGCCCCAGGCCGAGAGCAAGGCGCCGCCGAGGTCCGTCCCCGAATAGACGCTCTGCCACGCGGGCCCGTTGGGGCCGCCGCCCCCGCCCGAGCCGCCCGTGCCGTCCCCGCTCGGGCATCCGGCCGAAGCCCCGATGAGCGCCACGAGCGCCGCCGCGAAGAGCCCCTTTTGCATCACATCCCTCCATCGCCGGCGCCCGCGTCCGCGCAGACCTCGCCGAGCATGTATCCATGTTTGCAAATGCAGAGACACTCGGCCTCGAACCCGGGCTCGGTGCAGGTCGGCACGACGGTCACGGTCTTCGTGACCGAGCGCTTGTCGCGATCGACCAGGTTGATGGTGAGCTCGAACGGGTGATCGTACACGTCGGTCGACGCCCATGCGTTCGGGCACAGAGGCACGTTGGAGAACGAGGAGATGTCGTCGTCGTCGCTCCTCCCCCACGCGGGGTCTTGAGGATCTTTGACGAGCAGGGCAGAGCGGTTGTCGATGCGGACCTGCCCAGACGTGGTGTCTTTGACCGAGCCGTTGATGGTCACGCACGCAGACAGGTTGGTGGCGCGCACGCCGGCGAAGACCACCCGCCCGCCCTGCGGAGGGAAGATGAGCGGCGCGTCTCCCCCTTCGGTCGCGACGACGGAGACGCCGTCCTCGCGCCGAATCAGGATCTCCATCACCGGATCTTGCGACTCGTCGCCCAGGAACCCGCCGCTGCACGACGGGCCGCCGTCCGGGGTTGGGTTGGTCTCGCCGGGGCAGCCCGTGAGCAGGAGAGATGTCGTGACGGTGAGCAGGAGAGAGAGGGACTTCGTCATCTTAGAAGCAGTTTACGTCGTCTTGTTTGGGATAGTAGTAGATAAAGGCGTTGCAGTGCTCGTTCTTGTCGACGACGGGCCCGAACGTGTAGCAGCAGTCGGGGGTGACGCCGGGGTGCTTCGCGACGTCGTAGTCGTCGAGCCCTTTGCAGCCGATCGACGGATCGGGCATCTGCCATTGATACGAGCACGTGTACCAAACGCCGCCGTTGGCCGGGATCGTCTGATCGAGCTTGGGCGAGGTGGCCATCGGCGGCTCATCCCACTTCTGCGACGTATAAAAGAGGTCCTTGGCGGGCGGCGTGGTGGTCGAGGTCCCGTCCCACGTGTACATGTCGAACTGCACGCCGCGGCTGTGGAAGTGGCCGTTGGCGCCGATCACCTGCACGGGGTTCGGGCTGTTGATCTGACACGACCCTTCGAACATGGGTTGTTGGTTGGACTGGCAGATGCGGATGGATTGCTTGGTCGCGAAGATGGTGCCCATCTGCGCGGTGACCTTCTCGGCCGGCATGCTCCAGAAGTTGACCCGCACCTTGGCGTCGTCGGGCGTCTCTTGGGTGCTCGCGTTGACGAAGTGGGTTTGGAGCATGATCCACTCGTCGGGGAGGAGCTCGTTGGCGACGCCGTCGGGGAAGGTCCAGTCGAACTCACCCGTGTTTTGATAATTGGCGATCATCGGCCAATCGGCCCAGTTGGAGCTCTTGAAGCACTCGCCCTCACCGTTCTTGCCGTGCACCACAGGCCCGCTGTCGGGGCCCAGGTTGACCACGGTGCGGACCCGGAAGATGTTCATGTGGTGAGAGCCCTTGCGCTGCGCGGCCTGCACGCGGTGCAGGTTGACGGGCTTGGTCGCGTCGAGGCCGCCCGACTTGGCGAGATCCGAGACCTTGAAGAAGTAACAGTCTTGCACCTCTTCGCCGGCCGCGACCTGAAACTCCTCGGTCTCCATTTGGAAGCCTTCGCCTTGGGGCGGCGGCGCCAACGTGGACGGGTCGACGGGGGTGATGGGCTCGTCACCGTCGCATCCGGTGAGCGCGGCAGCGGACATGGCGACCAAAGCAACGTGAAGGAGGGCGAGGCTGCGGGTGCTCATGATGGGCTCCGAGGCAAGGTGCGTTGGAAGGATAGGCGCGCGTCCCTATGCAACACGCTTGCCGAACGCGCTTCCATGCTAGGCTCCCGGGTCATGGCATCCAAGACCCCCTGCGGCCCGCTCACCGAAATCCTCGAAAATAGCGCTGTGCGCGTGGCCCGATGCGGGTGCGGCGTCGTGCACGTCACGTTCGTCGCTTCGGGCGTGACGATGCGCATGCCGCTCGAGACCTTCAAAAACGTGGCGGCGGGCCTTCATGCGTCCGTCGACAAGGTCGAGCCCCCGCCTGTAATCAGCGCCACAGGCTCGACCAGCATCAATTGAGGGGAGCGTGCCAGCTGAGCGCCGGCCCTGACGCCGCTGTCAGGGTGTGACCGAGGCGAGCGCGGCAGCCCTGGCGGAGGGGCTCGCGGGGAGGGGCATCCGCAGCGCCTCGCTCGGCTGATCGCGCGTGTAGAGGAACTCGTAGGCCGCGAGGCTCGTGATCACCCGTTTGGTGTAGTGCCGAGTCTCTTCGTAGGGGATGCGCTCGACCCAAAGGTCGAAGTCATCGACGGGCCGCTCGCCGATCCACTTTTTGGGAGCGCCGCCGCCCGCGTTGTAGCCGGGGATCGCGAGCAGCGGATTGTCCGCGAACTGGCCCCGGAGCACGGTGAGATAACGGCAGCCGAGAGGCACGTTGACCTCGGGCTTCTTGAGGCTCTCTTCGTCCCACGGCAAATTCAAGCTCTCGCTCATCTTCTTGGCGGTTGGGACGATGAGCTGCATCAGGCCAAAGGCCTTTGCGTGCGACACCACGCGCGGCTCGAACGCCGACTCCTCGCGCATGATCGCGTACGCGAACGCTTGAGGCAGGTTTTGCTTCTTGGCCTCGGCCGCGACGATGGGCAGGAACGGGCGCGGATAAGCGATCTCCCACGGCGCGCGCCAGCGGCCTACGGGGTAGTGATCGAGCCAATCGACGAGCTCGATGCCTTTGGGCTGGTTCTGCGTGGTGCCTGTTCGAAACAGGTTGTGTGACATGGTCACGGAGCCCGCTTTGGCGAGCAGGAACGCAGACACGTAGAGCAGCTCGGCCGGCGCCGTGCGCGCGCCCACGCCGAGCTTGTCGAGCTCACCGCGCGCGAGCTTGCCGTCGCCTTGCCGCGCGAGCTCGACCGCGCGCGCGAACGCGGGGTCGTCCGCCCACGGGCCGCGCGTGACGGTGAAAGGACCATCGGCCTCGCGGCTCATCGCGGCCGCGAGCGCGCGTGAGGCGGCGTCGCGATCGCGCTCGGCGAGCCGCGCATACGCGAGCGCCATGTAATACGAGAGCGGGTAATCGCGGATCACGCTCGCGAGCTCGGCCGCGCCTTTGTCGACCTCGCCCGTCGCCACGTGCGCGCGCGCGAGGTAATACGGGAGCCGGCCTGCGTCGTCGTACGCGCGCTCCTTCGGCGCGCGCGCCAAGGCCTTTTCGAGCACCGGGATCGCCGCGGCCCAGTTGCCCTTGCCGATGTGATGGAGCGCGAGCGCGAAGAGGCCGTCGTTGGTGACGTCGCCCTGCGGGTAGTCCTCGGCGATGGTGGAGAGCATGCGCTCGAAGCGCGCCTCGTCTTTGGTGTCGAGCACGGCGCGAGCGCCCTTTACGCGCGCGTCGTCGGCGAAGCGGTGTTTGGGAAAGTCCTTTTCGAGCAAGGCATATCGCTGGATGGCTTCGAGCGATCGGCCGGCCTGCGAGGAGGCTTTGCCGCCGAGGAACAGCGCGTCGACGCGGCGGGCCTCGCCGTCGCAACGCCCGATGGCCTCGCCGAACGAGTCCGCGGCTTCGGGCTTCTTTTTGGCTTTGGCGAAGGCCTCGGAGCGGATCATCCACGCTTCGCACGCGAGCTCGCCGGGCTTCTTGATCTTCTTGTGCTTGAGGATCTTCTCGACCGCGGCGAGGGCCTCTTTGGTTTGGCCCGAGGACAAAAGCCCTTTGGCGCGCGCGATCTGATCGTCGAGCGAGAGCTTGCCGAGGGCCTTTCGCTTCTTGTTCGGCAGCGACTCGATCGCCTTCTTCTCGAGCTCTTTGGCTTGGCCCGCGCCTTGGCCGCCCTGCGCCTCGTGGAGCACGCGGCGCGCGAGGCGGACGACCTCTTCAGCGTGCGCCTCGCTCGGGTGCTGGAGCAGCGCGTTCGCGAAGCGGAGCGCGACCTGGACCCATTGCGGCGGGTGCTGCGATCGGCCGAGATAATGCCGGAAATGTTCGGCCGCGCCGCTCATGTCTTTTTTGCCGAGCAGCGCGTCGGCCATCACCAAATCGACCGCGCCGGTGATCGGCAAATCGGCTGCGATGGCTTTGGCCTGCGCGATGGCCGCGTCGTGCTGGCCAATGCCCACGAGCCATTGCGCGGCTTGGAGGCGCGCATAATCCGCGAGCGGCCACGGCGACGACGCGGATTCGACGAAGGCCTTCGCGGCGCCGCCCGGATCGCCGCCGAGCGCGCGGAGCCTCCCGAGCTGATACAGCCACGCGGGTTTGTCCGACGCTTGCGCGCTCGGGAGAAGAGCAGAGAGCTCTTGCGCCGCCTTCGCGTACGCCTCGCGATCGACCTCGGCCTTGACCGAGGCGAGGCGCGGATCATCGAGCAGGAGCGCGATGCGCGCGGGATCGAACGCGTTGGGATCGGGCGGAGGAGCGGCCGCAGGCACCACGGTCGGGAACATCGTGACCGTGGGCGCAGGCGGCGCGGGCGGGGGCGGAGCCTCGGGGATCTGCGGCGGCAGCGCAGGCGTACAGCCGAGGAGCAGAGCGAGGGTGACGAGTGACGCGCGCTTCATACGATCGACCGGACCTCCCTCTATCGCAAAGCTCCTGCGAGTCGAAGAGAGCGGCACGAATAGGTACGACAACGTGCGCTCACCTCTCAACCCCAGAGCTGCCGGCCTTCCATTCCTCCCGCGACGGTGAGGATCTCGCCCGAGACGTGCCTCGCGGCGAGCGGCGAGCTCATGAACAACACGGCCCGCGCGACGTCTTCCGGCGTCGCGATTTGACGGAGCGGCATGGTGCGCGTGACGCGATCGACGACGCCCGTGGCTTCGAGCGACGCGACGGCCATGGGCGTCGCGGTCCATCCGGGCTCGATGAGGTTCACGCGGGCGCGCGGATCGATCGCGACGATCTCGTTCTTGAGCGATCGCGTGAGGCCCGCCATCGCGGCTTTGGTGGCCGAATATTCGCTGTGCCCCGCCTCGCCGAAGCGGCCCGCGGTCGAGCCGATGAACGTGAGGCTCGCGCCCCGGCCGTCGGATCGCGGGCCGCTCGACGCGAGCGACGCGAGGAACGCGCGCGCGGTCCACATGGCGCCGAGGAGGTTCGTCTCGATCACCTCGCGGATCCGAGCCTCGTCCATCGCGTGCAGCGGCGCTGATGTTTCAGGCCAAATCCCTGCGTTGGCGACGCAGACGTCGACGCGACCGAAGCGGGCGACCGCGCGCTTTACCGCATCATCGAGCGCGCCGGGATCGCGCACGTCGGCGCGGGCGAAGAGCACACGATCACGCTCCTCGACCTCGCGCCGCGCGCACGCGACCACGTTCGCGCCCTCTTCGAGGAAGGCTTGGAGGAGCGCTTGACCGATGCCGCCGGAGGCGCCCGTGAGGAAGACCGTGAGCCCGTCGAGACCAAGGTTCATATCGCATGCGCTCGATATCATTGCTTTGGACGCAAAGGCACATCGTTGTACCTTGTCGGTTATCCTCGTGCGCTTCGCCTCTCGTCTCCTCCTCGCCGCCGCGCTGCTCGCGCCGCTCACCGCGCTCGCGGACCCGCCGCAGAAGCCCCAAGCGCCGCTCGCCAAAGACATCGCAGGTCCGGTGACGCTCGATCGCGTGGTCGTGCGCTGGTCGTCGCCCGAGACCGGCGGCGCCGCGCAACCGCAGTTCGTGTTCGAGCGCGAGCTCGCGTTCGAGGCTCGGATCGAGGCGCTCGCCGACCCCGACCCCGACGGCGGCGCGTACCGCGACAGGCACGTTCGCGCGGCGCTCGATTGGCACATCGCCGAGACGCTCCTCGCGGCGCTCCCCATCTTGCCGGCGCCCGACGTGCCGACTGTCACCCGGTACGTCAACGAGGCGCGCATCGCGCTGAACCAACGCGCGGGCGGCTCCAAGAAGCTCACCGAGGCGGCGAAGGCCGAGGGCATCACGGACGACGAGATCGAAGCGATGCTCAAGCGAAAAGCGCGCGCCAACCTGTACCTGCACAAGATGGTCACGCCCATGCTCGAGCCGACCGAGATCGAGCTGCGCGACCTGCACCGCTCGGGCACGACGCCCTTCAAGGGCATGAGCTTCGACAAAGCGCGCGAGGATCTCCGCCTCTTTTACATCCGTCGCATGACCTTCGCCGCGGCGCAGGACTACTACCAAAACGCGCGATCGCGCATCACGGTCAACATCATCAAACGCTGACGTCACGGCATCTCGCCGCGGCGAAGGCGCGTAGAACACTCTCTATTGTCGCGCACGCGCGCGGGGATTATGACCGGCCCCCTATGATGCGAGGCGCGCTGAGCGACATCACCAAGGCCGTTGGTCATACCCCCATCGTCAAGCTCAACAAGGTGACGGAGGGCCTCGAAGCCGAGATCTACGTCAAGTGTGAGTACCTGAACCCCGGGGGCAGCCACAAAGATCGCGTGGCCATCAACATGATCCGCGACGCGGAGGCCGCGGGGCTCAAGCCGGGCGGCAGCATCGTCGAGGCGACGAGCGGCAACACGGGCGCGGCGCTCGCGATGCTCGCGGCGGTCAAAGGCTACAAGTGCGTCTTCGTGATGCCCGACAAGATGTCGCAGGAGAAGGTCTCGACCCTGCGCGCGTTCGGCGCTCGCGTCGTCATGTGCCCGACCGCGGTCGAGCCCGACGATCCGCGCAGCTATTACCAAGTCGCGAAGCGCATCGCCGAGGAGACGCCCAACTGCTTCTACGCGAACCAGTACCACAACCCCTCGAACCCCGGCGCGCACTTCGTCTCGACGGGGCCCGAGATCTGGGAGCAGTGCGGCCACGAGCTCGACGTGTTCGTCACGGGCATGGGCACCGGCGGCACCATCAGCGGCACCGGCAAGTTCCTCAAGCAAAAGAAGCCCGACATCAAGCTCATCGGCGTCGATCCCGTGGGCTCGCTCTATTACGACTTCGTGAAGACGGGCCGCGTCACCAAGCCCTTCACGTACAAAGTCGAGGGCATCGGCGAGGACTTCTTCCCCTCCACGATGAACCTCAAAATCATCGACGAGGTGATCCGCGTCGACGACAAAGAGTGCTTCCTCATGACGCGCGATCTGGTGCGCCTCGAAGGGCTCTTCGTGGGCGGCTCGGGCGGGGCCGCGGTGGCCGGCGCCATCAAGTACGCGAAGCAGTCCGGCCGCAAAGAGAACATCTTGGTGCTCATGCCGGACGGCGCGTCCAAGTACATCTCGAAGATCTTCAACGACGATTGGATGCGCGAGAACGGCTTCCTCGAAGAGGAGGAGCGCGGCCTCGGCACGGTCCGGGATCTGCTCGGCAACAAGCCCTCGGGGCAGGTGCTCGCCGCCAAGACCGACGACAAAGTCCGCGACGTCATCGACATGATGAAGAAGCACGGCATCAGCCAGCTCCCCGTGCTCGAAGGCCCGCGCCTCCGCGGCATGGTGCAAGAGGTCGATCTGCTCCGTCACCTGCTCCAAGGCTCGGGCACGCTCGACAACACCATCGCTGACTTGGTCGAGAGCGACTACGCGACCGTGACGCCGTCGACCAAGGTCGAGCTGCTCAAGGGCGTCTTCAACGACGCGAAGATCGCCATCGTGATGGACCGCGACAACGTCGTCGGCGTCGTCACCAAGATCGATCTCATCGACTACCTCGCGGGCAAAGCGACGCCCGCCGCGTAGCCGCGGGTTTGGGGGACCTTTGAGGTCCCCCATCGCGGAGCATCACATCACGCGCGCGCCGGACGCGGCTTGACCGCGAGGTATTGGCGCGGCCACGGGTGATCCGTGATGCCGTAGCGCGAAGCGGCGCGCAGCGTGAGGTACGGATCCGCGAGGTGCGGGCGCGCGAGCGCGCACAGATCCGCGCGCCCCGCGGCGACGATCGTGCTCGCGTGATCCGCGCCTTCGATCGCGCCGACGGCCATCGTCGGGATCTTCGCCTCGTGGCGGATCCGCTCGGCGAACGGCACTTGGTACATGCGGCCGTAGTCGATCTTCGATCGCGGTGAGTTGCCTCCGCTGCTCACGTCGACGACGTCGCAGCCGCGCTCCTTGAGCATCACCGCGAGCGCGACGGCGTCGTCGACCGTCATGCCGCCTTCGATCCAATCGCTCGCCGAGATGCGCACGCTGATGGGTTTGTCCTTGGGCCACACCGCGCGCACCGCTTCGAGCACCTCCAAGGGGTAACGCGCGCGCCCTTCGATCGCGCCGCCGTATTCGTCGGTGCGCACGTTCGAGAGCGGCGAGAGGAAGCTCGACAAGAGATACCCGTGCGCCATGTGGAGCTCGATGAGATCGAAGCCCGCCGCATCGCTGCGCTTGGTCGCGGCGACGAAGGCGTCGCGCACGCGATCCATGTCGGCGCGATCCATCGCGCGCGGCACGTGCCAGCCCTCGTCGAACGGGAGCGCCGAGGGGCCGATCGTGGGCCACGCGCCCTCGCCTTCGCGGAGCGGCCGATCGCCCTCCCACGGCCTGCTGCACGACGCTTTGCGGCCCGCGTGCGCGAGCTGAATCCCGATCTTGGCGCCCGAGTGCTCGTGGACGAACGCGACGACGCGCCGCCACGCGGCCTCGTGCTCGTCGCCCCACATGCCCGCGCACCCCGGCGAAATCCGGCCTTCCGGTGACACGTTGGTCATCTCGGTGATCACGAGCCCGGCGCCGCCCACCGCGCGGCTGCCGAGATGCACCAGGTGCCAATCGTTCGGGACGCCTTCGTTCGCCGAGTATTGGCACATGGGGCTCACGACGATGCGGTTGTCGAGCGTGAGCCCGCGCAACGAGAACGGCGTGAACGCGGGCGGCCGAGCCTCGCCGTTCGGGCCGCGCGGCGCGCCGCTCTCATCGGCGACGTGCTCGGTGACGCGGCGAACGAGCGCAGGATCGCGGAGCGCGAGGTTGTCGTAGGTGATGCGCTTCGAGCGCGTCATCAAGTTGAAGCTGAAGACGAGCGGGTGTTGCGTCTGGTAGCGCGCGGAATTTTCGAACCATTCGAGGCTCGTCTGCGCGGCCTTTTGCGTGCGCCGCACCTCGCCGTAGCGCGCCTCTTCGTACGCCGCGAGCGCCGCGGGCACGCCGCGGTGGCCCTCGCGCGCCATCACGGAGGCGAGCGCGATCGCGTCCTCCATCGCGAGCTTGGTGCCCGATCCGATCGAGAAGTGCGCGGTGTGCGCGGCGTCGCCGAGCACGACGACGTTCTCGTGGTGCCAGCGCTCGCACACGATCGTGGGGAACGTGCGCCAGAGCGACTTGTTGGTGAGGAGGCGATGAGGGCCGAGGTGCTCGGCGAAGAGCGCCTCGCAGTAGCGAACGGTGTCCTCCTCGCTCGCGCGATCGAGCCCGGCGCGGCGCCACACGTCCTCGTGACACTCGACGATGAACGTGGAGCGGCCCTCCTCGAAGGGGTACGCGTGCACTTGAAAGAGCCCGTGCTCGCTCTCTTTGAAGATGAACGTGAAGGCTTGGAGCGCCTTGTCCGCGCCGAGCCAACAGAACTTGCAGCGGCGCCAATCGATCGACGGACGGAGGTGCTCTTGGTACTTCGTGCGCACGAGGCTGTTCACGCCGTCGGCGCCGAGCACGAGGTCCGCGCCCTTCGCGATCGCGTCGATGTCGTCGATCGTGACCTCGCGCGTGTGCTCGATGGTGACGCCGAGCGCGCGGCACCGCTCCTCCAAGATCGTGAGCAGCGTCTTGCGCGACAGGCCGCAGAAGCCGTGGCCCGTCGACGTCACGCACGTGCCGCCATAATAGGTCTCGATGTCCCCCCAGTAGCGGAAATGCCTGCGGATCTCGGCCATGCTCTCGGGATCCGACTCTTCGAAGTGGCCGAGCGTCTCGTCCGAGAAGACCACGCCCCAGCCGAACGTGTCGCCCGAGCGGTTGCGCTCGAGCACGGTGATCTCCGCGCCCGGCATGGTCTTCTTCATGAGAATCGAGAAATAAAGGGCCGCGGGCCCACCGCCGATGCTGACGATCCGCATGGCCGAGCACCCTAGTGCCACGCGCCGCGTGAAGGAAGCGAGCTTGTTTGCGCGCGCCCTCGTCTCACGTTGCGTGGTGTCATTCGGCCGTCGAGATGCGTTATCCTCGCCTCATGAGGAACATCCCTTCTTCTCATAAGGCTTCGCTCTTGGCTTTTTTCATGGCGCTCTCGGGCGCGGCGATGTCCGCCGGATCGTGCGGCGGGGGCGCGGGCGGCGAAGGCGGCTCGGGGACGGGCGCGGGCACCGGCGTGGGGACGGGCGGTCCGCTCCCGCCTGCGCCCGTGTGCAACACCACGGGTATGGGCTCGGTCACGACACAGGCGCCCGAGCTGTTCCTCGCGCTCACCGATCAAGGGGACGAGGCGTGGCTCGGCTCGCCCGCGGTCGCGGACCTCGACGGCGACGGCCAAAACGAGATCATCGTCCCGCGCGACGAGGTCCTCGTTGTGTGGGGCGCCGACGGACAGGTCAAATGGCGCTTCAAGACCAACGTCGGCCGCATCTGGTCGAGCCCTGTCGTCGCGGATTTCCGCGGGGATCAAAAGCTCGAAGTGGCCATCGCGGCGCGCGACACCCTCTTTATGCTCGACGCCGACGGCAACCTGCTCTCGGGCTTCCCTGTCACGTGGGAGGACGAGATGCGCAGCTTGGCCGCGGCCGACGTGGACGGCGACGGACAGCTCGATTTGGTGGCCGCTCCCGCGCACAGCGGACCGACCGACGTGATGAATGCGTGGCACGCCGACGGCTCGCTCCTCGCGGGCTTCCCGCCCAATCAAAAGGGGGTGAGCGGGTGCGCCGCCGACGACAAGTGTTATCTCGCGGGGTGTTACGACCAAAACGTGGCGCTCGGCGACCTCGACGGCGACGGCAAGGCCGACGTTGTCGTGGGCCACGACAACGCGTATGCGAGCTTCCATAAGGCCTCGGGCGAGGCGTTCGACGCGAACCCCATGTTCCCGCCCCAAAAGACGCCCGGCGTGCGGTATCTGCACGATCTGGCGTTGGCCCAACAAGGCTACGCCGACGACGAGGAGACCGCGCTCCAAGCGCACTTCACCAACACCGCTCCTGCCATCGCCGACATGGACGGCGACGGCACGCCCGAGATCATCATGCTCGGCAGCGTGCAGAACGCGTCGCAGAGCGATCGTTACAAAGGGGTCGGGCTCTGGGTCGTGCGGAGCGACGCGAGCCGGCTGCCCGGCTGGGAGACTCCGTATCACGCGCCCAATTACCTCGCTGGGCTCTGGGACTTCGAGAACACCAACGTGGTCGCGGCGACCAACCAGGTGACCGTGGCCGACATCGACCCTTCGAGGCCCGGACCGGAGCTTATTTTTGCGGGGTTCGACGGCCACATCCACGCTGTCTCGGCCGCCAAAGAGCACCTCTGGGAGACCATCTACACGACCGATCCCAACGTGCTCACGGGCGGCGTGGTGGTGGGCGACCTGTCGGGCGACGGCATCCCCGAGGTGGTGTTCAACACCTACTCCATCGACGACGGCAAAGGGGCTTTGTTCATCCTCGACGGCGGCGGCAACCTCCAGCAACAAATCGATCTCCCGCAGCGAGGGGCCATGTCCGTGCCCACGCTCGCCGACGTGGACGGCGATGGGACGGTGGAGATCCTCGTCTCCCTCAAAGACGCTCAGGATCAGAGCGTCCTCGTCTACAAGGTCCCCGGCTCGTCGGCGAGCTGCCTTTTGTGGCCGACCGGCCGCGGGAACCTCCAGCGCAACGCGTGGGTGAGGTCGAATTAACGACCCCTCACATCGGCAAAACAACCTTCGATGAAGCGCGGATCTCATAGCCGATCTCCAACGTCATCGTCTCGTTCTCCGGGAGCTCGACCTCGCGCCGCAGGAGCCCGTCGCGGTCGCGCTCGAACCCCCCTGCTTCGAAGATCGTAATCTCCACGTCGTCGATCTCGCTCACCGGGACGCGCTCGACCACGAGCACTTTTCGCGGCTCGTCGCTCAGGTTCACGAGATGGATCTTCACGGTGCGCTTGATCTTCTGCGTGCCGATCACCGCGGTCACGTCGCGCTCTTCGCGCGCCTCGCGCCGCACGCGCACGCCGTCGTCCGGGCCGAGGCCCACCTCGAACGGCTCGCCCCGGCCGATGAAGCCGATCTTGGATCGGCCGACGAGGCTCGCGCCGCGCGCGACGCGCAACGGGCCCGCGAGGATGGGCCCCGCGCCCTCCAACGTGGCGGTCGCGCGGAGGTGCGCGACGGGCGCGATCTCGGGGAAGACCACGCGCTCGACGGTCGCGCGGAGCGAGAACGATCCGACCTCGACGCGGATCGGCCTGCCGTTCGAGGGGATCGTGGTGCGGCCTTTGGACGCGAGCGTCACGGGCTCGCCGCCGTCGTCGACGCCGGGCATCTCGTCGACGGCGCGCGCGCCGCGATCGAGCCCCGCGGTCGCGATCGCCTGCTCGCGCAGATCGACGTGGATGTGCCTGCGCTCTTCGCTCGTCTTGCGCCGCGCGACGAGCCGATCATCGGTGAGGAGCGGCGGGCTCGCCGCGCGCGCGGGCCGCGCGGTCGAGAAGCGGAGCTCCACGTCCTCCCAGCGCTCGCCCGTGCGCTGCCACGCTGTCGCGTAGGAGACAGCGCGAAGCTCCTCGCCGTCGAGCCGGATCAAATGCTCGGGTCGCCACAGCGCCGCGGGCGTTCGGTAGCTGACCTCGATCTGCGCATGGCCCTCGGCTTCGGCCTCGATCTCGACCTCGATGATCGCGTCGTGCCGTGGCTCCTCGATGAGCCCTTCGCGGAGGCGCGCTTCGGCGCGTTGAAGCGCGAGCTCCGCGTCCGATCGCGCTTTGCGCGCGTCCCCTCCCCTGCGCAGCGCCTCGGCCGACGACGCGTCGATCGCGCGGAGCGCCTCGCGCCACCGCGCGAGCGTCTCGGGCGCGCGGGCTCTGCGCGGCGCTTCGGCCACGCCCAGGGTCCATTGTTTGCGGAGGCTCCTCGATCGCTCCAAGGCGCTGTGCGCGCGGGCGATCTCTTCGCCCAGCTCACGGATGTGATCGCGCGCGGCGCGCGCCTCGGCCTCGATCGCCTCGATGGCCTCGCGACCGAGCTTCTTCTCGGCCACGATCCGGTAGCGCACGCGCGCCGAGAGGATGCGCGCGACGGGCGCTTCGGCGCCTTCGGTCGCGATGATCCGCGCCTCGACGCTGCGCTCGTCGGCGAACGCGGTGACGCCTTCGATCGCGAGGAACGCGGTCCCTTTTACGAACGAGACCTCGGCCACGCGGGTGACCTCGGCCCTGTCCTCGAAGAGGGTGACGCGCGTCGCGCGGCTCGGGATCGTCGGGTTAGTCACGGCGGTTCCCTCCCACGAGCTCGTTCTTGGACGGCAGCGTTACGCGGTATTTCAGCTCGATTTTGCTCGTCTCGCCCGGCGGCACGTCGACGCGGAAGCGCACGCCCCTTCGGATGGGCGAGCCGCGATCGACCTGATCGTAGAGCTCGTGGGAGGGCTTGCTCGACATGATCTTGATCTCGATGTCTTTGTCGTCGGTGACGGGCACGCGCTCGAGCACCTCGACCGAGGCCGCTTCGCCGAGCGACGACGAGAGATCGATCGTGACCGCGTGATCGATGGTCGTCGTCCCGCCGAGCAGGCCGGCGCTGCCCTCGTCGGCGCGCACGTTGCGCGCGACGCGGAGCCTCTCTTCGACGCCGAGGCCGAGCCTCACGACGCCGCGCCGATCCACGGCCGCGATCGACGACGTGGTCATGAGCGCGCCATCGAGGAACACGTCGACGGGGCCCGCGAGGAGAGGCGCGTCGAACGGGCTTCGGATCTCGACCTCGCGGTACACCTCGGCGACCTCGCGCGGGACCGTGACGAAGCACGGCTTGGCGACGGCCTCGCGCTTGCCGACGGCCACGCGGTGCAAGCGCTCGTCCGAGGGGATGTCCGCGGCCGCCGCGGCGTCGTAGCGATGATCGAAGCGGCCTCGCCCCTGCTTTGGATCGACCGCATGAGCAGGCGCATCGAGGCGCTCGATGCGATCGATCGCGCCTCGGATCCCCGTCAGCGTGAGCACCGGGCGCACGAGCTGGCCGCGCGACGGCGATCCCTGCGCGTTGTCGTCGCTGAGCGAGAGCCTGTCGAAGTCGAGCCACTCGTCCTCGGGCTCGATCGCCGAGGGAGGCTCGTCCATCGACGGCTCCTCCGCGTACGCGACGCCGCCGCCTCCTCCTCCGAGGAAGCCGAAGAGCGAAGCCGATTTGGGCGGCATCGGCCCTGCGGGTGGGGGCATGGGCATGGGTGCCGAGGGCTTTGCGCGCCTCTTCATGCGCATCGCTTGGACGTTGATCGAGCCCGCGCGCGTCAGGCTCATCTCTTCGCGCGCCTCCATGTCGCCGTTCGCCGCGGGATAAATCCCTTCCATGAGATCGGCCTCGGCCCGCTCTTGTTGCCGGAGCCCTTGATATTGCTCCTTCATCGGCGCCTCTTTGGGCGCTTCGATCGGCGCGTCGACGATCGACGCGAGCACCGCTGTCTCGGTGACGGTGACCGAGCGCGACACCATCGCGACGGTGACCGCGCGATCGTAGCCGGAGAAGAGCGCTTCGAGCCCTTCGGGCGCGGGTCTGTAGCCGCGGCTCGCGGGCGGCTGCGCGCGGCCGATGCGCAGCGATCGAAGCTCGGGCAGGCGCGCGTCGTACGTGAGATCGGCGGTCGAGAGCGAGAGCGCGACGCGCTCCCAATCTTCGCCCGTGGCCTGCGCGACGAACGCGTCGATCGCGAGATCCACGCGCGTCGCCGCGGCCGAAAAGCGCGCCGAATACGCGGGCCAAAAGCGCGCGGCCATCACCACGTATTCGACCGAGAGACCTTGGAGCGAGGCCTCTTCGCCCGCGCGATCGAGGCGCACGGTGACCTCGAACGTCGCGCGCCGCGCGCCTGCGATCGCGCTCGCCGGGGCCTGCGCGGCGCGGAGCTCGACGTCCGCGATCGCCCGGCGGTTGTCCTCGATCGCGCGATCGAGGGAGCGGATCGTCTCGTCGAGCTCTTCGATCTCTTCGTCGACGAGCGACGCCGCGGCGATCGCGTCCGCGGCGCGCGCGGCCGGATCGACGTGCCGCGCGCCCCTCGCCATCGCGGGCGTCACGCGGATCGACGCGAGCGCGTCGCGCTCGGCCGAAGCTTCGCCGCGCGCCGCGAAGAGGCGTTGCTCTTCGAGCCGGAGCTCCGTGAGGCGCAGCGCGAGGTCGCCTTGCAGCGCTTCGGCCTCGGGCAACACGAGCCGCGACGAGACCGCGACCACCGCGCGATCGCCGTCGACGATCGCGCGCACGCTGCCGGGCTCGGCGAGCGCGGTGATGCCGGGCACGCGCAGATCAAGGGCATCGCCCGACAGATCCGCCGGCAACGTCACACGCCGCGTCACCACGGCCCCCCGCGCGTACACGACCACGCGCTCGATCCGGCTCTCACACGAGGAGGGATCCATACCCGCTACGGTATCACCGCGCGGAGGACGACAAGAGCCCTTGAATCAAAGGCTCAATCGATCTTCTTCAAGAGCCAGTTGTAATAGAGCCGGAGCCCCGCGGGCGGCGCGCTCGGCATGTCGAGATGAGCTTCGCGCTCGATCGAGAACCCCGTCGCGCCGAAGCGCGCGGACACCTGCGCGGGCGTCGTCACGTGATGATCGTCGATCGTGTGAAAGCCGATCGCGTGGAACGCGACCGTCATGGTCTTGTTGACCGAGGGCATGCCGAGCAGGAAGAGCCCGCCGGGCTTGAGCACGCGATGAACCTCGTCGAGCGCGCGCGGATACCTGTCGAGGTGCTCGATCACGGAGAAGCACGCGACGAGATCGAACGAGCCGCTCTCGTACGGCAAATCGTACACCGTGCCTTGGCGAAGGTTCGCCGTGATGCCGAGCGCGCCGAGCCGCGCGAGCACGGGCGCGGGGTCGGCGTCGAGGTCGATGCCGTGCAGATCCTCGACGCTCGGCGCGAGCGCTTGGATCACGACACCCGCGGCGTAGCCGACCTCGAGCGCGCGATCGAAGCGACGCTCCGGCAACAAACGGAGCCCGCGGTTGATGCGCTCGCGGAAGAGCCAACCGACGACAGGCATCTTGTAATACTGGATGGGATCGGTCTCGCCGTTCTTCGAGATGCCGCGCAGGTCGAGCGGTGAGAGGAAATCACGCCCGCTGGGCATGAACGTTTCGAGCGAGGATTGAAGGCGATCGCGCAAGCTCATGGCATCTCCGAACGAAGCGCCGAGACCCTACGACGAGCGCAGGCGACGGGCAAGCCGCGCTCTGCCCGCTCTCAGTGCCCGCCGCCGCCCTTCGCGGGTCGCGCGTTCCAGAGCGTGCTCATGAGGATGAGCCCGATCACCGCGAACACGGCCATCGACGGGCCCCATGACTTCCATCCAAAGCGCTTGATGGCCCAGCCGAGCGGATAGCCCGCGAGCATGCCGCCGATGTATTGCATGCCGTCGAACATGCCCGCCGCGGTGGCCGCCGCCTTCTTGCCGCCGAAGTCCATCGACGCCGTGCCCGAGAGCATCGAGTGCACCACCGAGACCGCGAACGAGTTCACCACGAACGCGCCGATGATGAACCAGAGCGAAGGCGCATAGCTGATGGTGACGAGCGCCACGACCTGCATCGAATAGCCGATGAGCGCGACCGGCGGCCGGCGGTTCTTGAAGAACATGTCGGACGCGTAGCCCGCGGCGAACGCGCCCGCGATGCCCGCGAGCACGATGCTCCACGCGCCCTTTTGGAACACGCCGGAGTCGGTCTTGAGGTGCATGTGCTCCTGCATGTAGCGCGGGAACCACTCCTCGAAGCCCTTGCGCACGACGCCCGTGCACGCCTCGGCCGCCGCGATGGTGAGCGCGATGGGGTTGGTGAAGACCTTCTTCGCGACGTACGACAGGTCCACCTTGGCCGTGTCGCCGCTCGACGCGTCCTGCGTGTCGAAGGCCTCAAAACCAGCCTTCTCCGGCCCGTCTTGCACAACGAAGTACGTGAAGATGCCCATCACGAACATGATCGCGGCGGGCGCGAAGAACACCCATTGCCACGGCCCGACGGCGACCAAGATGCCGCCGAGCGAGAGGATGCCCGCGCGGCCTGATTGGATCATCGATCCAAAGATCGCCGAGAAACGCCCGCGCTCCGCGATGTGGAACCAGCTCGCGTTGACCTTGATGAGCGAGAGCGCGGAGTACGATTGGAAATATTGATTGAAGGACCAGACCGTCGCGAAATACCCGAGCAAGAGCGCCTTCGAGTCGAGCGCGCCGATGTACGCGCCGAGCCCGAACGCGAGGTTGAAGACCACCGCGCCGAAGACGCCGATGAGCATCGCGCGCCGGCCGCCGATGCGATCGGCGATGGGTCCGTTGAAGATGGCCGAGATGCCGTAGACCGCCGACGCCGTCGAGATGATGCCGCCGATCTGCGCGGTGTCGAAGCCGTACGTCTCGGAGAGCTTCTTGTTGACCAGGCCGAAGTTGTACCGGCCCATGTACATCGTTGCGTACGTGACGCCGAGCACGAGCCAGTTGGCCGTGCGGCGCTTGCGGAACGCTTCGCTGTGGTTCGGGGGCTTGAGCTCTGTTTTGTCGGCGGCTTCGGCCATAGGGGCGAGCCAGCATACGCGAGGCTCACGCGGGCTCGCGTGACATTCGAGCGCGTGCGTGACTACGATGCGCCCGTGCGTGTCGCGGTCGCGGGAGGCGGCATCTTCGGGCAGATCATCGCGTGGCGCGCGGCGCTCCGTGGCCATCACGTGACGGTCGTCGAGCCGCGCGGGCCGGGCAACGCCGCGTCCGCGTCGGGCGATCGGACGAGGCTCGTGCGCGCGCTCTACGACGAGCCTTGTTTCACCGAGGCGGGGCACCGATCGCTCGCGCTGTGGTCGCAGTGGTCGCGTGACCTTCACGCCGAGCTCGTGATCAAGACCGGCGTCCTCTACCTCGATCGCGGCACGTCGAGCGACGCGGCGGCAGCCTTCCACGCGTGGCTCGACAAGGGCATCGCGAACGTTTGCGCGATCGGCGCGACCGTCGAGGTGCTCGCCCCGCGCGAGGCTTCGTCGCGTTGGCCCGCGCTCTCGCCGAGCGGATTGATGCGCGTCGTCTTCGAGCCCGGCGGGGGCATCGGCCGCGCATCGCTCGCGACGCGGACCATCGCGCGCGCGGGCCTCGCGACGGGCCGCGTCACGCACGTGCCGGCCGAGGTCAAGCGCATCGTGGTGAGCGGCGGCGCGGCGCGCGGCGTGGAGGTCTGTGATCCCATCGATGGAGAGCTCGTGACCGAGATCGGCGCCGACGTGATCATCGTCGCAGCGGGCTTCGCGGGAGCGGCGTTGATCGAGCCATTTTCAGGCGATCTCGGCGTTCGCCGCTTGCCTCATTGGACCTCGTATTGGGATGTCCCGTGGCCCGAGGGACAGCGCCTCTCGATCGGCGCGCTGCCCGCGTGGGCCGATCTCGGCGCGATGATTTACGGCTTCCCCGACGACGGCGAGAGCGGCTTCAAGATGGCGTGGCACGCGCCGCGCGCCGAGGCCGAGGCCGACGGGCCGCCGCCGCCCGAGCAGCTCGAAGCGCTGCGCGACGCCGCTGCGCAGCGCTTCCCCGCGCTTCAAAAGGCTTCGTTTCGCGGTCACTACGCGTGCGCGTACGACGCGACGCCGGACGAGATGTTTCGCGTCGGCCCGGTGCCGGGCGTCGATGGTTTGTTCTTCGCGGGCGGCCTCTCGGGGCACGGCTACAAGCACGCGCCCGCGATCGGAGAGGCCCTCGCGGCGATGGCCACGGGCGAAGCGCCGGGCCTCGATTTGTCGCGCTACGCGCTCCCCAAGGCATCTCCCGCGTGAGGCCCACGCTTCGGAGCTGGCTCGCCGAGGGGCCTTTTTCGATCGGCATGTCGTCGGGGTTCTTCGGCTTCTTCGCGCACGCGGGCTTCATGAGCGTGGTCGAGGACGAGGGGCTCGCGCCCGTGCGGCTCACCGGATCGAGCGCAGGCGCGTTGGTGTCGGGCATTTGGGCGAGCGGCACGAGCGCGAAGGTCATCGGCGAGACGCTCCTCGCCCTTCGCCGTGAGGACTTTTGGGATCCGTCGATCGGCTTTGGCCTCTTGCGAGGGGAGCTGTTCCGCGCGCGGCTCGACGCGCTCCTCGGCGCAACGACGTTTGAGGCGTGCCGCGCGAGGTTGGCTGTCTCGGTGTACGACGTCGTCTCGCGGCGGACGCGCGTGATCGACAAGGGCGCGCTGCGGCCTGCGATTCAAGCCTCGTGCACGTTGCCTGTGCTGTTTCAGCCGCTCCGTCACGAGGGCACGTGGCTGCTCGACGGGGGCATCGAGGACAGGCCCGGTCTCTTGGGGATGCCCGAGGGAGAGCGGGTTTTGTTTCACCACCTCGAAGCGCGATCGTTCTGGCGCAAAAAAGGCAGCTCATCGATCGCGATCCCGCGGCGCCAACACCTCATCTCGTTGGTGCTCGGCGAGCTGCCGCGCGTGAGCCCGTTCCATCTCGACGAAGGGCGGCGCGCGTTCGCCATCGCCCAAGAGCGCACGCGGGCAGCGCTCGATCGGCCGATCGACGATGGCGTGGTGCGCTATTGAGCGCGAAGCGGGAGCACGCGAACGCGGCTCCGCGAAGCATCGAGCATGACAAGCGCTCCACGCGCTAACACATCAGCGTTTTCAGCCAAGACGCGGAGGACCTTCTCCCCCATGGTCGCGACCGTGACATCGTGCTCGCGCAACGTGATCACGCTCGGTTTGGCAGCGCCCGAGACCGCGAGGAGCTGAGAGAAGTCCAGATCACAGGTGAGGACAATGTGGCTGTTCTCGGCGGCCCACGCGAAAATAACCGAATCGGGCGCGTTTGCTGGGCCGCGGGTCATCCAGTGCACGGCGTCTATCCCAGCTTGGGATAGAAACGTGGCCCATCGTGGGCTGAGGTTCATGTCGACGACGACGCGCGTGCTCAAGCAGCCTTCAAGGGGATCTCCCTCTCCTGGAGGCGATACGCGGCGTACGTAAGAGCAGCTCTGAGATCGAGCGACTCCAAATAGGGATATTCTTCGAGGATCTCCTCCTCGCTCCTCCCCGCGGCGAAGAGGCCCAAGATCATCCCAACGGTCACGCGCATCCCACGAATGCAAGCCTTCCCCGCCATCACCCCTGCGTCGTGCGTAATCCTCGCGAGGAGCGTGTCCTCGGTCGCGCTGCGGCTCGCGCGCTCGACGCGCTCCCGCGTGAGTGTCCCCTTTTGTGGGAAGCTCCAAACCTCGAATTTGGGCGTGACGATCCCAGCTACGCGCTCGATGCGGAAGCCCGTGTAGCAATGGAGCTTGGGGTCCTCGCGATACCCCTCTCCTTCATCGGATGAGCCGCGGAGCGCCGCGAGGAGGGGCTGATTCTCTGGAGATTCCTTGTCTACCATGACGATCGCTGAATCTCCCCCGAGCGCGGACCGAAATCGCATACCGTCTGGAGCGAGGATTCGATAGCTCCCAAGCGCCTCAACCCTCTTCTTCTCGCGATAGTAAAAATGAAGGATGTCCCCTTCGGAGACCTCCTTCACCGACGGGACGAGCGCGCGATCCTTTCGGTGGGCGGATCGCGCCAAAAAACCGTGTTCCTCCGCCAACCGGCGGGTATCCAAGAGGCTCCTCTTCTTGCGCGTGGCTTTGTAGGCCCACTCCTTCATGCTGCGATGCTACAGAGCCGCGCGTCGTGGGTCAATCGCGGCCCTTCGCAGATCACTCTTGACGATCGCTCTCCATCCGCCGATACTTCGCACGCTAAATTTTACGCGGATT
>CAYTJL010000095.1:0-30269 GCA_964437785.1 uncultured Polyangiaceae bacterium
AGCGCACCAGCCCCGGGGGTGGAAGGTGGGAGCCCGCGTGATGGGCTTTACGACGGGGTGTTCGCGATCACGTCGTTCCATCGAGGGAACGCGAGGAGCGTGGAGGGGGAGGCGCCTTGGTAGAGGACCTCGGCCAGCGCGACCAAGAGAGGCGCGTCAGGATCGCCTGCATCTTCGGCCATCTGCGCGTGCGCTCGAAGACTCCCGGCGGGTGATCGAGCTCCTTGGGCGATCAACCCGTGAAGAACGCGGAGCGCGTTATCCCGTTCTTGAGGCAGATGGACAGCGGACCAATAGGCGATCTGGACCTCGAGCCGCTGGTCAGCTCGTGTCGAATCCAAATGGGAGCTCGCTCTGCGAAGGCGCTCGATTGCTCGTCCTCTTTCCCCCCAAAAAAAGAGCATATTTGCGGAGCTGGCCAGCGCAAATGGATGATTGGGATCGAGGGCCAATGCCTGTTCGATGAGCGCGCTCGCGCGCTCCTTGTCTTGGTGCTCGTTCCAAACGAAATTGGCGAACTTGGCGAAGGCGGCTGAGTCTTTGGGGGCGGCCGCGATCGCTCGCTCGAAGAGCGCCTCGGCGCGCTTGAGGTCACGTCGCTCCTTTTGCAAGAAGCGAGCGAAGTTGCTGAGGGCGACAGCGTATTGTGGGTCAGACTCGATGCTCCGCCCGTAAAACAACTCGGCACGATCGAGATCGCGCTTGTTTTGCCACAAGAACCTGGCGAATTGTTCCAGGATACGCGCGTTCCGCGGCTCGTTCGCGACAGCTCGTTCAAAGAGCTTCTCTGCGCGCGCCACATCTGTCCCAAAATCGCCGACGAAGGCCGCGAGGTTGGCGAGCTCGTCCGCGGGAGGAGGTAACGTCGCGGACGCGGCTTGTCGCATGCTCTCGAAGCGCTTAGACGTCTCCCGTGCCGCCGCTCGATCCGACGCTTCAAGAGCTTTTGTCCTCGGGGAGTCATCGCTGGGGAGCGCCTCGCCGCCCATAGGAAGATCCACCTGTGCTTCTGCCAATCTCCGGCCCTCTTTGTCATCAAGCACAGCGCGTGCGAGCGCTGATCGCTTGTCTCCCGGAGAGGACGCGGAGACCAAGAGCAGCGCTCGGACCAGCACATCCACCGCACGGTCGCGCCGCTCGGGAGGGATCTCTGAGCCGCCCAGCATGTCCAAAGCATCCTTGCGAATCGTTGGGTCGAGCTTGTTGATTCGGCGCGCGAGGCGCTGAGCCGCCGCTGCGATCACGCTCCTCCACCAATCGTCGGACCCCACATCCGCCTGCGCCGACACATCATCTTTGCTCGGAATGCCCGCCGGGAAAGCATAGGTGAGCCGATGGCTCACGGCGGCTTCGATGATCTCGATCAGCTCCAAAGGATCGGATGAGATCGACGCGAGTCGATCGACGTCGAACTGCTCGATCCCCGCGACGCGGAGCGGATGGCGTTCGTCCGAAAGCGTCCGCTTGAGCCAGATCAAGAGAGGCATCTTGAAGTGCGCTTCGAGCCAGCCAAGAGCCGAAGCCGGCGCCTCGGGGTCGAGCACCACCACCCACCGTGGTTGTGACACCCAATATCGCTTGGACACGAGCGCTTTCAGCTCGGCGCCCCCGAGCGGCAAAGGCGAGCCCGCGTTTCCGTAAAGCGCCCAAAGCGCCTCCGAAGGTGGGCTGTCCCCGCGGGTGCGGCCCAACGCTTCGAGCGCGTCGGCTTGGCTCCACGTCATCACCAGCGCTCCGCTCGCCTTCGTGCACGCGTCGCACAAAAGCCGCGCGAGCGCTGCGAACGATGCCATATCGTAAGATCGCGGCGCGAAGTACACCCCCGGTGGCAAATCGATCGCGAGCGCCCTGCTGGGCTCACCGGCGGATCGGCCAACCATCCACATCATCAGGCGTCCGCGCTCATGATCCACGCGGCAGTGGGGTCGAGCACGAAGTGGGTGGGGCTCCAAAAGTCACGCGGGAGCACGAGCTCGGTGGTCTGCAAATACCGCAGACCATCATTGTCGCCACCCACCGCGTCGAGCAGCTCTTTGCTCGTCGTCGCCTCGACCCCCTCCACGCGCTTTCGTGCAAAGAGCTTGATCGCCGCGTGAATGGCGCTCGCGAAGTCCACGTAACGAGCGTCCCTCCAGCGTACCGCGTGTGCGTCGACCGAGCCTTTGAATCCATCACGGCTCTCGGCCACCCACTTGACCCACGTGAGCAGCGCGAGCGGCGTGGGGGCGCGCGCGGCGAGCCCGCGGATCACGACTTGGGCCTCATCGCCGTTGAGCGCGCGTTGAACCGCCTCGTCTTCGAGCGCGATCCGTCGCTCGATGACGGTCCAGAGCTCCGCCTCGGGGAGCTTTTCGAGCCTGCGCGGGACGCCCACGGCCCGCGGCAAGATGGATTGGAAGTACGTGCGCATGCAAAGGAGCATCGCGATGGGCGCTTCGGTCAGGCGCAGCACGCGCTTGACCGTGGCTTGTGTGCCTGTGCGCGCGCCCTCGTCCCAATATTCGTGCTGCAGCTCATCCACGTTGTCGATGAGCAGAAAGACGCGCATCCCCGCGCCGCGGATGTCCTCGAAGAGCTTGTGCGCCAGCATCAACAGCCGATCGACGTCGAACGTGATCGTGGCTTCGAGCGCTTCGATGTCCTTCTTCTCGCGCTCGTACGAGAGATCGAACTCGGCCTTGAGCGCGCGCAGCATGGTTTGCCCCCCGGCCTTGAGCGTGGCTTTGCGGGCGATGAGCTGTTGATGGAGCGCCTTGCTGCTCGCCGAATCCGCGTGCGCCACGAGCGACAGCACGCTCACGAGGTCCTTGAGCCACACCGGGAACGGGCTCTTGCCGAGCGCGGCGACCGGCTCGAACAGCGCGATCTCGTTCAAGAGCCCCGACGCGATGTCGGCGATCACGCCGCGCGCGCCCTGCGTGCCCCGGCAATCGACCGAGACGAAGATCGTGCTGCCCGAATATTTTCGCCGGAGCTCGGCGACCACACGCGCGGCGACGATCGATTTGCCGGTGCCTTTGTCGCCCGTCACGCAGGCGATCCGCCGGGCAGCGTCGTTGAGCGTGCGCTTCTCGATCGCGTCGAAGTAGCTCTCGAAGTTGCCGCGGACCCACGCGACGTCGTCCTCGCGATTGACCAAGAGGTCGGGCGAGATGTCGCTCGGATCGAAGTGGTTCAGGAACACGCCGCGAGCCTACCAAAAGCTTGCCGCAGAGGCGAATTCGATCGCGCGCGCGATCTGCTGCATGATCTCGGGGCGCTCGGGGGACATCATCGCGGGCGCGTCTTCTTTGCGCGGCGGGGCGCGTTCTTCGTCGAGAGGAGCGCGCGCATGCCCTCCCCCACGCGCTCGACGAAGAAGCGTTTGGTCTCGTCCCACGAACGCACGGTCATCCCTGCTGGAAAGGTGGTGTCTTTCTCCGCGTCATCAAAGTAGGTGAGCGCGCGCAGGACAGGGTACAAGTCCCCTTCGGACACTCGAAATCGGCGTACATACGCCCGCGCGATGTCGTCGAGGGAGAGGCCGCCTTCCATCAATACGCGCAGATCCCAAAAGTCACGTCGAATCCCCCGGCGGGCGACGGCCCCGAGCTTCATGACCGCCAGATCGAGGCGCGAAGCCACTTTGCAACCGGAGGGGCCAGGGCCCGGCGGTTCGAGCGGTGGATACGGATAAGCTACGATGTCCACCAGGGTCTTATCGATCGCGATCTTGAGCGCCACCTCTGAAGCGCTCAGAACCTCGACCCCGGGCAGCTCGGTGAGGGCGCGCTTCACGCCGTCGAGGTCGACCTTCGTCTCGCTGAACAAATCGAGATCCATCGAGCGGCGGTGGCCGAGGTGAAAGGCGACGGCGCTCCCGCCCGCGAGATAGAACCCATCGAGCGCCGCGAGGGCCGTCAATCGAACCAGGGCACGTTGCTGGTTCTTCGCCAGGCCGGTGGGCTTGCCCATGTCTCATCCTCCGCTCTCAAGATCGCTCGCCACAGCGCTACCGTGCGTGGGCTCACCTCGGGATGACCGACCTCGCGAAAGAAGTGATGGATCCGATCCCACCCGTACGTGGCTAAAAGCCAGCGCACGTCCTCCATTCGCCCGTGCTCCAACACCCGCGCCAAAATGGAGCTCGCGTGACGCCCCACGTCCAACCGATCGAAATCGACCTCCCAGAAGAGCGGACGAAGCGACGCTGGCAGCCTTGCCATGGGTGACAGTTTATCTGCGCTGGGCGGCCCTCGCGCTCACTTTTTCTCCTCCGCGAGGACCTGACGCGACCGGCGCGGCTCCCTCCCCATTTGTCATCGCGACATTTGCGTGCGCAGTTGGCGACCCGAGCGGGAGTATCGTCCCATTTGTTCGTACACACGGCGCAATGTCTCTCGGTGTCGTGACCGTTGCGCGCGCAACAGGCGAGATCCATATCCGCTACGCGCTGCTCGACCGTTCACATGACTGGATGACATTTGGCATTGCGACAAGTGAACGCACAATCGTCGAGAATGTTCTTGGACTTGTCGCGACTACGGTTGCAGATGGCGCGATCCGCCCGGGCGATGGTACGCTCGCCGCTATGGCCGCCTACCGCATCGCCGAGCTTGCCCGCCTCACGGGCGTCAAGCCGCGCACGATTCGCCTTTATGTCGAGCTTCGCCTCCTGCCTCGCCCCAAATTTCGCGGGGTGGCCACGGAGTATGGGCGAGAGCACCTCCTCAAGCTCCTCGCGATCCAGCGCTTCAAGCGAGACGCCGGCCGAGAGCGCATCCCGATCCCAACGATCCAGGCCCGCCTCGCCGCGCTGTCCTCCGCCGACCTCGCCGCGTTCGCCCCTCCCGCAGCGGCGCCTCCCCAAGCGCCGCCTTCCGAGCCATCGCAGGTGGCCGAGATGCCTTTAGCAGCGTCACCCATAATCACCTCCAGTCCTCTCCCCACCGCAGAGCGATGGGAGCGCTTTGTGCTCGTGAGAGGGCTCGAGCTGCACGTCGCCGCGGAGGCTTCACCGCTTCTTCGCCGGCTCGCCGCGGAGATCGTGGAGCGATATTCAGCGTCGGCGTAGAGCACCCTCTATGGGGAGCGGGCCGCCGCGCTCACTTTTTCTCCGCCGCAGCCCCCGCGAACTTCGCGATCTCCTCCGCCGCTTTGGCTCTATCTTCCGCGAGCGCACGTTGCTTTGCGTCCGTGAGCCCCGTCGCCGCGCCGCGGAAGCGCACCGCGACGTCGGTCCAATAGGCCGCGTCCGCGCCCTCGGGCACCGCGATCTGCTTGATCCACGCGGCGTCAAACGCAGCGATCGCCGCGTGCTTGCTGGCAGGCGCGGCGTGCGCGACGAAGTCGAGCGCATCGAGCTTGCCCATCGAGCCCATCACCACGCCGCGCGCCGCTTTGCGCATCATGTCGGCCGCGTCCTCAGGCCCGTTGCGCAGCCCGATCGCGATCGCGAGGAGCGCCTTGCCCTCGTCGGTCGAAGGCGTGCCGCCCTCGGTCAACAGAGCGATCGCACGATCGACGTCGACCGCGCGGAGATGCTTGCGGAACAGCTCCAGCCGGCCGCGCGCGAACACCTCACGCGCCTCGGGCGAGAGCTTCTCGCCCTTGGCCGCGGCGCGCTGCGGGAGCGGCAAACCACGCTCCAAGAAGGCGTGCAACGTGCCCGCGCGCGTCGCCGCTTTCGAATCGAGCAGGAGCCCCGCGTAAAACGTAGGCAGCTTGGACGCGAGCCGCTCCTCGACGTTCGAAGGCGTGAAGGGCGCGGCCGCGGGGAGGATCATCCCGTCGAACGCGTCGATCCGCCGGCCGCCATAGAGCTTTGACAGGAGCGCGCGCGAGCGGCCCACGCGACCATCGTTGATCACACCGTAGAGCGCGAGCTCCTTGAGGCCGACGAGCGCCGCGTCGCGACCGCGATCCTTGCGCGGGCCGAGCACCTGATCGAGGCTCGAATAATAGGCGTCTTTGAGATCCTTATCCTTGTTGAACTCCTCCGGGATCGGCGCCTCGCGCACCGCCTCGACCACGCGCAGATCCGCGACGCCCGCCTCGACCGCGGCCACGCCCTTGCCATACGCGGGCAGCTCCACCGCCGATCGCGAGAGCGCCTCGATGATGCGCGCCTGGTCCGTGACCCACGCGATCATGGGCCCCTTGATGAACTCCCCGACACGGACTTTGTCGAACGGAGGCTTCATCACCGGAGCGCCGTGCGCCGCGCGCGAGAGCCGCGCCGCGATCGCTTGACCGAGGATCGCATGGACCACGTCGCCGTTCGGCTGCGCGGGCAACGCCTTGAGCCAGCCCTCCGCGATCGCATC
Source organism: uncultured Polyangiaceae bacterium (assembly GCA_964437785.1). Classification (GTDB taxonomy): domain Bacteria; phylum Myxococcota_A; class Polyangia; order Polyangiales; family Polyangiaceae; genus CAYTJL01. The sequence continues at coordinate 6,306 of CAYTJL010000095.1, forward strand.
GCCGCACTCGGTGGGCGCGAGCTCGATGCGGATCGCCCGCGCGATCCCGGGCGGAAACGCCGCGCAACCCTCCAAGTCCACGAGCGCCGCGTCGCGCTTGGCCGCGTCCCCTTCGCCCATCGCGGCGTCGAGCGCGGCGAGCGCTGCGGTGGTGTCCGCGCACGACGCCTTGCCCGAGCCCTTGCGGCTCACGTACGCATCACACGAGGCCGGCGGCGCGGGCAGGCCGGGAGGAGGCGCGTCGAGCTTGATTTTGGCGGGATCCACGACCGGCGCCTTGAGGAGCGGAATCCACTCTTCGCGCAGCGCGCCCTCGACCAAAAAAGCACGCTCGGGAGGGACGGTGGCCGCGGGAGGAGGCGGCTGATCCGGTGTCTTGGGGGGCGCCGCGGTCTCGGCGCACGCGACCAGCGAGAGGGCGAGGAGGGGAAGAGGCCAAACGCGCATGGGGATCCTCTCTAGAATAGATAGGCCCCGCGTGACAAGGGACGGCGGCCCCGGGTTCCCGCGGGGTGACACGATATCGTGTGAAACGTCGTTGCGCGGCGCGCGTAGCGCTCCGAGGAGACGCCTCGACGAGCCCCTCGTCGTTCGCGTAGTGTGAGCCACCATGACCGAGCGATCCTGGCCCACCCCCGAGCACCAACGCATGGCCGAAGAGCGCGAGCGCATCGTGCGATGGCGATCGTTCGGCCCTTATTTGGCCGAGCGCGCGTGGGGCACCGTCCGCGAGGACTACAGCGCGAGCGGCGACGCGTGGAGCTACTTTCCCCATGATCAGGCGCGGAGCCGCGCGTACCGCTGGAGCGAGGACGGCATCGCGGGCGTCTGCGATCGCAACCAGATCCTCTGCCTCGCGCTCGCCGTGTGGAACGGGCGCGACCCTATCCTCAAAGAGCGCCTCTATGGGCTGAACGGCCCCGAGGGCAACCACGGCGAGGACGTCAAAGAGCTTTATTATTACGAGGACGCGACGCCCACGTACAGCTACCTCCGCTACGGCTACAAGTACCCTCAGCGCGAATATCCGTATGAGGCGCTCGCCGCGGCGGCCCGCGCCCGCGGGACGGGCGATCGCGAGGTGGAGCTCGTGGACCTCGGCGCCTTCGAAGAAGACCGCTATTTCGACATCAGCGTCGAATACGGAAAGCGCGCCCCGAACGACCTCACCATGGTGATCACCGCGCACAACCGCGGCCCCGAGGACGCCGAGCTCCACGTGCTCCCCCACCTCTGGTTCCGCAACACCTGGGCGTGGTCCGACCCGCCGGATCAGCGCCCGGACATCCGCGAGATCACCCCAAAGAACGCTCCTTATGCCGCGGCCCGCGCGGTCGAGCGCTCGTTGGGCGATTACTTCTTGTACGCCATGACCGAGGGCGAAGAGCGCCCGACGCTGCTCTTTACCCACAACGAGAGCAACGCCGAGCGGCTCTGGGGCGCGCCGTCGAGGACGCGTTACGTCAAAGACGCCTTTCACGATCGGGTGATCCACGGCGACACCTCACGTGTTTGCCCGGAGCGCCGCGGCACCAAGGCCGCCGCGTGGTCGCGCCTCGTCGTGCCCGCGGGCGGCGTGAAGCGCGTTATCGTGCGGCTCTCGCCCGAGGCGCAGGAAGATCCGTTTGCAGGGTGGGAGGGCTTGGTCAACCAAAGAAGGCGCGAGGCCGACGAATACTATCGTGAGCTCCAAGGCCCGCACGTCTCCGAGGACAGGCGCCGTATCCAGCGCCAAGCCGCGGCGGGCCTCCTCTGGACCATGCAGTTTTATCACTACGACGTGGACACGTGGCTCCGCGGCGACGCGCACCCGCCGCCCGAGGCGAGGCTCCGCGGGCGCAACTGGGATTGGCGCCACATCGCGGTCGCCGACGTGATCTCGATGCCCGACAAATGGGAGTATCCTTGGTTCGCGGCGTGGGACTTGGCCTTTCACGCGCTCGCGCTCGCGTCCGTCGACATCGATCAGGCCAAGGCCCAAATCAAGCTGATGGTCAAGGAGTGGTATCAGCACCCGAACGGGCAAATCCCCGCCTACGAGTGGGAGTTCAGCGATTTGAACCCGCCCGTCCAGGCGTGGGCCGCGTATCAGATCTACAAGATCGAGCGCCGCCAGCGCGGCAAAGGCGACAGGAGCTTCTTGGAGCGCGTCTTTCACAAGCTGCTCATCAACTTCGGGTGGTGGGTCAACAAGCGCGACGCCGAGGGCAACAACGTCTTCGAGGGCGGCTTCCTCGGGCTCGACAACATCTCCGTCTTCGACCGGAGCGAGCCTCTGCCCCCGGGCATGAAGCTCGAACAAGCCGACGCGACCGCGTGGATGGCCATGTATTGCCTCGACATGATGCGCATCGCGCTGGAGCTCGCGCTCGACAACTCCGCCTATGAGGACCTGGCGAGCAAGTTCCTGGAGCACTTTTTGCGCATCGCGTACGCGCTCCACCACGCCGAGGACGGCATCGCGCCGTGGGACGACGAGCGGGCGTTTTATTACGACATCTTGGAGACGAACGGAGAGCGGCGGCACGTCCCCGTGCGGTCGCTCGTGGGGCTCATCCCGCTCTTCGCGGTGCACGTCATCACGGCGGACACGTATCGGAGACTCGATAACTTCCGGCGAAGGACCGAGTGGTTCTTGGAGAAGAACCCCCATCTCGGCGAGAGCATGGTGGGGAGGCTCGACGGCCGTCACGTGCTCACCGCGGTGCATCCATCGCAGCTCGAACGGGTGCTCGCCCACCTCTTCGACGAGGACAAGTTCCTCTCGCGCTTCGGCCCGCGGTCGCTCTCGCGCGAGCACGAGGCAGAGCCCGTGGTGCTCCACCGGGGCAATCAACGGCTCATGATCGGGTATGAGCCCGGAGAGTCCCTCTCGCGCATGAAGGGCGGCAACTCCAATTGGCGAGGGCCCATTTGGTTCCCCACCGGCTACATGCTGTATCGGTCGCTCCTCCGGCTCAACCACGGCTTCGGCGACGCCATCCACATCCCGGGGACCAACGGCGCTCCGAACCGCACCTTGCTCGAAGGCGCCATCGAGCTCGCCAACCGCATGATCCGCATCTTCGAGCGCGGTAAAGACGGGCGCCGGCCCGTCTTCGGCGAGGAGGCGCGCCTTCAAAACGACCCTCATTTCAAGGATAAGCTGCTCTTCTTCGAATACTTCCACGCCGACACGGGTGAGGGCCTCGGCGCCTCGCACCAGACCGGGTGGACCGCGCTCGTCGGCGATTTGGTCCTGCGCCTGGGACGGCACGCGGGCGGCGAGGATTGATGGCTATCGTATCCCAGCCCGCTTGAAGGCATTGTCGATCTGGAGCAGCCACGCGACGGCGTCGGCCTCTACGGTGAAGATGCGCGTCGGTACCTTGGGCATGTTGAGCCCCAAGAACATGTTGCCGACGACGCTGCCTGCCTTGGATTTGATGAGGAACGCGAGCGCGTTGGCGCACGCCGAGACGTCCGGCCCAGAGTAATATTCGCGCACGCCGCGCCCCATCGAGAAGCTGATCCGCATGTCGACGATCCCCGGCGCGCGCCGCCCTTTGGCGAGCTTGGCGAACGCCGCGATGTTGGCGCGCGCGTCGTCGAGGGTGTGGACCAAAAAGGGCACGGGGGTCTGCACGATGATGCCGTCTGCGCGGAGCGTGCAGCGCGTGGTCCGCGTCTGGATCTCATCGATGATGGCAGCGCCGTCGCTCATCGGTGCTCACCTCCCCAGCCGGCCCGACGCGGTCGCCGCGAGCGCCGCGGCGAGCGTGCGGTAGGTCTTGATACCTTCGATTCGATCGGGGGAGAGGTCCAAAAACACCCTCGCGAGCTCCCGCGAGAGCCCGGAGAAGAGGCTCGTCACACCCATCAACCGAATGGCGTCCGCGGCGCCCAAGACGTTCTGAGCGGCCAAGGTGTCAATCAGACGAGCGGCCGTGAAATCCAACGTGACGAAGCGCGGGTGGTGCGTCTCGACCGCTTGGAGGAGGACCTCCGTGAGCTCGGCGGCGCGGTTCGCGTCGATGGGCCCCGCGAGCGGGACGCAGAGGACGTCGTCGCGCACTTGGATGACCGGATAAACCAATGACGCGATGATCAGCCGCTGCATGCGATCGCGATCGTCGCTCGCCTCGCGGATGAGCTCCTCGGCTTCGACCCAATCGGTCATGTCGGAGAGCGTCCCGGTCAAACGGATCATTTCGCCGTCGGGGCCCGCGGTCGCGAACCCCCGCGCGAGGACCCAACGCACGTTCCCTTCGATCGTGCACATACGGAATCGCTGAACGTACGTGCCGACGCCGAGGGACGTGAGCGAAGCTTCGACGACGTGGCGATCGTCGGCGTGGACGAGCGACAATAGCCCTTCGAGCGAGCGCGGCGCGGTGCTCGCATCATAGCCGAGCGCCGCTCGCCAAGAAGCCGAGAGGGAGAGCTCGCCGGAGGGGATATCCCAATCCCAAAGCGCGGTCGTGGAGCCGAACGCGAGATCCAAACGCGCGTTGATCGCGGCGAGCGCGTCGAGCGCGTCCCGCGCGCACCGGCGCTGGAGAGCAGCATCCTCCCCCGCCTGCTCCATGCGCTCAGGGAGGGTGCGGAGGACGTCACGTAGGTCCACCCGACCTTCGTACCAGAAAGCGCGTCGCCTCGAAAGCCATCCTCTTTGCCCTGATTTTTGGCTGGGATGCCGGCCTGCGTTCGCGCCGGCACGGACGGCCGTAACGCAGTGCAGCGCCCGCGAGGGAATGGTGGTAAGGGGAACATCCCCCGTTTTTTATGAGGACCTGCATGCAGAACCCGATCCGACGCGTGGGCGTCATCGGCGCGGGCGTAATGGGCAGCGGTATCGCGGCTCATCTCGCCAACGCCGGTGTTGAAGCGCTCCTCCTCGACATCGTCCCCCCGAACCTCACCGACGCCGAGAAGAGCGACCGCGCCGCGCGGAACCGCTTCTCGCAAGGCGGCCTCGACAAAGCGATCAAGGCCAAGCCCGCCGCGTTCTTTCACCCGTCGTTCGCGCGCCTCGTGTCGATCGGCAACACCGAGGACGACCTCGAGCGCCTCGCGGACTGCGACCTCGTGATCGAGGTCATCATCGAGAAGCTCGAGCCCAAACGCGCGCTCTTCGAGCGGCTCGAAAAGGTGCTCAAGCCGGCGACCATCGTCGCGTCCAACACCTCGGGGCTCCGCATCGCGGACATGACCGAAGGCCGGAGCGAGGGCTTCAAAGAGCGCTTCTTGGTGATGCACTTCTTCAACCCGGTCCGCTACATGAAGCTCCTCGAGCTCGTCGCGGGCCCGTGCACGAGCCCCGCCGTGCTCGACCGCGTCCGCCGCTTCGGCGAGGACGTGCTCGGCAAAGGCATCGTCGTCGGCAAGGACACGCCGAACTTCGTGGGCAACCGCATCGGCGCGCACGCGATGATGACCGCGATTCATCTCATGCTCTCCGAGGGCCTCACCCCCGAGGACGTGGACGCGATCACCGGCGTCGCGATGGCGCACCCCAAGAGCGCGAGCTTCCGCACCGCGGACGTGGTTGGGATCGACACGTTCATCCACGTGGCCGACAACTGCCACGCTTCGCTCACGAACGACGAAGATCGCGCTGTCTTCGAGGTGCCCGCGTACATCCGCACGATGGCCGAGCGCAAGCTCCTCGGCGACAAGACCAAAGGCGGCTTTTATCGCCGCGGCAAAGACGGCTCCATCGAGACGCTCGACCCCAAGACGCTCGAATACCGCGGCAAGGCAGGCGACGAGTCCATCAAGAAGGCCACGCGGAGCGCCGAGAAGGTCGAGGACCCCGCGGCGCGCGTCAAGAAGCTCGCGAGCGATCAGGGCAAAGCAGGGCAGTTCGCGTGGAAGGTGCTCTCCCGCTCGCTCGCGTACGCCGCGCGGCGCGTGGGCGAGATCGCCGACTCCGTCGCTTCGATCGACGACGCGATGAGGTGGGGTTACAACTGGGAGCTCGGCCCGTTCCAAGCGTGGGACGCGCTCGGCTTCGCCGACACCGTCGATCGCATGCGCAAAGACGGCATCGCCCTGCCGGACAGCGTCATCAAGATGCGTGAGAGCGGCGCCGCCTCGTTCTACCGGGCGGACGGCGCGGTCTACGACCTCGCCAAGGGCGATTACGTGTCTGTCGCAAAGGACCCTCGTCAAGCCACGTTCCACATCTTGAAGCGCGGCGAGAGCCCCGTGCTCAAGAACGACGGCGCCGAGGCGTGGGACATCGGCGACGGCGTCTTGGGCCTCACGTTCAAGACCAAGGCCAACAGCATCGATCCCGACGTCATCAAGATGCTCGGGGACGCGGCGGCCAAGGCGGAGTCGGAGTTCCGCGCGATGGTGATCACCAACCAAGGTGAGCACTTCTGCGTGGGCGCGAACCTCTTCTTGGTGGTGATGGCCGCGGGCAGCGGCGACTTCCAATCCATCGACACGATGGTCAAGGCGTACCAAGACGCGACGCAGCGGCTCAAGTACGCCAAGGTCCCCGTGGTCGGCCTGCCTTATGGCATGACGCTCGGCGGCGGATTGGAGCTCTGCTTCGCGTGCGACACGGTCCAAGCCGCGGCCGAGACGTATTCGGGCCTCGTCGAGGTGGCGGTCGGGCTCATCCCCGGCGGCGCGGGCACGCTCAACATGCTTTGGCGCGCGCTCGAGGGCTTCCCCGAGGGCACGACGGTCAACACGTATGACGTGGTGACCAACGTGTTCAAGAACATCGCGCTCGCCAAGGTGGCGACGAGCGCCGACGAGAGCAAGGCGTTCGGCTACTTCCGCCGGAGCGATGGTGTCTCGTTCGACCGGTCGCGCCAGCTCAGCGAGGCCAAGGCGCGGGCCATCGGGCTCGCGGAGAGTGGATATCACCCGCCGGTCCCCCGCGCACACAAGCTGCCCGGCGAGAGCGGCATCGCCACGCTCTCGATGATGGTCGACACGCTCGTCGCGGGCGGTTATGCGAGCGAGCACGACGCCAAGATCGCGCGCAAGCTCGCGGTGGTGCTCTGCGGCGGCGCGGGCGGCGCGTCGCGCGAGGTGACCGAGCAGGAGATGCTCGATCTGGAGCGCGAAGCGTTCGTGAGCCTCGCCGGCGAGCCCAAGAGCATGGAGCGGATGCAATACATGCTCACCAACAACAAGCCCCTTCGGAACTAAAGGAGCGACCCATGAGCAACGTTGTCATCGTAGAAGCGGTGCGCTCCGCGGTAGGGCGCGCGCACAAAGGGTCGCTCGCCGAGTCCCGCCCCGACGAGATCGCCGGGGAGGTGATTCGGGGGCTCCTCGCGAGGGTCCCTCAAGTGGACCCGAAGAGCGTCGAGGACGTGGTCCTCGGCTGCGCCATGCCCGAGGGCGAGCAGGGGCTCAACATGGCGCGCGTCTCGGCGCTGCTCGGCGGCTTGCCGGACAGCACCTCGGCCATGACGATCAACCGATTCTGCTCCTCCGGTCTCCAAGCTATCGCGCTCGCGGCGGGCGCGATCGCCACGGGATCGGTCGACATCGCGATCGCCGGAGGTGTGGAGTCCATGTCGATGGTCCCCATGACCGGCAACAAGCTCTCGGCCTCTCCTGAGGCGATGAAGACCGTGGCCTCGGTCTACACGCCGATGGGCATCACGGCCGAGAACGTGGCCAAGCGCTTCGAGGTGGCGCGCAAGGATCAAGATGCCTTTGCGTATGCGAGCCATCAAAAGGCGGCGGCGGCCAAGGCAGCGGGCAAGTTCGACAAAGAGATCGTGCCTGTCACGTCGGTGCGTTATGCGAACGGCGCGCGGGTGACGTCGCCCTTCACCAATGATGAGCTGGTGCGGGCCGAGACCACGTTGGAGGCGCTCGCGGGGCTCAAGCCCGCGTTCTCGATGACCGGATCGGTGACGGCGGGCAACAGCTCTCCGCTCTCGGACGGCGCTGCGGCGGCGCTCCTCATGTCGCGCGCCAAGGCCAATGAGCTCGGGCTCACGCCGCTCGGCGTCTTGACCTCGTTCGTGACGGTGGGCGTGGATCCGGCGATTATGGGCATCGGCCCGGTGCCGGCGATTCAAAAGCTCCTCGCCAAGAACAAGCTCACCATCGCCGACATCGACCTCTTCGAGATCAACGAGGCGTTCGCGAGCCAAGCGGTCTACGTGCAAAGGACGCTCGGCATCCCGAACGAGAAGCTCAACGTCAACGGCGGCGCCATCGCGCTCGGCCACCCGCTCGGGTGCACCGGCGCCAAGCTCACCGCGACGGCCCTCTATGAGCTCGCGCGGCGCGGCCAAAAGCGCGCCATCGTGAGCATGTGCATCGGCGGCGGCATGGGCGCCGCCGGCCTCTTCGAGCGCGTGTAATCCTCCTTCTACAATACGATATCAGCGCGCCTTCGGGGGAGGCGCGCTGGTGACCTTGGCCTTCCAAAGCACCTTGGTGGCCGCCTCGGCGACCCAGCGATCGCGAACGCGCTTGGCGAGCTCCGGGTGCTTGCGCCCGCGGACGGCGAAGCCTTGGATAAGGCACGTGCCCGGCCACGACCGATACGAGGCGAGCGCGCCCTTGTACCCTTCGCTCTCGACGACGGAGTCGACGTCCGCGTCGATCAGCTCGACGACGACGGGCTTGAGGTCGCCTTGGACGACCTGCTGCGCGTCGACGCGCTGCGAAGACGTCACGCTGAGCCCCAACACCTCTCCTTTGCCCTTCATGTCGGCGAGGAAGCGGTCGAGGCAAGGCCCCGGCTCGTCGCTCCCTGTCGCTTGGTGGTACCAAACGGCCATGAAGGCATACCGATCGTAGCCGAAGCGATAGGCCGCGCGCGTCGGATATCCTGTGAGCTTGACGCCCGACCAATGGCGCTTGGCGGCGAGCGGGATATCCATGGTCCCCCACCGATCAGGCTTGTTCCCCCAAGGCTCGTCGAGGAGCCTTTGGAGCGCCGCCCTCTCGGGGTCGGTCGCGTCCCCACCGGGGTTTCGGACGGACATGCTCTGCGGAGAGGGCCTCTCGTGCGGGTCGGCGCTCTGCGCCGCGGCCGGCGCCTTGGGCGCGCTCGGCGTGTTGGACGGAGGTTGTTGCAGCTCGGCGCAGCCGAGCGCGGCGAGCCCGGCGGAGACGAGGAGGAAGCGAAGCCGAACCATGGTGCCAGGGTACGTCGTGCCCGCACCGATCGCCAGCCCGAGCACGGGCGCGACGGGCCGGGGTGAGGGGCTAAGGCACGATCCCGGCTTCATCGGCCTTCGCGTCGAGGAACGCGCGCGCGACGGGCCGGCCGTTGAAGTCCGTGTAGTCCGCCGCAGAGGGGTTTGCCAGATCGTGAGGGTGGGTGTTGATGAGGGTCATGTGGACACACCATTTGGCCATCACGGCGCAGCCCGAGCCCGCGGCGTCGAGGTCGTAAAAGCCGCCCGCCGCGGCGTACGTCTGGCCCGCGGCGGCCATCCCATCGTAGTTGGGAGAGACGGTGACGCCGTCGTGCGCGGCCACGAAATAGGCCTTGCGGAGCCGTTGGACGATGGGTTGATCGAGGCCGCCGGCGCCGCCGTCGAGGTTGAAATAAACGATCTTGCCCTGCGTGACGCCCTGCGGATCGCTCTCGGTCGTGAGCTGATAAAACAGCTCGTGCGCGACGAAGCTGCCGCTCGAGTGCGCGAGCACCAAGGCGAATTTGGTCTTGGGGCCCACCTGCGTGATGAGGCGCGCGCCGATCTTGGTGTTGCCGATCTCGTATTGGGAGTAGAGCGGGTCGGCGGGGCCTTGGACGCAATAGACGTAACGAACGCCCTTGTCGCGCAGCACCGCTTTGTAAAGCTCGGTCGCCCACGCGCACGCACCGGCCCGCGTGATGTTGTATCCGGCGTAGCCGATGAAGACGTTCTCGCCGCGGGGGTTGTGAGCGTCCTTGAAGGCGACGCCATACCCCGCCTCGCCGCCCTCCTCCCACGGGATCGACTCGAAGGCAGGCTCGATGGGCGCCGTGCCCCCGCTCCCGCCCGCGCCCGAGCTCGATGAGGAGCTGGAAGCGACGCTCGTACCCGTGCTCGCGCCGACGCCGGTCGACGTCGTGCTGGCCGGCGGCGTCTCGGCCCGCCCGGTCGAGCACGCGACGAAGAGGAGTGAGCCGGCCCAAAGGAGCAAGGCGGAGGGCGCGCGCGCCGGAAGCGAAGGCATACTCACCATGACCCTTATCACGAATCGCTCTCCCGTGGGTAGGCATCCTCGGCGCGCGCCGCGTTACTGCGGCGCTCAGGGCTCGAACAGGTCCTTGCAAATTGCTCCTAATAGGCTTGGCATCCTATGGTAAGGTCGGCGCCGCGATGATCCCCTCGTTCAACACGACTGGTCGCTGCATCCCCGGCGAGCATTACATGCTGCCGCCCGGGCGTAGGCTCGGCCAGGTGATGCGCCTCATCGATGAGCGTAAGTATTTTACGCTGCACGCCGGGCGGCAGATGGGCAAGACCACCTGCGCGTTCTGGATCGTGAAGCACCTCAATGAAGAGGTGCCGAGCCCCCGGTTCAAAGCGATCTGGATCGACATCGAGACCGCGCGCGAAAAGCCGGATCCTGCGGTGGCGTTCCGATCGATCTTGAATGTGCTGGACGCGACCTTGGGCCGGAAGCACAAAGAGCTCGCGCGGCCGAGCCGTGACGCCATCGAGGAGCTGCTCCGGGATCCGTCGAACGCGATCGTCGAGTATCTGAGTCGCTTGTGCGCGGCGTCACCGCGCCCGCTCGTGCTCTTGATCGACGAGGCGGATGGGCTCGTGGGCGAGGCCATGGTCTCGTTCTTGACCCAGCTCCGTGCGGGTTACATGGATCGTGCAGAGGTGCCTTTCCCCTCCAGCATCGTGCTCGTGGGGCAACGGCAGGTGCGCGATTACGTGCTCAGCGCCGAAGAGCGGCGCGCCGTGTCCTGGCTCGGGACCACATCTCCGTTCAACGTCACGGCCGAGGCGCAGACGATCGGAGCTTTTACGCGGGATGAGGTGGCGGAGCTCTTGAACCAGCACACCCAAGCCACGGGCCAGCGTTTTTTGCCTGAGGCGATCGAGCGTATTTACGAGCTTGGGCAGGGGCACCCTTGGCTCACCAACGCGATCGCCGATCAGATCGTCAATCGCGACGTGGAGGACCGGAGCATTGCGGTGACCGCTGCGCACGTGGACGCGGCCAAAGAGACCATCATCTTGGCGCGGCGCTCCCACATCGACTCGCTCATCGCGAGGCTGCGTGAGCCGAGGGTCGCTCGTGTCCTCTCTCCCATGCTCGCGGGGGAAAACTATGAAGGTCGATCGCTCGACGATGACGTTTCGTATGTCGCAGGGCTCGGGCTGATCCGGCGAGCGGGGGGGGAGCTCGTCATCGCGAATCCGATTTATCGCGAGGTGATCCCGCGCGCCCTCACCCATCTCACACAACACAGTATCCATGAGAAACCCGCGTGGTACGTAAGGCCCGACGGCGGGCTCGACATGCCCAAGCTCATGACGGCGTGGCAAAAGTTCTGGCGCATCGACGGGCACCTCGGCGCAGAGGGCTTTGGCTACCGCGAGGCGGGGCCGCACCTGATGCTGATGGCCTTCTTGCAGCGGGTGGTGAACGGCGGCGGGCGCGTGGAGCGCGAATATGGCCTCGGCAAACGCGCGTTGGACTTGATGATTGTTTGGCGGGACGAGCGCCACGCCGTGGAGGTCAAGGTGCGGCGGAGCACCGAGACGCAAGCTGACGCTCTGGAGCAGGTGACCGGCTATTTGGATCAAGCTGGGCTCGACCACGGGTGGCTCGTGATGTTCGACCTCCGCAAGACGCGCTCGTGGAAGCAGAAGCTCACCACCAAGACCGTCAAATCGAAGGGCAAGCGCATCACCATCGTGGGGTGTTGAGGGCGCTATCCGAGCTGACCTTTGAAGCCAATCGGACCCTCGCCGACGTAGGTGTTGGTGCCGGTGAGGTTCTTGCCACCATCCGTGGAGGTGACATTGAGGGCGACCACGTTCTGGTTGCCACGTGCGCCGATGGTCCAGACCCCACCCATGTGCCAAGGGGCCGACGAGCCGCCCCACTGGTTCTGAACCACGTATTCGTTCTGGGAGCTTTGATTGGCCTTGAAGCCGATGGGCCCCTCGCCCGCGTACGTCATGGTGCCAGAGAAGGTCTTGCCTCCGTCGCCGGACGTAATGTCGATGGCGACCACGTGCTGCTTCTCGCGCGCGCCCAACACCCAAGTCCCGCCCGGGTGCCAAGGAGCCGAGGGGCCGCCCCATTGGTTCTGCACCTGAACCTGGTCGTAGAGGGAGCTCTTGAAGCCGATGGGCCCCTCACCGGCGTACTTCATGGTGCCAGAGAAGGTCTTGCCGCCGTCGCGGGACGCGATCTCGAGGGCGACCACGTTTTGGTTGTCTCGGCCGCCGATGACCCAGACCCCGCCCGGGTGCCACGGGGCCGACGTGCCGCCCCATTGGTTTTGCACGTTGTAGTAGTTCTGCGAGGTCTGCTCGGCTTTGAAGCCGATGGGGCCCTCGTTGGCGTACGTGATGGTGCCCGAGAAGGACTTGCCGCCGTCCGTAGACGTGATGTCCACCGCGATCAGAGCCTGATTGTAGCGGCTGCCCAGCGCCCAAACCCCACCCGGTTGCCACGGAGCCGACGACCCACCCCATTGATTCTCGACGAAGTATTGTGTCATGACGTGATCTCCTATTGGTCTATTCCCTCATGAGCTGAGGTGGGTGACGTCTTTGGCAATGCGTGTGCCGGAAGGATCCCCCCGCGCCACCGGGAGATTTTTAATGTCGTGATCCGCTGGGGATGTGCGCGCACATGTGCGGGGGCGGGGCGAACATGCTCCGCACACCAGAGTATTGACCGCGAACCCTTGCTTTCTGCGGGGCTGCTCCTGGTATAGTTCGTGGATTGGGGGGGAGCCAAATCCAGGAGGGATGACCATGAGACAGCTCCACAGCGACAGCTATGCGTTGATCATCGGCGTTGGCGATTACCGCGCGTACGGCGGCTCAGCCAACCTGCCGGGCAGCGTCAACGATGCTGCGGCGTGGTGGCGCGTGTGCATGGCCGTCGGCATCCAGCCGGAGAACATTCGTGTGCTCACCACGGCCGCCATGAGGCACGATGGCAGCTTCAGCGACGGGCTCCCCACCGATAGGTTTCCGAAGGCGCAGGTGGAGGAGGCGACCAAAGAGAACATCATCAAGGGCGCGCGATGGCTCGCCGACAAGCTCAAGAGCGGCACCATCCCTGGGCTCTTTACGTATTCGGGTCACGGCGACGTCACCGACGATCGCGGCGCGCTCGCCCTCTGCCCGTGCGACGTCAAGCAAACGAAAGGCGGCGGCGTCGAGAACCTCCTCAGCTTGGAGGAGCTCGCCGAGGCGCTCCACCACGGGCACTCCCAAAAGCTCCTCACCGTGGTGCTCGACTGCTGCCACGCGGGCGGCGCGGCGAGGCCGGCGTCTTATTCGCTCTCCCTCCGCGGCAAGATCGATGTCAAAAAGAAGCACCCACCGCTCGGCGGGCGCGAGCTGCTCGCGTGCAAACACGATCAGATCGCGTATCAATCCGAGTTCACGAGCCAGTTCCACGGCGCGTTCACGTGGGCGCTCACCGCCGCGCTCCTGCAGTGGAAGCCCGTCGAAGAGGATGGGGCGGTGACCATCGACGTCACGTATAGGAGGGCTCGTCAGGTGTCGGAGGATCTCTTGCGCGTGCTCGAGTACACCCAAACACCGGTGGTCGCGCCGGACTCCGCCCGTGATCTCGTGTTCTTCCACCCCACGGCCACGCCCGACAAGGGCGAAGGAAGCTATATGCCGGATGGGGTGAGGATTGGGGAGCAGCTCGACCCCGATTGGTCTTACCTGCTCCAGCTCAACAACGGCAACGTGGTAGCGCAGGTGGTGGTGGTGCCGGCCAACACCACCCGATATTACAAATATGGCAGCACCACAACAACGTTTCCCGTCAACACCAACAGCGTAGAATATTGGTTCATCACCTCGACCAACGCCACGCTCAATCAAATCAGTAGCAGCACCACCACCAGCATGTCGATGGCGGGCACCTCGCTCTCGACCAACTCTTCGACCAACCCTATCGTGCTGAACGGTGGCGTGAGCACCAGCTATTTGTCGAACCAAGCCAACGTCACCTGGACGTGGAGCACCTCCTCCATCACGCCGTCCTCCGGCACCAACACCACCTTCAGCGGCACCCCGGCGAGCCCGACGAACGGGAGCTACACGGTCACGGCGTATGCCCTTTTCAACGTCACCTCCTCGGGCGGCGTGTACACGCTCGCCAAAGTGTATTGGTATTTGACGTCGACGTCGAACACCACCTGGCCCACCCCGCCTACCAGCGTACAGCCCGCAGGAACAACCAGCGTCACCTACAACAAAGTGACGGGCGGTCCGCCCACGACCAACTTCTATTACGCCATTTCAACCCCCGTATGAACCGTATGAAGGCCACGCGCGCGCGACGCGAATCCCCAGCGCCAACGTGCAACGCTCCGGCCTCCCGCCGTACCGGGCGGCAGCGCGGCCATTGACCATCGCGCTGCCCCATACCCCACCTCGAATCGCGCGAAAGTCGGGGTCGTCGAGCGCGGCCGGGTCGAGCCTCAATCGCCCTCCGTCGATCAACGGCCCTCCCGTCTTCCACACGTTGATGCACCAATCCCGCGTGTTCCCCGCGAGCCCGCGCACCCCATACGGGCTCTCGTCCGCGGGATATGCCTCGACCGCGACGCGCTTCGGCGGCTCGACGTGGCTCTCCAGCGCGCACGCGAACGTCGCGTCCATGTGATCTCCCCAAGGCAGCGCGCGCCCGTCCGCGCCGCGCGCCGCCTTCTCGCGCTCAAGCTCGTTGAGGAGGCGCATAGGGTGGCCGGCGGTGGAGGCGAGCCAACGTGCGTACGCGCTCGCAGCGTGCCAATCGACCAGCACCACGGGCTGGCCCGGGGCCCAGTCCCAAGGTAACACGAACAACCCATCGCCGCCGCGTCGGAGCACGGAGAGGGCCTCCTCTCCCTCCGCCGCGCCGAGCTGCCTGCGCGGGCACGCCGCCGTCGCCTCGGCCTCTCGACCGGCCGTGATGAGGTCATTCAAGAACACGAGGTACTCCGCGTTCGTGACGGGATATCGATGCACCACAAAGCCATCGACCCACAAACGGCGGAGCGGTAAGCTGTCCGGCGCCTCGGGGTCACCGCCCGTGATGCAATATCCCGCGGGCACGTAACATTCATGCTCTCCGATCTCACCCTCTCTGGGGAGCGCGATGGGAAGAGGCTCGCGTTCGCCCGGGGCGCAGCCGTCCCAGTGCTCACCGCGCTCGATGAGCACCGGATAACGCACCTCGGCCCGCCCAGGCGCCTGGATCCGCAGCAGGTAGCTGCCATACGGCAAAGGCACCTCGCGGAGCGGGGTTCGCCCGAGATCCCGAAAGAACACGGGCGAGAGCCTTCGATCGTTCATCGTGTAGCGATCGGCGATGACGCGCGCCCCCGGAGGATCGGTGACGAGCGACACCGCGCCGTCACCCTTTAAGAACGCCGCGTATTTACCGCGAT
This sequence comes from uncultured Polyangiaceae bacterium, assembly GCA_964437785.1. Lineage (GTDB taxonomy): Bacteria > Myxococcota_A > Polyangia > Polyangiales > Polyangiaceae > CAYTJL01. The sequence goes on from CAYTJL010000095.1 coordinate 21,868, forward strand.
CGTGCGCGATGAGCAGCGCCTCGAACCGCGCCGCGTCGTCGTCGCGGTGATGCCTCTCGGCGTCTTCCATCTTATCGCGATAATGGTCCGCCAGCGCGGCGTGCGCCTCGGGCAAGCCGGCGTCGATGCTCAAGGCACCGTGAACGGATTCGAGCCAACGGGCTTCGGCGAGCGCCGCCTCGCGCCGCTCATGCGCCGCCTCGTCTTCGAGCGCCCAAATGGGCCGCTTCTTCTCGATGGGATCGAACGCGCGGACGTCTCCTGAGAGCGCCCGCGCCCGCTCCTTGGCGGCCTCCGCGGCCCCGCGAGATGCCTTGATCAAAGGCTCGATGGCGCGCGCCTGATCGAGCCGTTCGAGCGCCTGCTCGCGCCTCCGCACGCCGTCGAGCCACGCCACCACGTCGTTGGCCATCTGCGCCGCGCTCCCCGTGCGATCATGAATGCTCGGGCTCATGGCGCGATAGGCGATCTCCACGAGCTCGCTCGGCAAAGAGCTCCCTTGAAGGCCGGTTTGCACGAGCGGAGGCCGCTCCCCCAAGAGGATCTTCGCGAGCACCTCATGGCCCTTGCCGATATAAGGAGGGTTGCCCGAGAGCAGGTGATAGAGCACGGCGCCGAGCGCATAAACGTCGCTCTCGGGCCCGAGCCGCTCGCGCTCTCCCCGCGCCTGCTCGGGCGGCATGTACGCCGGCGTGCCGAGGATGTCGCCTTCGTGCGTCATCCCCGAGGCCAAGTTCGCGCTCGCCATGCCGTGTTCGCCCTCCTCACCCTCTGTATCGGTGAGACGAGCGCCGGATCGCGCGAGGCCCCAATCCATCACGTAGACCTCGCCGAGCTCTCCCACCATGATGTTGTCGGGCTTGATATCGCGGTGCACCACGCTGCGGCTGTGCGCGTGCGCGACGGTCTGCGCCGCGCGTACGAACGCCTCGATGAGCCGGCGAAACGAGAAGCCCGAGGCCGTAGAGACAAAGCCCTCCGGGCCCGACGCCGCGTGAAGCTCGTCGATGACCTCGCGCAGCGTCCGGCCGCGCACCTCCTTCATGGTGAACCAAAGCCTGCCGTCCGCGAGCTCGCCGCGATCGTGAATCGACACCACGCCCGGGTGCTGGAGCTGCGCGGTGATCGTCGCTTCGGCGAGGAAGCGGCGGCGCACGTGCGGGAGATCGGCGCGCGCCCCGTGGAGCAGCTTCATCGCGAGCGTGCAATCGAGGAGTGTGTCATGGACGCGCCGCACCTCGCCAAACGCCCCTTGCGCGATGACGCCGAGGTCTTTGTAGCGGCCGGGCAACGCGGGCCGATCGTGCTCGGAGCGCTCCTCGACACCGCTCTCGAACATGGTCGCAATTGGTCCGATCGACTTGGCCTCGCCGTCGCCTCTTGACGGATTGTTCTTCACGCGCGACGCTCCCGGGGCCGAACATAGCAGCACATCACGCGAAAATGGTCCGCTCGGATCCTCTCGCGCGGAAGGAGCATTTCCGGCTACGCTTCACCCGACCATGCCCATCGCGCGCGACACATCGACCACGATCGACAACGCGAGCTCCCATCAGCGGGTGAAGGGCGCGCGCGACGAGGACGATCTCGCGCTCATGATCGCGTGGGCACCCGCCGAGCCTCATCGCGTGGGCGAGGTCGCGCTCTTCGAAGGTGAAGGAACGTCGTTGATCCTCGGCCGGGGCGAAGATGGCAAGAGCGGGCGCGTGATGTTCGTCCGGCAAAGGCCGGGCCTCACGGAGTCGACAGGACCGCTCGTGAGCCCCGGTATCTCGCGCGAGCAGCTACGCATTCGTGTGGAGACAGGCCGCCTCCTCGTCGAGCGCATCGGGCGCTGCGCGCTCCTCGTGTCCGGCGAGCCGGTCGACCGAGCATCGATTGAGCCCGGCGACACTTTGCTCCTCAAACATCAAATGCTCTTTTACTGCACGAGGCGCCCGCGCAAGATTCCGAATCTCCGCGCTGCCTCGTTCGCCGACGGGCCGCGCTTCGGTGAGCCCGACCAAAGCGGCATGGTCGGCGAGAGCCCCGCGGCGTGGGGCGTGCGCGATCAGGTCGCGTGGCTCGCGCAGACCGGCGAGCACGTCCTCCTGCTCGGCGCGAGCGGCGCGGGGAAGGAGCTGGCGGCGCGGGGGATTCACGCGCTGTCCGCGCGCGTCAAAGGCCCCTTCGTGGCGCGCAACGCGGCCACCATCCCCGCGGGGCTCGCGGACGCAGAGCTGTTTGGCAACATCAAGGGGTATCCCAACCCGGGGATGCCCGAGCGCCCAGGCCTCATCGGCGCGGCCGACGGGGGCACCCTCTTCTTGGACGAGATCGGCGAGCTGCCTTTAGCCCTGCAAGCCAACCTGCTCCGCGTGCTCGACGAGGGCGGCGAATATCACGTCTTGGGGGGCGCCTCGGCGAAGCGATCTCGCTTTCGGCTCATCGGCGCGACCAACCGCGATCCCTCGGCGCTCAAGCACGACCTCGCCGCGCGCCTCGTGCTGCGTTTGGCGCTCCCCGACCTCGACGCGCGCCGCGACGACATCCCGCTCCTCGCCCGCCACCTGCTCCGCCGCGCGGCCCGGAAGAGCCCTGACGCGATGGGGCCTTTCCTCGGCGACTCGCCCGATCCGCGCGTCAAGGCGAGCCTCATCGATCACCTGCTCCACGCGCGTTACACCACCAACGCGCGTGAGCTCGACGCGATGTTGTGGCAGGCGATGTACCAGAGCAAGGGTGACGCGATTGAGCACGTGAGCGCCGAGGGCGGGGAGCACCCCTCCTCTTCGGGCGTCATGCAGACGCCGTATTCGGGCGGGCCTGAGCCCGATACGTTGGATCGCGACGAGGCTCCGTTGGAGCGGGAGGCCACGGAAGAAGAGGTCCGCGCGAGCCTCGACGCGAGCGGAGGCAACGTGGTGCGCGCCGCGAAGGCGCTCGGCCTATCGAGCCGTTATGCGCTTTATCGGTTGATGCGCAAATACGGTATCGACGCCGGCAAGGCCCGCGGCGAGTGAGTCACTCGTCGCGCTCCACGTCGAGGTGGACGAGCACCTCGGCGTGGGCCGTGCCCTCGTCAAAGACGGCTTTTTGGACCGCGTCGCGCACGTGATTGGCCCGCTCGTGCGCCTCGCGGAGCAAGAGCGCGCCGTCGAGCTCGACGTGCACCTCGACGAAGATTTGATGTCCGGCGACCCGCGTTCGAAGGCCATGATACGCGATGAACACCCCTCCTCGCTTCTCCGCGGTGAGCGCGGCTTCGATGGCCTCGCGCGTCTTTTTAGGCGCGCTCGCGTCCAAGAGATCGCCCACGCCCGCGCGCAAAAGGTGGAGCGCGGAGGCCATGACGTAGAGCGCGACCGCCACGGTGAGCGCGCCGTCGATGCGCGTGATGCCCGTCGCGTACGTGGCCCCGACGCCCGCGAGCACAGCGACGTTGGCGCCGACGTCGGTGCGGTAATGAACGCTGTCCGCGGCGATGACCTTGGATCCGCTCTTCTTTGCGGCGTGGCTCAAATAGAGCACGAGCGCCGTGGTGATGACGGTCGCCGCGGCCATCGATCCAACGGTGACGCTCGCGAGCCGCAGCTCGACGGGCGAGGCAAACCGCTCTGCCCCTTGGAGGAGCAGATACGCGCCTGACCCGCCCACCAAGAGGCCTTGCGCCGCGGCGGCCAAAGCCTCGATCTTCGCGTGACCAAATGGGTGCTCCGCGTCCGGGCGCTCCCGCGCGAGGCGCACGGCGAACGTGCTCGCGCTCGACGCAAACACATCCATGAAGGAGTCCACCGCGCTCGCCGACACCGCCGACGAGCGCCCCAACGTCCCTGCGATGAGCTTGCCCGCGGCGAGGCTCAAGGCCACGACCGCGGCCACCCGCCCGGCGCGGATGGCCGCGCGCGCCTGCTCCGCGCTGCGTTCGTCGTGGGACGTCAGGCGCGTTGCTCCACGATGGCCCTGTCGAACGAGGGGCTGTGGGCGAAGCGCTCCAGGTGATGATCGCCGTCCCCATACAAGGTGTTGAGCGCCACCATCCGCTTGAAATAAAGCCCGATGTCGTGCTCATCGGTGACGCCGATGCCGCCGTGGAGCTGAATCGCCTGCTGCGTCACGAACCGGCCGCCCGAGGCGAGCTGGGCCTTGGCCGCCGACACAGCGCTCCTCCGCTCGTCCGCGCTCGGGTCACTCACCTTGATCGCCGCCAAGATCGCCGTGCTCTTGCACAGCTCGACCTCGATCATCATGTCGACCGTGCGGTGCTGGAGCGCTTGGAAAGAGCCAATCTTGACGCCGAACTGCTCGCGCGTCCGAAGGTAATCGGCGGTCATCGCGAGCGCCGCCTTCATGATGCCATACCCCTCCGCGCACGCGCCCGCCGCGCCCACGTCCATGGCCTCGTCGAGCGCCTCGAACGCGCCGCCCTCGGGCCCGAGCCGCGCGCCTTCGCCCACCTCGGCCGAGGCGAGCGTGATCATCGCCGCGTGGTGCCCATCCATCGTCTTGATGGATTGGACGGTGACGCCGGCGTGCTCGCGCGGGACGACGAACAACGACACGCCCTCGCGATCGCGCGGGCCGCCCGAGGTGCGCGCCGAGATCACGAGATGATCGGCCGCGTGCCCGTTTTGGACGAACACCTTACGACCCGTGAGCGAATAACCCCCTTGCGTCTTATGGGCCTTGGTCTCCACGTCGGCTACGTCGAAGCGGCCCTGCGCCTCGGCCCACGCGAGCGCGAGCGAGGTCTCTCCTTGGATCATCGGACCGAGGATCTGCTCCTTTTGCGCGTCGGTCCCCAGACGCAGGATGGGTGACGCGGCGACGAGCGAGGGCAAGAGCGGCTCGGGCACGAGCGAGGGCGCGAGGTGCTCCAGGATGAGCGCGACGTCGGCGAAGCTCCCGCCGAGCCCGCCGGCCGACTCGGGGAGAGAGACGCCGATCCAGCCGTATTCCCCCATGCGGCGCCAGAGGTCTTTGGACCAACCGATGGGGTCTTTGCGCATCTCGCGGAGGCGCGTGAGCGGGGACTCTTTTTTGGCGAACGCGCTCACCGCTTGGATGAGGAGCTGTTGCTCTTCGGTAAGATCGAAGTTCATACGGTCTGCCTCCTCAGCCCAGGCCCAAGATGAGCTTGGCGATGATGTTCTTTTGGATCTCGTTGCTGCCGCCGTAGATGGTGCTCGCGCGGAGGTAGTTGAACAGCGAGGGCACCCACTCTTCGAGCGGCGGCACCACGCCGGGCTCGTTGAACCACGTGAGCGAGTTGTGACCCATGGCCATCATCGCGAGCTCGGCCGCGCGCTGGAGGATCTCGGAGCCAACGATCTTGAGCACGCTCGACTCGGGCCCGGGCGCGTGCCCGAGCGCGGCGCCGGCGATGGCGCGGTAGTTGGTCATTTGAAGGGCCTTGTGGCGCACCTCCAGCCGCGCGATCTCGGCGCGGAACAACGGATCTTCGAGGAGCGGTTTGCCGTTCTTGTGCGTGTAGGCCGCGATGCGCTTGACGCGCCTCAGCGCCCTCGCCGAGAGCCCGACCGCGGCGATGAGCGTGCGCTCGTGGCCCAAGAGGGCCTTGGCCACGGTCCAGCCGCCGTGGAGCGGGCCGACCAAGTTCTCTTTGGGCACCACCACCCCTTCGAAGAACGTCTCGCAGAAGGCCGGTGTCCCGCCCGTGGTCAAGAACGGTTTGACGGTGAGGCCGGGAGACCTCATGTCGATGAGGAGGAAGCTGATCCCGGCCTGTTTCTTGGCGTTCGGGTCGGTCCGCACCAAGCAGAAGATCCAATTGGCGTATTGGGCGTAGGTGGTCCACGTCTTTTGGCCCGTGACGATGAAGTTGCCTTTGCCGTCGTCCTCGGCGCGGGTCTTGAGCGACGCGAGGTCGCTGCCCGCGTTGGGCTCGGAGTAGCCTTGGCACCAGAGCTCCTCCCCCGCGAGGATCTTCGGCAAAAAACGCTGCTTTTGGGCCTCTGTCCCAAACTGGATGATGAGCGGCCCCACCATCGACAGGCCGAACGGCGAGAGCGTGGGCGCGCCCGACAGCTCGAGCTCCTCGGTCAAGATGAAGCGGCTCGTGACGTCGAGCCCCGGGCCTCCGTGCTCCTTGGGCCAGTGGGGCGCTGCCCAGCCTTTTTTGTAGAGGATTTTGTGCCATTCGAGCGTCTCGACGGGGCTCATGTACGCGTCGACGGCGCTCTTTTTGGCGAGCTGCTCGGGGAGCGCGTCGCGGATGAACGCGCGCACTTCCTCGCGGAATTGAAGCTGGTCCGGGGTGAAGGACAGGTCCATGGGGCGGGCAGCATAACAGAGCTGCCCGAAAAGAGAGGGACCTTGATGGTCCGCAGCCGCGCCGCTAGGCCGAGAACGAAGAGCCGCAGCCGCAGGTGCTCTTCACGTTCGGGTTGCCGAACTTGAAGCCCGAGCCGTGCAGGCCCTCCACATAATCAATCTCAGTGCCGTCGAGGTATTGGTAGCTGAGCGGATCGATGTAGAGCCTGATGCCCCTGTCCTCGAACGTCTCGTCCATGTCGGTGGGCTTGTCCTCGAAATAAAGGTCGTACGAGAAGCCCGCGCAGCCTCCGCCGATGACGCGGAGGCGCAGCCCTTGGCCGGTGAGATCCTCCGCGGTCGCGATCTCTTTGACCTTATCGGCCGCCTTCTCCGTGATCGTGATCATCCTTGATACTCCTTCTGACGGGGCTTCGCCCCAGGCGAACGATGCCGTAAGGGAACATAGCCGAGCGAACGGCAACCTTCAAGCGGTGCTTGAACAATCTTTACAGAAAAAGGTGCGCCCGCGCTTCGAAAAGGTCGTTCACGATCACGTCGGCGTGGGCCGAAAAAGGGCGATCGGCGACCAACCCTTCGGGCACCGCGATGACGAACATGCCCGCCGCCCGCCCGGCGGTCACCCCTGCGATGGAGTCTTCGAGCACCACGGCGCGCGCGGGCGGCACGCCGAGGAGCGACGCCGCGTGAAGGAAGATGTCGGGTGCGGGCTTTGGGTGCGCCACCTGCTCGCCCGAGACGACGGCGTCGAACCGATCGTGAACGCCCACCTCGCGGAGCACCGCCTCGATGAGCCGCAGCGACGACGATGACGCGAGCGCGAGCTTGGCTTTTCCCTTGGCGTCGTCGAGGAGGGCGAGGGCGCCCGGCTTCAATCGGATCTCGCCCGCGCGCGCGATGAACGCGTTCACCACCTCTTCGGCGTCGCGCGCGACGTCCACCTCGAAGCCAAAGGCGCGTTGCATCGCGCGGAGCGTGGTGTGGAGCCCTTTGCCCACGCACGCCGCCGCCTGCTCATCGGTCCAATCGCCCCCGCGCGAGGCGGCGAATGCGCGCTCGACCGAGAACCAAAGAGGCTCGCTGTCGACGAGGAGCCCATCCATGTCGAAGAGGATCGCGCTCGGTGCAAAACTATGAGTCTGCTGGATCATGGCCCTTGTCCCGGACACGTTTTCCTTCGCGCGTAGCTTTGTTTCATACGATTGGGGCTTGCCTTATCGCGCGATCGGGTGAAGATGCGCTCGTTCTTTCACTCACCTACCGACGAAGAGGCTTCGATGCAACATCGTCCTTTGATTTCGTTCGCGATCTTGGCCGGGCTCACCTTCGCGGGGGTGATCGGCGCGTGCTCGGGAGATGTCCAGACACAGACCAATGCGAGCGGCACCGGCGCGAACGGCGGCGGCGGGGGCGGCACCGGCGGCATCATGACCACGACCGGGACCGTCTCGTCCACCAACGCCACCGGCACCGGGCCCGGCCCGGCGAGCTCGTCGTCCGGGACCGTCGGCGACGTGTGCATGCAGGCGTGCGCGCACGCCGAGATGTGCTTTGGCTTCGACGTGTGCTCGATGCTCGGCAACCTCCTCGACTGCTCGAACCCGCAGAACGAGTGTATCGGGCAATGTGTCCTCGACACGCCGTGCGCCCAGCTCGGGATTGACACGCTCCAAACGTGCCAATCGCAGTGCCAAGGGGACGCGGGCGTGATGGACGGCGGCAGCCCCATGGCCTGTGGCCAGTGCGCGCAGGGGAGCTGCGGTCAAGCGATTCAAGGATGCTTCCAGGTGCCCGGGTGCGGGAGCCAAAACCCGAACGACCCGAGCTGGCTCAACTGCATCTTCGGCTGCGGCCAAAACCCGACCCCGCAGTGCTACACCGACTGCGACACGCAGTTCGCCAACGCAGCTCCCGGCTACGAGCCTGTCTATCAGTGCCTCTGCACGAGCTGCACGGCGGAGTGCGGCTTCATCGATCCTTGCAGCCACGTCCCCGACGGCGGCCCCTGATCTCCCCATAACCTCCTCCTCGAGCCCTCTCCTAAAACAAGAGAGGGTTTGAGGCTCAAGGGGCATCGCGGAGCATGTCGAGGAGCCTTTGCACGGCCTCTCGCACCCTGCGATCGTACT
>CAYTJL010000095.1:30369-32294 GCA_964437785.1 uncultured Polyangiaceae bacterium
TCGCGGAGCATGTCGAGGAGCCTTTGCACGGCCTCTCGCACCCTGCGATCGTACTCGTCGACCTGCTCCGACGTAGGCTCTTGGCCGGGCTCGGCGCCCTCGGGCGCCGGCACGGGCGCGCCGATGCGATACCGCAGCTTGGCCGGCATGGGGATGTGAGGCCAAGGCCCGATGGCGAGCCCCCACGGAAACGAGAGGTGAATAGGGAAGATCTCCGCGCGCATCAGCTCGTGGAGGCCCATCTTCCGCGCGATGGCCCGGCCGTCGGTGATGATGAAGAGCGTCTCGTGGGCGCCCGCGTTGGCCACCGGCACCACGGGGACACCGGCCTTGAGCGCGAGGCGCGCGTACCCTTTGCGACCGCCGAAGCGCACGCTGTAGCGCTCCGAATAAGGCCGCCACGTATCGATGTCTCCGCCGGGCATCACCATCAAATCGCGCCTCCAGTGCGTGAGCACGTCGCTCGCGAGCGCGTGATTGGCGCGGAGCACGCCGCGCGTCCCGAAGAATCGGCCCGTCGCCTCGGTCGAGAGGATAATCTCGTGGGCCATTGGGTGAATGGGCCGGTGCGCGCCGAAGCGCCGATACCACCCCGCGAGGAACCCCCAGACATCCGGGATGGTCGTGCCCCCCGAATGGTTGGACACGATCATCACCGGCGCGTCGGGGACGTGCTCCCATCCATGCGCGTCAAGGCGGAAATAACGCCCCGGGCCAAAGAGGAGGTCGACCCATCGCATCGTCTCTTCGACGGCGAGCGGGCTATATTCGCCCGGATCGCGGCCCCAGACCGGCCCTTTTGACCCATGAAACCAGCGGAGGAATCGCCCCCTCGCCTGCGTGTCGTTCGCCACGGCGCGTTATTCGGCCCGTATTGGGCCATCTCCGGCGCCTGCTATACTATGTGTTCCAGGAGCGCGCGACCGGGTCCCGCGAGCCCCTCACGATTTTTCATGGGCCCAAGAGGAAGCTGAACACTTGCCCGCCTTTTCAGACCACCTGGCCCTCTCGTCGCTCCGCGCACAGGGATACAAGAGCCGGTACGTCCGCACTTCGGTCGGCAGGATCCATGTGCTCGATGCGCGCGGTCGGGGCGAGCTCCCGCCCCTCGTCCTCCTCCATGGCTTCAGCTCCGCGAGCGTCCATTACTTCCCGCTCGTGCTTCACCTGCGGAGCCGGGTCAAACGGCTCATCTTACCCGATCTCCCCGCCCATGGCTTCAGCGATCGCCCGCGCGGCGGGGTGAGCGCGAGGCTCGTTCGGGAGGGGCTCCGGGAGGCGCTCGACGGGATCCTCGGCGCGGAGAAGGCCGTGCTCTTCGGCACCTCGCTCGGCGGGATGGGCGTCATCGATTATGCGCTCGCCCGGCCGGACAAGGTGCTTGGCCTCTTTTTGTGCTCGCCCGGCGGCGCGCCCATGGACAAAGACGAGCTCGAGTCCTTCGTCGATCGCTTCCGCATCGACAGCCACGAGGACGCGCTCGACTTCATGGATCGGGTGATGGCCAAGCCGAGCAAGATGCGTCAGTTCCTCGCGTGGGGGCTCCGCAAGAAGTTCTGTCACCCCGACATGCGCGCGCTCCTCGGCTCCATCACCCCGGACGACCTCTTGAAGCCCGAAGAGCTCCAATCGCTGCGTATGCCGGTCCACGTGGTGTGGGGGAGAGGAGACCGGATCTTCCCGCCTCCTCATCTCGACTTCTTCCGCCAAAACCTCCCTCGTCACGCGAGCATCGAAGAGCCCGAGGGCATCGGCCACAGCGCCTTCTTGGAGAAGCCCGGCGAGCTCGCCCGGCGGATCGCGGCGTTCATGCGCGACATCCCGCTGGAGAAGCCCGTTCGGAGGGTGGTTTGGAAGTACGACCGCGAGGCGAGCGAGCCCGCCTCCGACGACGAGGGAGAGGCGGTTATCCGCCGCGCGTCGTA
>CAYTJL010000096.1:0-23206 GCA_964437785.1 uncultured Polyangiaceae bacterium
AGCCGAGCACGCGCGGGTCCTCGCTCCCCAACGCCGCCGTGACCTCGTCCAAAGGACGGGACACGACGAGCGCGAAGAGCGCGTTGAACGCGGCCTCGGAGCGTGAACGCTCGAAGAAGGGGAGGAGAGAGGGAGGGGGCGAACCAAACCGCGCTTCGAACGCCATGCGCAGCGCGCTTTGGAGCGCCTCTTGCCGCCCTTCTTGCCGCCCTTCTTGCCGCCCCTCTTGCCGCCCCAAACGGCGCTCCTCTGCGAGCTTGATGGGCGCTTGGTCCTTCCAATTCTTCAGGAAACTGAAGATCGCCTCCATCTCCTCGCGATCATAGGTGTCTGCAAGCTCGTCCACGGCTCCCTCCTCATAGGTACGCTGCCACAGCTCCTCATCGACATCCAGCACATTCCCAAGCACTTCGCAAACAATCGTGCGCTCATAGGCGCCCTCGGGAAGCGCGTTTACATCATCGAGCGCACCGCGCAGCGCCGCTCTCCTGCCCATCAAACGCAGCAGGATGGTGTCCCGCGTGCGCGGCAGCTCAGGGACCACCACCAGGCTGGTGGCGTCCCCTCGGGTGCGACCATAAAACCCCTGGGGAAAGCTCGTGAGCGGCGTCAGCTCGTATTCCCTCATCACGGTCTCGGGCCTCCCGGCAGACACGATGAAGAGATGCGGGAACGACGGAGACTTGCCCCCTCGCCGCCGCGCCTCTGCACACTTGATCTGGTAGAGCGCGTGCTGCCGGTTGATGCACGCGCGGAGCTGATCCAACTGCACGGCGCGGCTCACCGCCTCCAGCAAGATGGGTTTGGCGACCTCCGCGAGCAGCGCGCCCAACGCGCCGCGCTCCGCGACGAGGGGCGTGTCCTCGGGCTCGACGACGACATCGATCCGCAGCGGCGCAGGCGCTACTTCAAATTCGATATGGAGGGTCGCCACCTCGGACAGCGCATGTGCGGCGACCTGCTTTGCGATTTGGTCAGGCATCATGAGCGAGCCCTTGAGCACGTACGGTGCCCAAGCGCTCTTCACGAAATCATTGAAGATTTTTGGGGCTAAAACGTGGCGCCGCCAATTTTGGGGGTGGCGCCCGCCACCCCCCCTTCAACCAATCTCGATCAGCTTGGCGCCGCCCTCGACCGTCTGCCCGGGCGTGACGAAGACCTTTTTGACGACCCCGGCGCGGTCCGCCAAGAGCTCGTTCTCCATCTTCATCGCCTCGACCACGATCAAGGCTTGCCCCATGGCCACGTCGTCTCCCTCGCTCACGAGCACCTTGAGCACGCGGCCGGGCATGGGCGAGGTCACGACGCCATCGCCGCCCGCGCCCGCCTTCTTGCCGAGCGCGGCTTCGAGCGCGCGCATCCGCTCGCTCTCGGAGGTCACGTAAAAGCGCAGCCCGCGCGCGGCCACTCCCACCTTGGGCGGCGCGCCCTCCATCACCAGATCAACCACCTTGCCGTCGATGCGCATCGACGTGGTGTCGCCGTCACGGCCCATCGAGATCGCGTCGGCCGAAAATTGCCGGCCCTCGATGGTGACGAGGATGTCGCCCGCGGGGCTGTGCTCGACGTCGACAGGGAGCTCGACCGGCGCCTCGCCGGGCTTTTGGGAAGACGGGAACGTCACGAAATAGCGCATGATGAAGAGGGCTCTTAGTACAAAAGGCCGAGCTTGGTGTTGGCGAGATATTGATTCGGCAGCCGCTCGCCCACGGCGTTGTCGAAGGCGCGGCCCGGGAAGAGCGCGCCGCCCTCGGCGCCGATTTGAATGGTCGCGACGCCCTCGATGGGGATGCGCACGTCAAAGCCCAAATCGAGCTCGATCCCGAGGTCGCGCTTGCGCGGATCGCCGCCGTCGTAGTTGGCGAAGTTGCCGAGCGCGCCCACGTGGTACGGGTCGACCACGTCGGCCGTGGCCTGCGCGATCACCACGCCCGCCTTGATGTCGAACCACCGCCGCGGCCGGATCACGATGCGCGGGTTCACGTACATCGCGCCGAACACGCCGCCGTTCGACGGCAAGAGCTGAAGGCCCGGCGCGGCGCGCGCGACGATGTCCGGGTCCTGCGCGATGGTCGCGGCGCGCGCGGTCTTCCACGCCATCACGTGGTTGAAGAGCACGAGCCCGACGTTGTGGTTTTGATCGAACAAAAAGCGCTTGTTGACGCCGTCGGTCGGGTCCGCGTCGCCCGACGCGTAACCCACCTCGAGCTCGCCCGCGACCGCGCCCCACTGCTCGTCGCCCTGCCCCGCCACGTGCACCGCGCCGAGCAGCGCCGAGCCGCCGAACGCTTGCACCTTCTCGGGCACGCGCTTCACCGTCGGATCGATCGGACGAACGTACGAGCCCCGGAGGAACGTGGTCGACCCGAAGATCGCCGCGGCCTCGAACTGCCCGAACGCGAACGCGCGCGTGCCCGGGATGCGCGCGTTGAACTTGCCGGTCAAGTCGACCACGCCCACGGTCAGGTTCTCGACGAAGGGCGTGAGCGAGCCCGTGGCCTCGGCGTTGTGCTGCTGGTGCCGCACCACGCCGTAGAGCCCGATCTCGGCCGGCTTGGTCCGGTACACCACCGCGGCCACGCCTTGAAACGCGCGGTCCTTGCGATCGAGGAGGTCCGCGGTGTTGTCCTCGAAGACCAGGTCTCCGCCGATCGCGATGGCGAGCGGCGTGCCCTTGCCCATCGGCGTCGTCGCGAAGAGCACGCGCTCGACCAGCGCGCCGCGCCTTCGATCGCCGAACAACGTGGGGTGATCACCGTCGTTCGCGAGGATGCCCATGCCCCAATACGAGCCCTGTTGGCCGACGCGGAACGTGCCAATCGGCGAGGTGTATTCGAGGTAGAGATAGCGCGGGTGAATCTCGTACCACTTGGGCTTCGAGAACGAGTCCCACGCGGCCTCGACACGCTGCGTGGAGTCGCCCGCGATCATGCCGCGCGGCACGTCGATCTGGCCCACGATGGCGAGGAAATCCCGGATTTGAAAGCGCGCGCCGACGCGGAACCAGTGATAGAGATATTGGTTCTGACCGAGCTTGTTGATCGACGCGTCGCGGATCGGAGGCTCCAGCCGGAGGTCGTTCGCGGCGCGGTAGCGGAGCTGATACTCGCCGTGGACCGTGAAGCCGATGGTCGTCGGATCCGGCGCCTTGTGCTCGTAACGGCCCGTGTCGAGCACCAGCTTGTCCGAGAATTCGATCGCGTCGTCGGGCACCGGCTCGGCCACGTTCGCGCGGCGTTTTCCGGGCGCGCTGAGCTTCGCCGCGGCCTCTTCGGGCGACACCGCGGGCGGCTCTTTGGGCTGCGCGCTCGCGATCGAGGCGGCGGCGATCGCCGCCGCGAAGGTCATGACGACGACGGGGGCGCGCATCAGCGAGAGGGGCTCCTTGAGAACGAAGGGTGGGCTCGCCGTACGATAGGCGAAGCGCGCGCGCTTGGGAACGTCGCAGCGATCGCTACGGGCGGCTCGCGATCGCGACGTCGGTCACGCCGGTGACGTTGGGATCGCTCACGCCCACCGAGGGGATCCAGTCGATGCCGTCGTGGCGGAGGTGGAACACTTGGCTGTTCGCCTCGACGTACGCCACCTCGAAGCGCATGCCGCCTACGCCGGGCGCGAGCGCGATCGCCGACGAAGATCCGTTGAGCGCAGCGCTCGGCGGGTTCGAGCACACTGACGTGAGCAGGTTGACCGCGGGCGGCGCGATGTTCTCCCACGTCGCGTTGCCCGCGTTCCATCGCGCAAAATACGGTTTGTGATCGGTGCCGTGGATGGCGAGGACCGGCGCGCCGTCGGCGCCGAGCGCGAGCTCCGCGCGGCAAAGTGTGGTGAAGTTGAGCACCGCGGCGACCGGGCTCCACACGTTGTTGGTGCGGATCGACGTGTAGACCTTGGTGTCGCTCCGCTTCACGTACGCGACCATCACGTCGCCCGCAGGGTTGAGCGTGAGGATCGCCGGCATGGGGTAGAGGTTCGCGGCGCCGGAGTTGACGTTCGTGTCGACGGTCGCCTTGGCGCTCCACGCGCCGGCCACACGATCCTGCGCGACCGGGTTGTTGGTGCCGTTGAATCCGTCGAGGAAGATGACCGTCGCGTCGTCGGCGCGCGCCGCGACGTCGGCGGACGAAGGGCCGAAGCTCTGCATCCCGCTCGACACCTGCTCGACCGCGGACCACGTCATCACGGAGGTGTTGAACGCCGTGTAGTAGTACTTGAAATCGAGCCCTTGCAGCACGAGCTGCGCGCGCGCCGACGCGCCGCTGATCATCGGCCGCGCGCGCGTCGTGACCGCCGCCATCACCAACACGGGGTCGCCCGACCACGCGCCGCTCGACCACGTCACATACCGGAGCTCTTGGCTCGGGCTCGATCGGATCGCGCCGACGCCTACGTTTGCAGGGGTGAGCGCGATCGAAGGGCCAAAGCCGGGATCGGTCTTGTCGTTGAGCGACGTCGCCGTCCAGCCCGACGCAGGCTGGAACGAGGCCGCGAGGATCTTCTGACCGCCGCCCGCGAGCAGCACCACGGTGCCGGTCGGGCCCGCGTCGGCGCCGCCGTCGTCGCCCGCGTCACCGCCGTCGGTGACGCCCGAGTCACCCGCGTCCGTGCCCGCGTCACCGCTCATCCCGCCCGCGCCGCTCGACGACGTGGTCGATGACGAAGCGCCACCCACTCCGCCTGCGCCGCCCGCGCCTCCTGCGCCGCTCGATGACGTGGTCGACGTGGTGCTCGACGACGACGCGCCGCCCATGCCGCTCGACGTTGTTGATGAGGTCGTCGACGTGGTGCTCGATGACGACGCACCGCCGAAGCCGCCGCCGCCTTCTCCGCGCGGCGTGCCCGGCGTGAGCCCGATGCACTGCTGGCAGCCGAAGATCGAGGTGAGCCCGAAGAGCGAGAGCAAGAACCACGTTCGTCGCATCAGAAGCTCCCCGCGATGACGAAGCCGCCGGGGGTCACGCGCACCGACGTGGCCGGCGGCTTGCTCGGGCCGCGCGGCGTCGTGGAGACGAGCACGACGCCGCCCACGAGCGCAGCCGCTCCGGCGATGATGCAGCCGGTCGAGATCGTCGCGAAGGAGATCGCGTCCGCGCGCATCGCGAGCCCGGTTTTGTCGCACGTGTCCGCGGCGTCGCAGTGGACTTGGTTGCTCTCGTTCTTCTTGCTGATCGCGGCGCCGCCGAACCCGAACCCGACCGCGGCCGTGATCGCTCCCGCGACGCCCATGCCGATGCCGATGAGGCGCTGCGCGCCGAGGAGCGTCGCGCGCGACGCGGTCTCGCGCGGAGGAGGAGGAGCAACGGGCTTGGGCGGAGGCTCGGCGACGGGCTTCGGCGGCGGGTCCGTGAGCACGGGCACGTCGACGGTGATCGCCTGCCCCTCTTGGATCGGCACCTCGCGTCGCCACGGCTGCTTGCCCGCGGCGTTCGCGACGATCACGTGCACGCCGGGATCGACCGGGATCGCCGCGTCGAGCTGGCCTTCACCGACCGGCACGCCGTCGCGCGTGATGGTGAGCCCCGCGATCGATCGCGCGGCCTTCGACGCGGTGATGAGCACCGTGGGGATGCGCGGCTTCACCGCGGCGGCGCGCGCCCTCGCGGCGGCCTCGTGCTCGCTCTTGCCCGCGGCGCGCGCGGCGTCCGCGACCTCGATGTAATAGGTCCACGCGCTCGCGAGCGAGCCCACGTGCTCGTAGCAATCGGCGAGCTGATACGCGGTGCCCGGCGCGGGATCGAGCTTGTGGCTCTCCAAGAGCTTGGGGCACGCCTCGGCGTAGCGGCCGTCTTTGGTGAGCGCGCGCGCGGCGTCGTAGAGCGCCTGCGCGGCGGCGCGCTGCTCGGGCGTCGGCTCGGCGCGCGCGGGCAGCGTGGGGGACGTGATCAGCGCGATCGAGAGCGACGCCAAGACCCATCGTAGACGCTTCATGGAGCCCGCTTTGGTTCGAATGGATTGCGCGAGTCGAAGAGGTCCTTGGGCGGCGGCTTCTTGGGCGCAGGCGCGTCGCCGGGCGCCGCGCTCCCGGCTTTTTTAGGCCATGGTCGCTTGCTCGGCGGGAGCGCCGTCGCGTCCGCGCTCGGCGCTGACCCGGCGGTCACCGAGGCCGGCGGCGCGGCGCCTTCAACGGCGGTCGGCGCTTCGGGCACGCTCGACACGACCGGCGTCGCGCTCACCTGACCCGCGGCCGCGTGAACGTCGCTGTCCCCGCGCCGTGTGACGAGCGCGATGAGCCCCGCGGCGAGCGCGCACGCGATGAGCGCCGCCACGATCCACGTGCGCTTGCGCGAGCGCGGCGCCTCGCCCGCGTCCCACGTCGAGATGGTCGCCGATCGCGCGGCGCTCGGGGGCATGGGCGTGACGCTCGGGCTGGGCGGGGGAGCGACGGGCAGAGGTCGCGGCTCCTCGAGCGGCGCGGGCTGCTCGATCAGCGTCGCGATCGTCGGCGGCCTCGGCGCGGGCGTGGGCGTGGGATCGGTCGCGCGCGCGCCGGCCGAATAAAACGGCGCGAGCGCCTCGGCGAGCTCGGCCGCGGTCGCGAAGCGCTTGGCCGGGTTGCGCTGCAAACAGCGCAAAATCACGGCTTCGATCGCCTCGGGGAGATCGGGCCGGAGGCTCCGCGGAGGCGGCGGATCTTCGTTGAGGACCTTGCTGCAGATGAGCGCCGCGGTGTCGGCGAGGAACGGCGGGCGGCCCGTGAGCAGCGTGAAGAGCACAGCGCCGAGGCCCCAAATGTCGGCGCGACCGTCGACGTCTTTGGACGAGCTCATCTGCTCGGGCGCCATGTATTTGGGCGATCCGAGGAGCTGACCCGTGCGCGTCGCTTCGTCGGCGCCGGCTTCGATCTTCGAGATGCCGAAGTCGAGCACCTTGATCGAGACCCTGCCGTTTCGCTTCTTGGCGAGGAACAAGTTCCCGGGCTTGAGATCGCGGTGAACGATGCCGAGCCCGTGCGCCTCGCCGATCGCGTCGCACGCGTCGGCGATCCAGCGCGCGGCGTCGGCCACGTCGATCGTGCCGCGCGCCTTGAGGATCGCGAGGAGGTCTTCGCCCGCGAGGTGCTCCATCACCATGAACGGCACGCCCGAAGGCAGCTCGCCGACGTCGGTCACGCGCGCCACGTGCTCGCTCGTGATCTTCGACGCCGCGCGCGCCTCGCGCGAGAAGCGCCCGACCATGCCCGGGATCTCGAGCATCGCGGGGCGCAGCACCTTGATCGCGACCATCTGATCGAGCGAGATGTGCCGCGCTTCGAGCACCACGCCCATGCCGCCTTCGCCGATCACGCGCGTGACTTTGTATTTGCCCGCGAGGACCTCGCCCTCGTAGAGCTCCGCGCGCGATCGACCGAGCGCGTCGTTCACGCGGAGGAGCGGCGCGCTCTCGGGCATCGTCGGCTTCTCGGCGCGCGAAGGCGCGGCCACGGCGTCGCCTCCGGCGCCGCCCTCGTCGTGCTGCTCTCCGCTCGAAATCACGGGGGAAACAAGGCTATCCCGAGTGGGCCCGAACGGGAAACACCAAGAGGATCGCGCTATCGTTTGGTGCGAAAAGACTGGACGGCCTGCGCGTGGTCGCTGCGCCCCCACAGGCCTTCGAAGGTCGCGGTCTCGACGGCGCGCGTCCCGGCCCGCCTCGCTTCGCGCACGCCATGGAGCGCGCCCTTGAGCGCCGCGACCGTCGCGCGGGGGTTGTCCGCGATGCGGCTCACCGCCGCGATCGCCCTCGTCTTCGCGGTCCCTTTGGCGACGACCTCGTTCACGAGGCCGATCCGCGCGGCCTCCTCGGCGACGACGCGGTCGGCGGTGAAGAGCAGGCGCGCGGCCTCGATGGGCCCCACACGCTCGACGAGCCGCGTGAGCCCGCCCCACGCGGGCGAGAGGCCCATCTTGGCGTGGCGGAACGAGAGGCCCGCGTGGCTCTCGGCGATGACCATGTCGCACAAGAGCGCGATCTCGCAGCCGCCGCCGAGCACGTCGCCTTGCACGGCCGCGATCACCGGCACGCTCGCGCGCTCCAAGATCGACATGGTCTCGAACATGTCGAGCACCGCGGTGCCCTTGGCCGAAGGATCGTCGAGCAGCGCCGCGATCATGTTGAGGTCGCCGCCCGAGATGAACGTGCGATCGCCCGTCGCCGCGAGGATCACGCCGCGCGCCGTCGGATCGCGATCGGCCTCGCGGACCGCGTCCGCGACGCCCTCGGCGATCGCGCGATCGATCGCGTTGCGCGTCGCGGGCCGATCGATCGTCACGACGACCGCGGGCCCGACGCGCTCGACGATCAGGCCCTCGGTCGCGGTCACGACACGAACCTGCCCGCGCGCCTCCCGTCGGGCGGGGGAACAGAGCGGGTGCTGCGCGGGGGCATGCGCTCGTCCTCGATCACGTCGTTGATGCGCTGATCGAGGTCGCGCGTGGTGATCCGTTTGTGCGTCTGCGCGTAGCGCTCGGCGTGCTCGATGACCGCGCCCGCGACGTCGACGCCGCTCGCGCGCTCGACCCCTTCGAGCCCGGGCGAGCTGTTGATCTCGAGGATCTTGGGGCCGGCCTTGCCTTCGAGCATGTCGACGCCGGCGACCTCCAGCCCCATCACCTTGGTCGCGCGGATGGCCACGCTCCGGTGCTTGCGCTGGAGCGCGACAGCGTCGCCCTTGCCGCCGCGGTGGAGGTTCGAGCGGAACTCGCCGGGCTTGGCCACGCGGCGCATCGACGCGACCACGCGGCCGCCGACGACGATCACGCGGATGTCGCGGCCCTTGGACTCGCGCACGTACTCCTGCAAAACGATGTCTTGGCCCATGGCCCAGAACGTCTCGAGCAGCGAGTGAACGGCCTGCGGCGTCTCGGCGATCATGGTGCCGATGCCCTGCGTCCCTTGCTGGAGCTTGACGATCGCGGGGCAGCCGCCCACGAGCTCGAGCGCGGCCTCGACGCCCGACGGGCTCCGCGCGCACACGGTGATGGGCACGTCGATGTTCTTGCGCGTGAGGAGCTGGAGCGCGCGCAGCTTGTCGCGGCTCCGCGCGATGGAGACCGCGCCGTTCAGCACGGGCACGCCCATCAAATCGAACTGCCGCACGACCGCGAGCCCGTAGTTGGTGATGCTCGCGCCGATGCGCGGGATGACGATGTCGTAGCGAGGCACGGCCGATCCGCCGACGAGCAGCGAGGGTTTGTTGCGCTCGACCACGATCTGAAAGTCGAGCGGATCGATGACCGTGACCTGATGGCCGCGCGCCCGGGCGGCGAGGACGATGCGGCTCGTCGAATAGAGCGACGCATTCCGAGAGAGGACCAAGAACCGCATGCAGGGCCGCCGAGGGTAGCAGCTTCCATCACGGCCTTCTCGACTATCCCCGCTTCCCCTCCTCCAATACTTCGTGTACGAATCATCCTCCGAAGAGCACTCGAAAGCAGAGGAGAAATAGGCGATGTGGCAGCCGTTCAGCGAGGAGCACCAGCAGTTCCGCAAGACCGTCCGGCAGTTCGCCGAGAAGGAGCTCGCTCCTCACGCCGAGGAGTGGGAAGCGGACGAGCTCTTTCCCAACTGGGTCTTCAAGCGCGCGGGTGAGCTGGGCATTTTGGGCGCGCACTTCCCCGAGGAGCACGGCGGCACGGGGCTCGATTATTGGTTCTCGGTCGCGAAGGCCGAGGAGCTGCCTCACTCGCGGCTCGCGGGCGTGAACATGGGCCTGCTCGTGCAGAGCGACATGGCGACGCCGGTCATCAGCGACATCGGCACGAAGGAGCAGATCGACGAGTTTTTGCGGCCCGCGCTCGCGGGCGACAAGATCGCCGCGCTCGGCGTGTCCGAGCCCGCCGCGGGCAGCGACGTCGCGGGCATTCGCACGACCGCCAAGAGGGACGGCGACGATTACGTCATCAATGGTCAAAAGACGTTCATCACGAACGGCACGCGCGCCGACTTCGTCACGATGCTCGTCAAGACCGCCCCCGACAAGGGCGCGCACGGCTGCTCGTTCTTCCTCGTGCCCACCAACACGCGCGGCTTTCAGGTGGCGCGCAAGCTCAAGAAGATCGGCAACAAGTCCTCGGACACGGCGGAGCTCTTCTTGGAGGACGTGCGCATCCCCAAGCGCTACATGCTGGGCGAAGAGAATCAGGGCTTCATGTACCTGATGCAGAACTTCCAGACCGAGCGCTTGATCGCGGCGGTCGGCGCCGTCGCGGGCTGCCAGATCACGCTCGATCACACCGTCAACTATGGTCGTGAGCGCGTCGCGTTCGGCAAACCGATCATCAAACGCGAGGTGTGGCAGCACAAGTTCGTCGACCTCTACACCAAGGTCGAGATGGCGCGCGCCTTCATTTACAAGTGCGTCGACGCGTATAACTCCGAGCGTTACGAGCAGAAGGTCCCGCTCTCGTTCGAGACCGTGAAGCTCGTCAGCATGGCCAAGATCGTCGCGGGCGACATCTTGAGCGAGGTGACCGACGATTGCCTCCAGTTCCACGGCGGCTGGGGGTACATCGAGGATTTCCCCATCGCGCGCGCGTGGCGCGATCAAAGGCTCCTCCGCATCGGCGGCGGGACCACCGAGACGATGCGGTATTACCTCGCCAAGCTGATGGGCTTTTGAGCCTCGCTGTCAGAAGCCCCAATACGCCTTGACCACCGTCCTCAAAAAGTAGCTGTCGAGCTTCAGCACCGCGCCCGCGCGCGCGACGATCCCGCGCGCGTTCACCGCGCGCATGCTCGCGAGCAGCGCCGCGACCTGGAGCGGCCCGATGCGGATGATCCCTTTGCCGATCACCGGCCCTGCCTCGCTCGGCCCCTCGTGGACGGTGACGTGGAGGGTTGTCGTGTCCCTCCACGCGCGGAGGATGGAGCCTCCCCCGACGCGCTTGAACCCGTTGAGGGAATACCGCTCTCCGCTCTGCGCCGTGAGGGTCGCGCGATAGCGCATGAACCGGATGTTCGAGCCCAACCCGTCGCGCGTGAGCAGGTTGAAGACGCCGCCCGTGGCCATCATCGGCTCGGGAGAGAGCGCGGGCGCGATCACCGTTCCTACGAGCTTCGCCGCGTGATCCGGCGCGTTCACCAGGGCGTCGACGTCCTCCGCCTCGATGTCCGCCAAGAGCGCGAAGGGTGAATGATGGGCCTCGCCCTCCGCGTAGCCGCGCCGATAAATCGAGGGCCAGCCGGCGAGCGGATCGGCGCTCTCGCCCGTCACACCTCGCATGAAGAAGCCGGTCAGCTCCTCGTGGAACCGGACGCCCACCGTCGCGGGGGCGGGCGGAGGCTTGGGGTTGGCGCTCGGCAGCGAATAGTCGATGTGGAGCCGCCGCTCCTCGGCCATGTAATGACACGCTCGCTCGGCGATCGCGCAGATGGTCCAAAGCGGGTTGACCCCGAGCGGCATGGGGATGACCGAGCCGTCGCACACATAAAGCCCCTCATGGACGCCGGCCCCTTCTTGGCCCGAGAAGACGCGACACCGATCGTCGACGACCCCCTTCGACGCGTCGTCCGCCATGGCGCAACCGCCGAGCGGATGCACGGTGATCATCTGCCGTCCGCGGATGCGGCCCCCGCCCAACGCCTCCGCGGCCCTCTTTGCCTCTTCATTGCCCCTGGTCAAGCTCACGTTGGAATCGGCCGTGGGCCAGTGGATGCGGACACGGCCGCTCTCGCCGTGATCGAGCACGATTTGGCCGGCGCCGTCGTCGGACGACATGACGAGGTACGTCTGCGTGTGCAGAGCGGCCTCGTGAATTCCGAGCGGGTTCGGGACAGGGACGCCCTCCGCGAGCGCGACCCAAAAGAGCGTGCTCTCCGCGAAGCTCACGAGCGGGCTTGGGATCGCGCCCTCTTGGAGGAGCACGTGTTTTGTGGCGCCGGCGGGATCGGGCAGAGAGATGCTGCTCGTGATGGTCGGCCCTACGTACGGCTCGCCCGGCCCGGGATGCCCGAGGCCTTCGATGCGGTCTTTGCAGTCGTACGCGAAGCTCAACATGTCTCCATTGCCGCTGAAGTGGTCCCCGAGCGTAGGTGAGAGGGAGAGGCCATTCTTCTTGGATCGCAGCAAAATCTCTGTGGATCCGAGCGTTCCAGCGGCCAAAACGACGATCGCGGCGCGCACGAATTCGAGGGGGCCGCCGTTGCCTGCGTCATAATGAACGACCCACGCGCCCCCTTGGCGCTCCACGTATTTCACCTCGGCGCCGCAAAAGATCTCGGCCCCATGGTTCTTCGCGTCGGGGAGGTAATTCATGAGCAGGGTGTTCTTGGAGAGGTAGTTGCACCCGGCGACGCAGTTGCCACAGAGCGTACACTTCTCTTGCCGCACCCCGGCGGGGCTCAAGCCGTCTTGGAAGGTCACGTTGAGGTCGAGCACCGTGAGGCTCTTGCCCATCGCCTTGGCTGACTTCTCGTGCGCCGCCATCTTGGGGAGCGAAGGAAAGGTCTTTGGATAAGGCGTCGGACGGAGCATGATCTTGGAGCGCTCATATCCCTCATGCAGCTCTTTATCGGGGTTGTCGCGGATCGCCTTGGGCCAACGATCGTCCTTGAGCACCTTGTCATCGGGCTTGATCGACACGTTCGCGTTGATGAGCGACGTGCCCCCGAGCCCGCAGCCGACAAGCACGCTCACGTCGGGGTTCACGCGGAGGTCGTAGAGCCCGCTCCGCGACCCAACGTGCGGCAAGCCCGGCGCGTCGACCTGAAAATGGGGGAGAGCCTCGCTCTCCGTCTCTGGGTATTCGCCGGGCAGGATCTCGTTACCCCGCTCCAATAAGCACACCTTCCGGCCGGCGCGCGCGAGCCGGGAGGCGCTAATCGAGCCCCCGTACCCCGAGCCGATCACGACAACGTCGTAGCTCGCTTCGATCTCTTGAAGGGGGGATGAGATCCTCTCCATGAGCGCCT
This sequence comes from uncultured Polyangiaceae bacterium, assembly GCA_964437785.1. Classification (GTDB taxonomy): domain Bacteria; phylum Myxococcota_A; class Polyangia; order Polyangiales; family Polyangiaceae; genus CAYTJL01. The sequence continues at coordinate 12,889 of CAYTJL010000096.1, forward strand.
TTTTCCCGTCCCCGCTCTCGCTCTCGTTCATGTTCCTCCTCTCGCGTGAATCACCGAGGAGAAGATATTTCTCTTCGTTCGTCAAGCCATCACGCGGCGGATCGCGGCGGGCGTGATGGGCCCCTCCGCCAAGAGCGCGTCGTGGAACGAGGCGAGATCGAACGCGCCCCCGAGCAAGGCCTTTTGATGGTCGCGGAGCCGCTCGATCTCACGCTGACCCACGAAATACGTCATCGCCTGCAGAGGCAACCTGCCGTATCGCTCCACCTCGCCGAGCGCGGACGCTTTGGGCATCCCTGCCTCATCCATCAAGAACGAGGCGGCCTGTTCGCGCGACATCGCGCCTGTGTGAAGGCCCAAGTCAACGATGGTGCGCGCCGCGCGGATCGCGTGGCCGACGCACGCAAAGAGGTGATCGCGCCCCTCGTGAAAGCCCGCCTCGCGGAGCAGCTCCTCGGCGTAGACCGCCCACCCCTCGATGGTGAGCATGGGCCGCAAAAAGCCCCTTGGAAACGCGACGTCGTCGGCCACGCCGAAGAAGCGCACCGGCGGTGTGCGCGCCTCGCCGGCCGCTCCATACCGCGCCTGCCACACCGCGCTTTGAAGGAAGTGCCCGGGCACGCCCTCGTGGATCGCCCCCACCGCGGCCCACGCCACAACGTGCTTGGAAGGGTCGGGGTTCAATACGAATTGGCCCTTCTTGCTCCCGTCGAGGAGAGGAGCAGGCCAGTTGGTGCCGGCCCCGAAGGCGCGCAGGCCCGCGGGATAAACGTCCATCCCGAGATCGAGGTTGTCGGGCAAATGCAAGAGGCCGCGCTCGGCCGAGAAGCGCGTCGCGCGATCGATGATCGCGCGATAGAGGGGCTCGACGTCCTCGGCGCGGGTCATCCTCTCGCCCTGCTCGGCGCGCACGCGCTCCATCACGTCGGGCATGGATCGGATCGACGGGTCGAGCCCCTTGGCGATCGCGATCATCGCAGCCTGCACCGACGCGAGATGATCGCGCGCCTCGCGCGTCAGCTCGGCGGCCGATCGATCCAAATCGAAGAGCGTCGCGAGGCGAAGGGCGACCTCGTCCTCGCCGATCGCGAACGGCTCGGGCGCCCGCGGGAGCACGCGATCGCGCAGGAAAACAAGGTGATCTGCGTACGCGGCGCCGGCCTTCGGATCGATCGCGCCGAGGTCCTCGATCACGCCGGGGAGCTGCGCCGCGATGATGTGCTCGACGAGCGATCGGTGCGTCGCGCGGCCCGCCGCGAGCCCGCGCGCGAGGTTGTCCTCGTGCGCGCGGAGGTACCGCGAGACGCCCGCGGCGCGCGCGCGCACGTCGAGCCCCTGCGCGCGGGCGTAGCAGATCATCGTGTACGGATAGAGGCTCCACTCCACGCGCCGCTCGTGCTCGCGGAGCGCGTCGTGCGCGTGCGCCTCCCACGCGGCGACCGCGCGCATGGCGGCGTGATCGGCCTGGTTTGCCTTGTCGAGCGACGCCGTGTCGATCGCGTCGAGCGCGCGGATCGATCGGCGGAAGAAGGCCGCGCGATCGTCGAGCGAGGCCGGGTCGCGCAGGCGATCGTCGCCGTCGTGGAGGCCGAGCGTGGTCGCCTCCTCGGGCTCGAAGGCCACGTACGTGCGGAAGAAATCCTCGCGAAGACCGGAGAAATGCGCGCTCACGGCCGCGATCATCGGCGCCTTCGACAAAGTACGCAACTCTCGGCGGGCTCGTGTCGATGAAGGGATATGACCTCGATCTCCGCCGTTCTCCGCCTCACCGCCGGCGTGCTCCTCGACGCGATCGCGCCCGCCGTGTGCGCCGCGTGCGACGCTCCCCCGCTCGTTCGCCGCGCGGTCTTCTGCCCGTCGTGCGCGTCCACCGTCGAGCGCGCCGAAGCCGCCGTCGACGGCGCGCGCCTCGCGTCGTTCGGCTTGTACGGTGGCGCGCTCGCGATCGCGGTGCAGCGCTTCAAATACGAGGGCAGGAGCGATCTCGCGAAGCCGCTCGCGTCGCTCCTCGCGCGGGTGGGCGCGCCCCCGGGCGCGGATCTCGTGGTGCCGGTGCCCATGCACCCGCGCCGCCTCGCCGAGCGCGGCTACAACCATGCATCGCTGCTCGCGCGCGCGTACGCGGGCATCGTCGATCTCCCCTCGTCGCCGCGCGGGCTCGCGCGCCTCCGCGACACGCCTCGGCAAGCCACGCTCGATCGCGCGGGCAGGCTCGCGAACGTCGAAGGCGTGTTCGTCGCCCCGCGCCGTGACGCGATCGAGGGCCGGGGCGTCGTCCTCGTCGATGACGTCGCGTCGACCGGCGCCACGATCAGGGCATGCACGGCGGCCCTTTTTGCCTCGGGCGCCGCGCGCGTCACGGCCCTTGTCCTCGCGCGCAACACAGCATGACGGGGCGATGGAGGATCGCGCCTCATGATCTCTCTCCCCGCGCGAGCGCAGCACGGCTATAGAGGTAGGCTCGGGCGGCTGCTTCTATGTACTCGATCGCGCACAAGGTTGGGCGAATCCTGGAGATTCACATCTCCTCTCCGGTGTCGCTCGATGAGGTGGGGAGATGGGCTCGCGATCACGAGTCGACCATCGCTCGCATCGAAGGACCGTACGTGTGCTTCGTCGATCTCGTGGACGCGATGGTCTTTCCGCAGGACGTGTTCGAAGCGTACGTCCGCGTGATGAAGAACGAGCCTCGGCTCATGCGCACGGCGACGCTCCTCCCGAGCGAGAGCCCCACGCTCGCGATGCAGATCCAGCGCATGATCCGCGAGGCCAATCACCCGAACCGCCGCGCCTTTCAAGACCCGAACGAGCTCGAAGAGTGGTTCGGCGAGCTGCTCGATGACAGCGAGCGACGCCGCCTCCGCGATCTGCTCGCGCCGAGGCGCGCCGCGCCCGTGTCGAGCCGCATGCCCTCGTCGAGCCGCACGCCGACGTCGAGCCGCGCGCCCTCGTCGAGCCGCGCGCCGTCGTCGAGCAACATGCCGGGCGGGTACGTCGCGCCGCGCCGGTTCACGCTCGCGCAACGACCCTACCGGGCCTCGGCTCCTCCGCCCCCCTTGAGCGATCCTCGCGTTTGGGGGGACCTCCCCCCAAACCCGCCAGGCGAGCCACCCGCGCCGAGCAGCGGATCTTCCGCGACACCCTCGACCCCTCCACCTGCTTCGGGATCCCCCACGCGGCCTCCGCCCCGCTCGCGTTGACTCTTCAGGATCACAAAATGGCACCGATGTCCTGTGAGCAGGGTACGATTCCCCCGGCTTCCGAGGACCAGCCTTGAGCGCACGCGACGAGTGGAGGTGGACAGACGAGCGCGGAGTTCAGCGCCTCGTAGGGATCGACGAGCTGCGCGCTGCGATCGCGGGCAAGGTCCTCCCTCCAAGCACGCTCGTGTGGCGCGACGGCATGACGGATTGGGTGCCTGCGTCGACGCTGCCGGAGCTCGTCGGCGAAGGCGCGACCAAAGAAGCTTCCACGACGGGGGGACCCGCCAAACCCCCGCGCGCCGCAAATCTCGCAGGGCGCGGCGCGCCGCCGCCTCCCAAGCCCTCTTCGCCGCTCGATCGGCGATCCACGCTCGTCGGTTTGCCCTCTCCCGAAGCGGCCGTACCCACGGGGACGTCGAAGCCCATTCAGGTGCCTCCGCGAGAGCCGTTGGAGCATCGTCCTCCGACGACGCAGGTGCCGCCCGCGGGGAGGCCCGCCGATAAGCCGCCTGCGCAGGTCACCCTCGTTCCGCGCACGTCACGCGCGAAGCCCGAGGCTCCAAAGCCGCCTCCCAAGCGCAAGCTCACCACGAGCGAGATCGATCAGCTCTGGTCGACGACGACCCATTCGGACGAGGACAAGACCCTCCCGCGCAAGCGGCCCGGCGCGCTCGATACACACGAGGACAAGCCCAAAGCGCCTCCGCCTTCGCCCGAAGAAGAGGCCGCCGCCGACGCGCAGGCACGCGCGCGCGCCGCCGCTGCGCAAGCAGACGTCCTCGCGCGAGCGCGCGCGCTGGACGCCGCCGAGCCCAAACCAGCGGCCGACACGAGCGCGCGCGCGCCTGCAAAAGTGGCCCCGGTCGCGGTGCCGCCCAAGCGACCGCCGCCGCCGCCGCCGCGACGCGCGCCCAAGCCCGAAGAGCGACCGCCGCTCCCGCCCGACCCTCCGCGCGCAGACACGCTGCCCGGCGTGCCGCCGTTCTCGATCGAACGGGCCGCGGACGGCACAGTGCAGGTAAAGCCGCTCGACCCTACAAAACAAGCTCCGAGCGCGCCCAAGCCGCCCCCTCCTCGAAAGCCTGAGCAGCCCACGACGCTGCTCAGCCCGCGCGATCCTCCCAAAGAGGTCGACGCGTCGAGCGTGGTCGCCGAGGCCGCGACCGAGACGCCTCCTGTCGAGGTGGTGAGCGCGAAGGCTTATTCCAAGCCTCCCGAGCCTCCTCCATCGCAGGAGACCGCGTTCCCGCTCATGCGGCAGTCGCGGCCTCCGGCGGACGCGACCGCAGAAGCGGAGCCCGTGATCCCGCCGCCGCCGCGCACACCGACCGCGTTGCAACACAGCGCGAAGCCCGTGCCCGACGACAAGCCGAGCGACGCTCCTCCCTCGAACGCACCATCGCGATCGAGCCAACCGCCTTCGATGGATGTGCCGGCCGCGCCTACGTTTGGCGCGCCGCCGAGCGAGGCGTCGATCGCGTCGCCGTCTTCCCCTCCGCGCGCTCGCATCGGCCCGCGGAGCCTCTCGGCGACGATCCCCGTGCCGCTCTCATCGCTCGTCGGCGCGGGCGGCATCTTGATCGCGATGGCGATCGCAGGCTTCTTTGCGGGGCGCCTCTCGTCGACGTCGCCGGTCGCGACCGCGCGTCCCTCGCTGCGCGCCGTGCCGATGCTCGCGCGCGCGGCGATCCCCGCGCCGCCCAAGGCGTGCTGGGTCACGAAGCAGCCCGCCATGTGGGCGCCCAAGGTCTCGAAGAGCATCCCGTTCGACGTGACGACGTCGCCTCAAGGCGCGTTCGTGGTCGCGTACGCGCGCGACTCCAAAGAGGCCATCGTGATCGAGGTCGATCCGAAGACCGGCACTGTGTCCGAGAAGACCACGCGCAAAGGCGACAAAGATCTCGAGCGCGTGATCCCGACGCCGTCGGGCGATCTCAAGGTGACGACCGAAGGATCGAGCCTCAAATCCGCGATCGAGGTGGCCGCGGCGTCGCCGTTCGTGATCGGCGTCGACGGCGGATCGATCGTGGCCGCGGGCGACGGAGCGCCCGTGCGGCTCTGGTCGCTCAAAGGCGACGACGGGCTCGGATCGCCCTCGGTGCTCAACGCGGGCGCGAAGGGCTTCGGCCTCACGTTCCGGCGCAGCGGCTCGGTGTGGGGCGGATGGATCGACGAGCAGCACAAAGCGTCGGGCGAGCTCGTGAAGGTGATGGGCTCGGGCGGCGGCGTGGGCAAACCCGCGATCGGCTCGAACAAACGCGAGGTCGCGGTGATCTTCGCGGACAAGCCCGAGGGCTCGTCCACGTGGGAGATCCGCGTGGGGCGGTCGCCGCTCGGCGCCATCCCGAAGACCACCAACGTGTTCCCGTTGCCCAAAGGCGGCCCCGGCGGAGACGCGTTTGCGCCTGCGATCGAAGGCCTCCCCGACGGTCGATGGATCCTGCTCTGGACCGAAGGCGCGTCGGGCAGCAGGGCCGTGCGCGCGCAGACGTTGGGGAGTGATTTTGCTCCGCTCGGCGATCCGTTGGCCCTTTCTCCGCCCGCGGGTAACTATGGACAAGGCATCGTCGGCGAAGCCAACGGCTATGCCGCGGCGGTCTTCCTGTCCAAGGGCGCGTCGAGCTACGAGCTATGGGGGGTGATCCTGAGGTGCAACGAGTGAAGGTACCGCGCGAGCGCAGGCGAAAGGTCCGCGCTCTTTTCTGCGACCGAACGGCGATCGTTCGATCGGTCGCCGTCGCGCGCGTGCTCGCGGCCGTGGCCCTCGGGTCGGTCGCCGCGTGCACGCCGCCCAAGGCGCACGTCTCGATGGGCGAAGCGTATTCGGCTGGAAATGCCGCGTACGACGAGCTCTTCGCCGCCGTGCGCGAGCTGCGCTTTCAAGCGATCAGCGCCGAGAGCGACGCGAAGGCCGCGTGGGCCGCGCTCGTCGCGACGCTCAATTTGGAGGGCAATAGCCCCACCGAGCTGACGATCGCCGAGGCCAACCAGCGCGCCAAGAAGCTCCGCGACGAGGGCGTGCTCCTGCACTTCGAGATCGCCCCCGAGCCCAAGGTGATCGCGGTGCGCACGCGCGAGACGAGCCTCGACGTGGACGGCTTCGTCAAGGCCATCGAGGGCGCGGGCAAGCGCTCGCTCGAGGTGGGCGAGCGGCTCGGGCAGCTCGCGATCCGCGCGAACGAGCTCGAAAAGAAGCGCACCACGCTGCGGGCCGAGGCGCCCGCCACGTTCCGCGGCGAGCCTCAAGCGCGCCGCGACGAGATCATCTTCGAGCTCGACGCCGCCGCCGAGGTGCTCGTGCAGGCCGCCGACATGGGCGCGCGGTGGGCCGGCGCGTCGTCCAAGTTCGTGCTCGATTTGGTGCGCGCGGTCGAGACCGGCGGAGGGGCGCCGCCGCCCGAGCCGGTCAAGGTGGCCAAAGGCCTCAAAAAGCAGATCGCGAACGCGCCTCAACCACCCGCGCAGCCGCCTTCTCCGGTCGCGAGCGCCGCGCCGCCCAAGGCCGCTCCTCCTCCGCCCAAGGCTGCTCCGCCTCCCAAAGCGGCTCCTCCGCCCAAGGCCGCTCCGCCCCCGCCCAAGAAGAAGCCCAAGGGCGGCGGCGACGACTTCGAGCCGTAAAGGCTGTTAGTCGCGCTTCGCCCAAAACGCTGCGATTTGCGGCCAGAGCGTCTTAGACGCCTTCTGCGACACCACCGCGCCCACGTGCCCTCCGGGCAGGTGGATACGATGTTTGTCCGTGGAGCCGACCTCGTCGATGAGCACGGCCGCGCTCTGCCAAGGCACGATGTTGTCGTGCTCGAACGTCACGGCCAAGACAGGACAGGTGATGGAACCGAGCGTGGCGGGCTTGCCGGCGAGCACGAAGGTGCCTTTGACGAGCGCGTCGCCGCGATAGAGCTCCTCGACATAACGCACGTAACACGCGCCCGGGAACGAGACCGCGTCGTTGCCCCACGTCTCCAGGGCCAAGAAGCCGTCGAGCGACTCGTCGGTCCACGCTTTGTCGAGGAAGCTCACCGCGCGCGAGAGCTTGAGCGTGGGACGGAGCATGTGAAACGCCGATTGCAAGAGCTGCCAAGGCACGTTGCCCATCGCGTCGACCGTCGTGTTGACGTCGAACGTGCCCGTCCGGGTCCACTTGGAGAGCAGCCCGTCGTCTTCGAAGCGGATGGGCGCCGCGAGCGCGACGAGCGACGCGACGCGCTCGGGCCTCACCGCGGCATGGAGGACGGCGAGCGTGCCGCCGAGGCAATACCCGAGCACGTGCGCGCGCCCGTCTTTGCCGGCGTTCGCCGCGATGCGGAGCGCGCGGCCGACGTATTTGTCGGCCACGTCATCGAAGGTCAAATACCGATCTTCGTCGCCGGGCGTGCCCCAGTCGATGCAATACACGTCGAAGCCGAGGCCCACCATGAATTCGGCGAAGCTCTTCCCCGGAAGGAGATCGAGCACGTAATGCCGGTTGATGAGCGAGGGCACGAGCAAGACAGGGGTCTTGTAGCGCACCTCGTTCGACGCGGGCCGCCGATACCGCAGCAGGCGCCACTTGTTCTCGGCGTGGACCACGTCGGCGGGCGTGGTCCCGACCGGCGGCTTTTGCCGGAAAGGCAGCGTGAAGAGCGTGGGCAGACCCTTCATGATCGCGATCCGGCGTAGAGCGCCTCGAACACCTCGGCGAAGCGCTTATAGACCTCTTTGCGCCGCACCTTGAGCGTGGCCGTCAAGAGGCCTCCTTCGACGGTGAGCGGCGTCTCGACGATGGCGAACTGCTTGATGCTCTCGTAGCTCGCGAGCTCCTGATTGGCTTTGTCGATGGAGGCTTGGACGAGCGCGCGGACGGCCTCGGGGCTGTGCCCGTCGCCCAAATGGGCCTTGACCGCGAGATCGTTGAGCCACACGCCGGCGGTCAGGTACTTCTTACCGTCGCCGTACACCACCACGTGAAGGATGAACGGGTCGTCGCGGAACCGGAGCTCGATGTTGGCCGGCGGCACGTTCTTGCCGCCCGCGGTCACCAAGATGTCCTTTTTGCGATCGATGATCTGCAAGAACCCGTCTTCGGTGAAGCGACCCACGTCACCCGTCTTGAACCAGCCGTCGTCGGTGAAGGCGCCTTGGGTCGACTCCGCGTCTTTGTGATAGCCGCCGAACACCGTGGGGCCGCGCGCGAGGATCTCCCCATCTTCGGCCAAACGCAGCTCGACCGACGGGAGCGGCTTGCCGACCGAGTCGAAGCGGAAGGCGTCGGGCCGGTTGAGCGTGAGCGTGGGGGACGTCTCGGTGAGGCCGTATCCCTCGATGATGAGGACGCCCGCGTCATAGAACAGCTCTTTGACCTCGCGCTTCAGGCCTGCTCCGCCCGAGAGGCAGAACCGGAGCCGGCCGCCCGTGAGCGCGTGGAGCTTTTGGCGGCGCGCCTCCGCGGTGGGCTCGCTCATGCTCTTGACCGCGATCTTCTCCCACAAGCTCGGGACGCTCATAAACACGCTCGGTCGCACGAGCGGGAGCGTGTCGAGCACGGTCAACGGATCGCTCATGTACGTGGTGAAGCCCAGCGTGTTGCCCAAACACGCCTCGCCGAAGCCGAAGATGTGGCTCATCGGCAGCCACAGGAGGTCAATCGCGCCTTCGTCGAGGAGCGGCGCGTTGGCGCGCAGCCAGTCGAGGCCGTTGACGGCCACGTTTCGGTGGGTGAGCGGGACGCCCTTGGGGTTGCCCGACGTGCCGCTCGTATAGAGCATCATCCCCGGCTGATCGAGCGGGACTCCATTCATGGTCTGCTCGAAGAGCCCGGGCCTCTCCCGGCCGAGGGCAGCGCCGATGGCTCGGGCCAAGGACCAAGGCACGATCTTGCGCTCCACCTCGGTGTACGAAGGGGTCTTTTTGCCGGAGGAGCGCAGGTGATCGATCACGGCGGGCACGTCGAGCGTGTCGTCGAGGAGCACGATCCGAAGGACGGAGTCGAGCGACTCCCACGCTTCGATCACGCGGCCCACGAGGGCTTTGGTGTCGACGAAGAGCACCTTGGTGTCCGCGTGGGTGATCACGTACGCGGCTTGGTCTCGGGTGCTCGACCCATAGACGGGCACCATCACACCGCCCGCGGCTTGGATGCCGAGCGCGGCGCTCATCCACTCGACGCGGTTCGGCGCGAAGATGGCCGACCGATCGCCCGGCGCGACGCCGGCGGCGAGGAGGAAGAGCGCGATGTCGCGGATCTCGTCGGCGAAGGCTCCCCACGTGACCGAGCGATAATCACCGTTCGGCAACGGCCGCATGAAGCGGACGCGCGTGCGCCGCTCGGGCAGGCTGTCGAACACGGCGCGGGGCGCGATCTTGAGCTCGGAGAAAGGTGTGATGTCCATACCCGTTACTCTTTCGGAACCAGCTCTACATCTTGGGAGCGCGCGAAGCGCTCATCGAACGTAATCACCGGCAGAGCGTTCGCTTCACGCGAGGATTCAAGGATGAAGTAGTCTGAAAAATCGGCGGGGCCAGCCTCGAATGCGTCAATCGCTCGATGAACGATCGCCTCTCTCTCCACCGTGACCCCCGCGGTGCTCACCAGCCTTCGAAGGGCCGTTGTGATAGCCGCGCGGTCTTGTTTATAGGCAATTCGAAGCACCCACGCGAGCTCGATCAACACGGTCGCTGAGAGGAACGCCCCACCCTCGGAGAGCGCCCTTCGAAAAGCGTTACCAGCACGCTCGCATTGGGCTGGGTCGTCCTCGACCACGAGGCGAACGACGACGTTGGTGTCGAACGCCTTCATCGTCCCAAAGCGCCCTCGGCGATGGCCCGTTCCATGTCATCATCGGAGACAGGAACGAAACCAGACGGCAGCTTGATACGCGAAGCGAGGAGCTCGTCGATCGTCAGAGTGCCCTTCGCCGCAGCGGGGGCCTCCGGCTCGATGGCGATCAGCTCCACGTGCTTGCCCAACAGCGGACGCAAGGCCGGGATGGCTCGGGCAACAGCTTCGTCGATCATGGTGTCGATCTTGATCGCGTTCATGGCTGCCTCGATCATGCCCTGCTTTCCGCCTCTTGCCCAGCCCCAGGATCGTCAGTTGGGCTTGATGTCGGCCAAACGCTCCTCCAAATCCATGAGGCGGC
>CAYTJL010000096.1:23306-31739 GCA_964437785.1 uncultured Polyangiaceae bacterium
GATCGTCAGTTGGGCTTGATGTCGGCCAAACGCTCCTCCAAATCCATGAGGCGGCTCTGGATCTGGTTGAGCGCGTGGAGCGTCCGCTCCTGATCGCGCTTGGTGGGCAGGCCCATCGCCCCCCACGCGTCCGCGACCGCTTTGTCGGAGCTGGCTTTGAGCTTCATGACCGCGGTGAGCATCGCGCCGGAGGGCCCGAGGACGAGCGGGTTCTTGAGCACCTTCTCCATGTACTCGGCCGTCGCGGACTCCCACACATCGAACGCCTTTTTATACTGATCCCAACCGAACATCGCGCTCCCTCTCTCTCTCATTGGCCCAGCTTGCGCACTTGGGCCGCCTTGGTGAAGTTGTCCTCGGGCTCGTTGTTCTGGCTCGTCACGCGCACGACCTCGCCGAAGCACTCGAACACGAAGCCCACTTGACGTTGCACCGTGACCGCGCCCGCGGCCGGCTGCACCGTCACTTTGGTGCGGATTTTGTGCACCTGCGTAAAGGTGTAGTCGTGCAGCTCGACCTGGCCGAGCCCCTCGTCGTGGACCTCGTAGGTGTCTTTGCCGGCGTAGGGCAGCCCGAGCAACGTGCCTTGCGTGACCTCCCCTGTCGAGATCCACACGCCGCCGGGCAACATCGGGAAACGATAGATCGCGACGGGCTTGTCGTACACGAGCAGCGTCTTTCCCTGCCCCGGGCTCTCTTCGCGCGAGGCCACGCCGAGCAGCGAGACGCCCGCGGCGTCCGCCGCATAGACACCTTCGAGCGTGCCTGACGTGTCGAGCGGGGCCGCGAACTGCCCGCTCGGGAACGAAGCCTCATACCATTTGCCGGTGAGATCGGAGGCAGCGATGGTGATGAGCTGATCGGTCGCGAAATCGGCCGAGAAGTCCCAAACAGGGTTCCCGCCCGGGCCGGGCTGGCCCACCAAGTCGACGTCGCGCAGCTCGCCCGAGGGCGAGACGAGATAATTGACCGGGACGCCGAGCACCGCGCTGAGCTCCGCCGCGTCGATGCGCCCATCGAGGTTGGGGATGCACGAGAGCCCGGCGTCGTCGCCCGCGTCCAACGTCTCGTGCGGAGGAGGCTGGGTGAGGTTCTCCCCGCAGCCTGCGAGGAGCGTGAGCGCGAGGAGGGCGGTTGTAGAGCGAACCATCATTGGCCTCCTAAAACGCGTACATCGCGCGGATGCGGAAGAGCTGCGCGGGCTTGCCGCCCAAATTCAGAGGTGCGTTGGCGAGCCCGCCGAGCGGGAAGAGCACCGCGTGCTCGAGCGCGATGCTGAATCCATCTTTGTTGCCGTACGAGAGCGTGGGATCGAGCTCGATGCCGAGCGGGTTCTTGTTGCCCGGCGCAGAGGTCTTCTCCACCGCGAACGACGCGATGCCGGTGAGGCTCGCGACGAGCGCGCTCGGGCCGACGCGCGCGATGCGGACACGCAGGTGCGGGCGCAGATAAACAGCGTCGGTCACGGTGCCGATGATCTCGCGGAACAAGATGCGATCAACACGATAATCGGGGTGAAAGCGGAAGTTGTCGACGCGGCTGTCGAACGGCGGGCTCGCCTGCGGCCCGTCGAGGTCGCCCGGCTTGGGGGCTTTGGCGTTGAGCCCTGTCTTGACGCCGAACCCCGGCGCGGGATCCCCGCTCGCGAAGCCCGCGTCGAGCCCGGCCGAAAACGGATCTTCCGGCGAGCCGAAATCGCTCTCGAACGCGACGCCAAACTGCCGTGAGAGCGCAGGTTGCCGGAGGAGCACGCCCGGGAGCAACGAGGGTTGATCCACCTTGGCGAAGAGCGCCGCGGCCTCCAGCTCCAAGCGGACGCGAGGTGTGGTGAGGCGCAGCCAAACGTCCACGGCCGTCGCCGTGTAGCCGCGCGTCATCACCTGATTCTTATCGAGCGACACCTTGGTGGCGAGGGGCAGATACGTGGCCGGAACGTCGTTGTTTTGCCAGCGGTGCGACGCGTACGCGCCGTATTCGAAGGTGGTCTTGCCCGCCCGGCGCCGCCGCTCGCGCGCGGCGTCGTCGCGAAACCGGAGGATCGCCGCGGTGATGGTGCGGACCCCCGAGCTCGGATCGATGTCGACGATGCGCGCCTCGTCTTTGCGAGGGAGATAAGGCCCCGTCGCCGAGATGTCGAACGCCGCCGCCACCACGTGACCCAGAATGGGCATCACGAGCGCGATGCGATCGGCCGAGTCGCCGCTGTCGCAGTCCGGGCAATCACCGCCGTTGGCGAGCATGCCAAGGCCCCAGTGGTTACCCATCCTGCCGATGGCGAAGAGGCCAATCGGCGTCAACGCCTCTCCCCAAACCCTCCGAATCTTGAGCGCGGTCCCGCGGACGAGCTGCGTCGAAGACGCCGCCGGGATGCCGTCGGGCGCGCCGCCGAGCGTGAGGTTGTCGGGCAGATCGATGCGGGCTTTGACCGCCATGCCCATGAAGGGCGCGTACAAGGCCACGTCGCCGCGCAGGCGCAGATCGGCCGAGCCGAGCCATTGGCCCTTGGGATCGGCGAGCGGGACAGGGAAGAGGAGCTGGCCCGAGGGCGTGGGCCCGCGATCCAAATCGAAGTTGTAAAACGCCTCTCCGCGGACGCGCAGATAACCGCTCAGCGAGACGCTCACCTCGGAGCGGGCGCGCAGATCGTCGCCCAGATCGGTGAAGCCCGTGGCGCGCGCGGCAGGCGCGGAGAGCAACGAGGCGAGCGCGAAGGCAAAGGCCGCTCGCTTCATGGCCTCTTCTCCTTCGTGTCTTTGGAGTCCTTCGTGTCTTTGACGTCTTTGGCGTCCTTCGCCTCTTTGGAGTCCTTCGCGTCTTTCTCTGCGTCGCTCAGGTCCTCGGCGAGGAACTTGGACAGCTCGGTGGTCGACGCCTCTTTGGCCTCCAACATGGGGAAGTGTCCGCAGCGCGGATAAACGACCAGGCGCGCGCGGGGCAGCTCGCGCGAGAGGCGCTCACCATACTTGAGCGCGGTGACCGCGTCCTCGCGGCCCCACAAGAGGAGCACCGGCTTATCGATGGTCCGGTACTTTTGCTCGACGTCCGCATAACGCTGGCCGCGCACCGCGGCGAGCGCGGCGGCCACCGTGCCCGGCCTATCCATCGCTCGCTCCACGTCCTCGGCGAGCGCCTCGGTCACGATGCCTTTGTTGTAGAACGCGAGCGAGAGCTTCTCGTCGGGGCGCTCGGGATAGAACGCGCCGAACAAGAGCTCTCCGATGCCGCTCGCGCGCGCCATCACGAACGTGGAGGGGAGCTGATCTTCGTACACCCACGCGTCGTAGAGCGTGATGCGTTTGACCCGCTCGGGCGCGTGGAGCGCGAGCGCCAAAGCCACCGACGATCCCCACGAGTGCGCGACGATCGCGGCTTTGTCGACGCCCCGCCGCTCCATCAGGCCAACGACGATCTTGGCCTGCTCGGTCGGCGAATAATCACCCTCGGGCCGGTCCGTCCACCCAAAGCCCTTGAGGTCGAGCGCGATGACCCGATGGCGCTTCGACACCTCGGGGATCACCGTCTCCCACGTCTCCAGCGAGGACGCGAAGCCGTGGATCATCACCACCGGAGGGCCCTTGCCCACGTCGCGATAACGCACCCGCGCGCCCGCGATCTCCTCGAAGGTGGCGTCTTTGGGCTCGCCGGGCATCGCCCCTTTGTGGAACGAGAGGCAGCCCGTCAACGTGAGCAGCGCGGGCAGCGCGAGCGCGAGCGTGGAGAGAGCCGCGTGCGCCTTCATGGTGAGATCCGCGAGACCTCGGAGGCGTTCGTGAACTCGGCCGAGAGCTCGTTGGTCTGCGACACGATGGAGGCGACCGTGCCAAAGCACTCTGCCGAGAACAAGTACGTGCGCGTCGTGGTGACGAGCGCGCCTACGACGCGCGTGAGATCGACGCGGATGCGCAGCACGGGGAAGTCGCCGAAGGGGGTCTTGAGGGTGCCGTGCGCGTCGATCGACGAGGCGTACGTCTCGGTGTAAAACACGGCGACGCCGCTCGCCTGCCCCGACACCGTCGAGGTGGTCATGAACGTCTTGCCCTCGGTGAGCGGGAACGAGAGCACGGTCACAGGAGGGTTGTACGTGAGCTTGGTCTGCGTGACGCTCGGCGCGGGCGACACCACGCCGCGGAGCAGGAGCTCGGTCTGCGTGATCTCGAAGACGCCGAGGAGGTCTTGAGAGTCCGAGAGGCGCGACACGTATGTTGCACCTGCGAAATCGGCCTCGTACCAAGCGCCGGTGAGGGGCAGCGTCTCGACGATGGTCTTGTGATCGCCGGTGAGGTTGCCCGACAAATCCCACGTGCGCGAGCCGTCCATCTGCGTTACGCCCGCGGTGCTCACCATCACGTTGGAGGCGACCTGGAACGTGGCTTGGAGGCCCGCCGCGAGCGGCACCTCGGCGCGGTCGATGGAGCCGTCGTGGTTGGGCGAGCAAACGTTGCTGCCCGAGCTGCTCGACGAGCTGCTGGTGGATGTGCTCGAAGAAGAGGTGGACGAAGAGGAGGTGGACGACGAGCTCGCCGACCCGCCGCCGGAGCCCCCGCCGCCGGTGCCCTGAACGGGCCTGCACGTGCCGTTGGCCTCGCAAACGCCGGACGGGCAGTCCGAGCCTACTTGGCAGAACGTCTCTGACCCGGCGGAGCACGCTGCGGCGGTGAGGAGACCGATCAACGGGAGGAGGAGTAAAGCGCGCATGGAAGCTCCGATGGGGCCCGGAACCTAGGGTGACGCAGGGAGCGTGTCAATCGTTATTTTGCAGAGCACAAAAATTTTGTGCGACCGCGTTAGGCCCTGTCCTTTCGTTCGGGGATGGGGTACTCCCGAGCGACCGCGAGGAGGCAGCGTGCTCATCAAGAAGTACTCGAACCGAAGGCTCTACGACACCGAGGAGAGCCGTTACGTCACGATGGAAGAGCTCGCGGACAAGATCCGCCGCGGCGGTGAGCCCAGGATCGTCGACGCCAAGACGGACGAGGATCTCACGCAGGTGACGCTCACGCAGATCATCATCGAGGGCAGGGGCGCGTCCCGGCTCCTGCCCGTTCCGCTCCTCGTGCAGCTCATCCGCATGGGGGACGACGCGCTCGCCGAGTTCTTCGGCCGTTACGTGGGCGCCGCGCTCGACCTGTATTTGCAGGCCAAACACGGCGCGCAGGCGCTCGCGCCCATCAACCCCCTCGTCAACGTGCCCTTCGCCGCCACCTCCGCGCTCGCGCGGCTCCTGCTCGGCGCCGGCGGGGGAGGGGGCATGTTCGGCTGGGGCTCGCCCGAGCCGGCGCCGCGGCCCACGCCGCCGCCCCCTCCTGTTGCACCGCAACAAGAGAGGGAGGACGTCAGCGATCTGCGCCGCGAGCTCGAAGCCCTCAAAAAGTCGCTCCGAGGCACCGTCGCGGCGGCCAAGCCCAGGCCCAAGGCCAAGCGCAAGGGATGATTTTGTTGCATCGCAACAAAAACCTCTTGACGATCTGACCCCCTGTATTTATTGTCCGCGCACCTCAACACGGCGCCGCGGGCGCCCCCAAAACAGGACACGGACATGAGCGAGACTTCGCAGACGCACAACTTTCAGGACGCGTGGAAGAAGATGATGGATGACCAGGTGGCCCGCGTGGAGCAGATCTTCGGCGAGGGCGGCGAGGGCGCGCGCTGGCGGCAAAAGGGCTTCGAGCAGGCCGAGACGGCGATCGACGCGTCCGCGAAGCTCACCAAAGACACCCTCACGTACGTCGGGCAGCTCTCGTCTGAGTGGCAGAAGCTCACGCTCGCGGCCATGCGCCAAGCGGCGACGTTCGTCACCCCGAGGTCCTGAGCCGTGCTCATCGCGCCCACCCCCAAAGACGCCCTCCACCGCGACGGGACGCTCACGCTCTATCGTTTTCGGAGCGAGCGCCGCGCGTCCGTCGCGGAGGGCGCGATGCCGCTCCTCCTGGTGCCGTCGCTCATCAATCGATGGTACGTGCTCGACCTCCGCGCCAAGGCGAGCTTGGCCGCGGCGATGGTGGGCGCCGGGCTCGACACGTTCTGTGTCGACTGGGGCATCCCCGAGGCCGAGGACCGTTATCTGAGCTGGGACCTCGTCCTCGACAGGCTCGCTCGTGCGGCGCGCGTTGTGCGTCGCACCACGGGCGCCCCCAAGATCGGCCTGCTCGGCTATTGCATGGGCGGTACGCTCGCGGGCATCCACACGGCTCTCAACCCGGATGGCATCGCCGCGCTCGTGAATTTGGCCGGCCCGTTCGATTTCGCACATGCGGGATTCCTGGGTGAGATGGTCGACGCGCGCTGGTTCGACGCGCACGCCATCGCCGAGGCGGGCAACGTCGGCGCCGCGCAGATGCAGAGTGGGTTTACGGCCCTTCGGCCCACCGGCCAGATCGCCAAATGGATGGCGTTCGCGGACAAGGCCCATAACCCCGAGGCGCGCGAGGCGTTCGAGGCGCTGGAGGCGTGGGCGAGCGACAACATCCCGTTCCCCGGCGCCGCATACGAGACGTACATCACCGAGCTTTACCAGCAAAACCTGCTCGTCCAAGGCAAGCACTACGTGCGTGGTGAGCGGGTCGATCTCGGGGCCATCACGTGTCCTGTGCTCACGGTGGTGACCGATCGGGACACCATCTGTCCTCCGGCCGCCGCCACCGCGCTCAACAGCGCCGCGGGGTCCGCCGACAAAGAGGTGCTCGTCATCCCGGGCGGGCACGTGGGCGCTGTCGTGGGCGGCAAAGCCCCCAAGGTGCTTTATCCGGCGCTCGCCTCGTGGTTCTGCAAAAAGCTCAACGTGCGGGCCCCGGAGGCCAGACGCCCGGTGGAGGCGCAGGGATCCCTGTCGTAGACGGCGCCCTCTGTGGTAGGGTGAAGCCTGCCATGCAAGCAGCGGCCAAGATCTCCATCACCATCCCGGCGGACCATCGCATCGAATTGAGGCTACCGGAGGAGCTGCCGGCCGGACCTGCGGAGGTGATCATCCTTGTGCCGCTGCATGGCGCACAGGCGGATCGGCTCTCCGTCGACGAGGCACAGCTCGATACGGCATCGCAAGCTGCGGTCGAGCAGGATTCGCGCTTCAGGGCCGATGGTGAGCTCTTGGTCTTTCGTGGCGAGATCGATGCTGCTCTCCAGGACGAGCTCGACCACCGTCGTGATCGCGAGCAACGGCTCGACGAGCTTGGCCGCGGTATGCCGTGAAGGTCGCGATCGACACGTCTGTCTTCGTGCCCGCCATCGTAACAAGCCATCGTCACCACGCCCGCGCGCGGTGCTGGCTCCAAGCGGTGGAGACAGGGCGTCTCGAAGGAGTCGCGAGCTGGCACGCCATGAACGAAACATGGTCCGTTCTGACTCGGCTCCCCGTAACTCCCCGGATCACATCGCTCTCGGCGTGGGGAGCCGTACGACGACTGCGGTCCATAGTAACCCTAATCCCCCCAACCGAACGAATCTACCGCACCGCGCTGGCGCGATGCACCGCGCGAGCGCTCAGCTCGGGCGTCATCTTTGATGCCCTCCACTTGGTGACGGCGGAAGAGGCTGGCGCGGACGCCATGCTCACGTTCAATCACGCGGACTTCGTTCGCCTCGTCGATGTGAGTAGCCCCCAAATCGTAGTCCCGCCTGATCCTCCGGCGGTCACCCTGTAGCCGGAGGGACCGGCGGTTACTCCTGCTCCGCATCCGCGTTGGAACGGCGCTTGCCGAGCGTCGTCCCCCAGATGAGCTCGCTCGAAATCCCCTTCCGCCTCCCCCTCGACGGCCTGCCGCGCGCGGTCTTCCGCACCGACTACGGGTATCGCGGCGGCGTGCTCTTGCTCGATGGGCACGAGGTGCTCCGCGCGTCCTCGCGCGAGGAGCTGGCCCAAGGCGTGACGGCCAGCGCAAACGGCGCGCAGATCACCGCAGCTCTTGCGCCCGAGGGAGATGTCGTGAAGCTCCTCTGCGACGGTCGCGAGGCCGCGCGCGAGGACACCCTCCGCGCCCGCCCCACGCGCTCCGCGTGGATCCATGCGTATCAGGCCCTCGGCGGATCGGCCGCCGGCTTCATCGCGAGCTTCTTTTATCTGCTCCGCGCCGAGGCGCTGCAGAGCGAATGGGCGCTCAAGATGGCGCGCCACATGGCCGGATGGCACCTGCTCTTGACCTTTACCCTGTTCCCCGCCTCGGTGTGGGGACAACGTTTGGGCATCCGCTCCGTGCAGCTCGTGAGCCTCATCTTCTTCTGCATCCACGTCGGCATCGCCACCGCCAACCTCGACATGGAGAGCCCGCCTATCGCGTTCTTCAACGCCGTCTCGGGTGTCCTCTTCTTGGTCGCCACCCTCTATGGCCAAAAGGCCCATCGCGAGATGGACCCCATCAAAGCGCTCCGTGAAGGCCGGACCGTCGGCGCCAAAGCCTGACCGGCAGTGAGCGAAGCCCCTTGTCCGCGCTGCGTCGGGGG
>CAYTJL010000097.1:0-15097 GCA_964437785.1 uncultured Polyangiaceae bacterium
GATCCCCGTTGCTTGTCGCGGCGGTTCGCATGAACATGGGCGAGAATCCGCCCGATGCCCCTCCCCGACGCCATCCTCCGCCGCATCCCCCCGCGATGGGCCGCGCGATGGCCGCAGATCCGCGCGGCGCTCCTCCTCTATCACGTGGTGGGCGTCGTCCTCCTCTCCATCCCTTCGCCCGAAGGCGCGATGCAGCGCTCGTCGTGGGACGACCCCACCGTTCAACACGAATTCGAGGCGTGGTCGAAGCGGCTCCGCGCGGTCGGCGTCCACCACGACAGGCGCTCGCTCGATCAATCCTTGTGGAGCCTGTCAAACCGCTACTTGGCCGTCCGCCGCGTCATCACATCTCCGTACGACGCGTATGGCACCTTCGCCGGCAGCCGGCAGAGCTGGCGTATGTTCACGGCGCCGCAGCGCTTCCCGATCCGGTTGGAGGTCTCGGTCCGCGAGCGCGGCGCGTATCGCACCGTGTACATGAGCCGCTCGAACGAGCATGTCTGGCAGCGCGATCTCTTCGACCATTACCGCATGCGACGCGCCGTGTTCATGATGGGCTGGGACCGCGAGCGGAGGCACTTCACCACCTTCGCCGATTGGGTCGCCTCGCGCGCCGCCGCCGACTACCCCGACGCGACGGACGTCCTCGTGAGGACCATTCGCTACCGCACCCCCGAGCCGAGCGAGGCGCTCGCGGGCAAAGAGATGCTCGACGTCAAATACGCGGCGCGCGAGGAGCGGAGGCTCAAGCGATGATCCTCACACGCGCCTTCGCCGCGTGGACCGCCCTCATGGACCGGCGCGAGCACCCGCTCGCGATCGCCCTGTTCCGCATCGCCGTCGGCGCCGTCCTCCTGGAGTCGCTCCTCAGCGCGGTCATGGGCGGCGTGGTGGGCATCATTTGGGTGGACAAAGCCCATGGAGGTTACGTCGCCTTCACCAACGTCCCGCACCTCGTGCGCTGGCTCGGCGGGCCCACCCCCAACGTGATTTGGGGCCTCGTCGTCGCCACGATCGCGGCGGGCGCCTGCGTGACGGCGGGCGCGGGCGGGAGGCTCAGCGCCTTCGCGGCGCTCCAAGGCTACATCGCGCTCCACAGGCTCAACCATCACACGAGCGGCTCGTCCGATCTGCTCCTCACGAACGCGCTCTGGATCTTGGTCCTGTCCCGATCCACAGCCACGTTGTCGGTCGATTGCCGACTCCGCACAGGCAGCTTCCGATCGAGCGAGCCTGTCCCGGCCTTCCCCCGCTACCTCGCCGTGATCCAGCTCCTCGTGATGTATTGGGCCACAGGCATTCAAAAGGTCGGCGCCTCGTGGCTCCCGACAGGCTCGTACGCCGCGTTGTATTACATCTTGCAACAACCCACCTGGCAGCGCTTCGGCATGACGTGGGCCGCGCGCGTATATCCGCTCACGCAAATCGCCACCGCGATGACGTGGCTCTGGGAGGTCACGGCCCCTCTCTTGTTCCTCTTTTACTATTACCGCGCGAGCCCCAGCTCAGCGGACGGGCGAGCGGGTGGGCGAAAAAGCCTCCTCCGCGCCCTGGCCCAACGCGCCCTCCGCTTCGATTGGCGAATCCCCTTCATCGTCACGGGCGTCATGTTACATATTGTTATTTGGGGCTCGATGAACGTCGGACATTTCTCGCAGATCACGCTCGCGTTCTATGTGTGCCTGTTCCACCCCGAGGAGCTTCAACGGGGTATCGGAGCTCTCCAAGCGCGCTTCGCGAGGCGGCCGTCGTGACGGCGAACGCCTGGTTCGCCGCGCCCAAAGGGGCTGAGCTCGTCCAGGTGATTGGCACCGGCGCGCTCTGCGCAGCGGCCTTGGTGCGCGACCAAGGCGCGCTCGTCGTCTGCAAACGGCTCTTGCCGCGCGTGCGGAACGAGCGCGCGGCGCGGGCCGCGATCGCGCGCGAGGCCATCACGCTGAGCCGCGTGGCGCACCCGAGCTTGCCCGCGCTCGTCCGCGTGGGCACCGACGAACAAGGCCCCTTCGTGATCGAAGACCACGTCCGCGGCGAGAGCCTCCGCGCCGTGGCCGCGACGTGGCGCGCGCGCGGCCTCGCCGTGCCTCCCTCGCTCGTCGCGCACGTCGCGATCACCGCGGCCTCCGCGCTCGCGCAGCTCCACGCGTGCCGCGACGCCGACGGACCGCTCCTGTTCGTGCACGGCGACATCGGCCCCGAGCACGTGATCATGGGGCCTTGTGGAGAGGCTCGCTTCCTCGATCTGACCGCGTCGCAGGTGCGCGGCGTCGATCGCGCGCTCCTCGCCGACGATCGCGGCACGCTCCCGTTCGTCGCGCCCGAGGTCGCGCGCGGCGACGCGCCGCCGAGCCAAGCGACCGACGTCTACGCGCTCGCGGCGACGCTCTTGGCCTTCGGCAGCGGCGAGGCGATCTGCGACGCGGCGAGCGACGCAGCGATGCTCCTCGAAATCGGCGCGCACGGCGTCCGCACCGCGCTCACCGAGCGCGTGATCGGACTGCCTCCGCAGGGCCGCGACGCGCTCGCGCACGCGCTCGCGTTCGAGCCCGGCGCGCGCCTCGCGACCGCGCGCGACCTCTGCGCTGCGTTCGTTTGATTTGGCCGAGCGAAGTGCGCTACATCCTGATCATGCGCTTGCCTCTCCTCGCCTCCGCCCTCGCCCTCGGCTCTCTCGCCTTCGTCACCGGCTGCAGCGAGCCCGTCCCGCCCACGCCTCAAGGCGCGTGGTCCGTGGACTTCACGCAGACCGATCCGACGATGTGCCTCATCGCCGGACACAACACGGGCGTGGGCTCGGTGTCGGCCGACGCCCGCGACAAAGTGGAGATCGACGGGCTCGACGGCGCGTCGATCACGTGCGAGGTGAACGGCGCAGGGCCCTTCTCGGCGAGCGGCCAAGCGAGCCAAAACGGGCGCAACTTGTCGATCCTCATCGCGTCGATCTCGCCGACCACGCGCAAGGACGCCCCCGTCAAAGGCGGTGTCTCGTACGCCTCCGAGAAGACCGCGGGTGAGCCGTATTCGTCGTCGGGGGACTGCGACTTCTGGTTCGACGAGGGCACGAACCAGAGCGTCGCCGCGGGCAAGATCTGGGTCGCGTTCGCGTGCCCGCTCGTCGTCAACTCCACCGACAAGTGCGGTATCTCGCAGGGATACGCCATCTTCGAGAACTGCACGACCGATCAAGAAGTCGAGTGATTCGAGCCTTGCGGAGCGTGCGCCCTTTGGGCGACGCTCTTAGGCTATGTCGAACAAGAAGCTCGATGTCTTCACGATGAAGCTCGATGATCTCGATCGGCGCGTCGCCGAGGCGGCGGAGCTGCTCGATCGTGTCGAAGCCCTCTTGCCGGGGCTCGTCGAGCTCGACGTCCGCGCGCGCAAATATTCGATCGGCAAGCTCGCCGACGGCGAGGACGAGGCGCTGCTCACGATCTTCGACGCGGCCGAGGCGCACCCCGATTACTTCCGCGCGCTCGCCGCGGCGGACGAGGGGCAGCGCGATCGCTTGTTCGAAACGGTCCACGCGCGCGCCGCGCTCGCCCGTCGATCGATGCTCCACAAGCTCTCGAACCGCCTCGGCGCGCTCCACAAGAAGACGACCGACACCGAGCTCGAGCTGGGCGCCAAGGCGCGCGTCATCGGCCTCGCGGCGTACGTTGTCGGTCGCCTCAACGCGGCCGCGAGCGACGAGCTCAAGAGCTCGCTCGGCAAAGCGCTCTCGTTCTTCGGCGGCTCGCGGTCAAAGCCCTCTCACCGCGGATCGAAGTAGCGCACCGTGACCCCGCGGTGCGTGCGGAGGTCGGTCGCGCCTTCGCTGCGACCAACGACGTAGTTGGGCCCGACGGGCACCTTGCCCATCCCGCCCGGCGTGTCGACGATGAGCTTGGGGAGCGCGATGCCGCTGAGCTTGCCTTGCAGCGCTTCCATGATCGCGATCCCGCGATCGAGCGGCGTGCGCAGGTGCCCTGTCCCGCGCACGGGATCGGCTTGGAGCAGGTAATACGGCCTCACGCGGCGGCGCACGAGGCCGCGAAAGAGCTGCTCCAACACGGCCGCGTCGTCGTTCACGCCGCGGAGCAACACCGTCTGGTTGTTGATCGGAAAGCCCGCGTCGGCGAGCGTGCGGAGCGCACGATCCGACGCTTCGGTCAGCTCTTTGGGGTGGTTGAAGTGCGTCATCACCCAGATGGGATGAAAGCGGCGCAGCGCGCGCACGAGCTCGTCGGTCACGCGCGAGGGCAACGTCACGGGGACGCGCGTCGCCAAGCGGATGGTCTCCACGCTGGGGATCGCGCGCAGCCGTTCGAGCACGCGCGCGAGCCTGTCGGTCGCGAGCGTCAGCGGATCACCGCCGCTCACGATCACGTCGCGCACCTCGGGGTGATCCGCGAGGTAGCGCATCGCGGGCTCGAGCGCGTCCATCGGCGTCGCGCCGCCTCCGTCGCCCACCATGCGTGATCGCGTGCAGAAGCGGCAATACACGCTGCACCTGTCGGTGACGAGGAGCAGCGCGCGATCCGGGTAGCGCTGCACGAGGTGCGGCGCGACCTCGTGCGCCTCTTCCCCGAGCGGATCGCGCATGTCGCCCGTGACCTCGCGCGCCTCGTCGATGCGCGGCACGCACTGGAGCCGGATCGGGCAGCGCGCGTCGTCGGGGTCGCAGAGCGACAGGTAATACGGCGTGATTTGGATCGGCAGGCCCTCGCGCTCCGCGCGCTCGACGCCGGCGATCTCGTCGGGCGTGAGGCGCAGCGCGCGCGCGAGATCGTCGAGCGATCGGACCGACGCGCGCAGCTCGTCGCGCCACGGCTCGCGCGAGCGCTCCTGCGTTTGCTCGTGGACGATCGAGCGACCCGCGAACGCGGAGTCGCGACCCACGACAACGAGCGATCTCACTTGCCGCCGTCGGGAGGAGGCCCTGCATCGGGGCCGGTGCGATCACTGGAGCCCCCGGGCCAAACTTGGCTCGCGCCCGTGCCGTCCCACTTTTCGAGCTCGGCGGGGAGCTTGATGCCTTCGAGGGCCTTGTCGTCGACCTGCACGGGGAACTTCTTTTTGAGCTCTTCTTCGAGCGCGCGCTCGCGCTCCTGCATCATGTCTTGCAGGATGAGCACGCGGATCGATCGCTCTGCTTCGGCGAACGTGCGCTTGTGACCGGGCGTGATCCCGTTGAGGCGGACGATGAAGAGCTTGCCCTCGACCTCGACGAGATCGGCGGCGACCTCGCCCACGGTCTTGAGCTTGAACGCGAGCTCGCGCACGGCCGGAGGCACCTTGGCGCTGCCGCCTTTGGCGTCGCTCGGCGGGCCGACGATGCCGAGATCGCCCGCGAGCTCGGCCGGGTTGGTCGGGCCTTTGGTCTTGGGCGCGGTGGTGGAGTGCTTGAAGAAGAGCTCGCCCCACTCGTTCGCGCTCTTCACCTTGAGCGCGTCTTTCAGCACTTTTTCAGCCTCTTTTTTGTCGTTCATCACGATGGCCGCGACGCGCCTGCGCTCGGGCTCGGTGAAGCGATCGAGGTGCCCGTCGTAATACGCCCGCACCTCGGCCTCGGGGATGCCGGCCGGCGTGGGCAGGCCTTCGCGCGCCTTGGCGAGCATCGCGTCGCGGAGGATCACGCGGATGGCGTCCTGCACGTCGGGATCATTTTCGAGGCCGCGGCGCTTGGCCTCCGCGGCGAGCAGCTCCACGTCGACGATCTCGTCGAGCAGCTCGCGGCGGCGCTC
Organism: uncultured Polyangiaceae bacterium; assembly: GCA_964437785.1. GTDB lineage: Bacteria > Myxococcota_A > Polyangia > Polyangiales > Polyangiaceae > CAYTJL01. Next base: position 5,721 of record CAYTJL010000097.1, read on the forward strand.
TTTGCTCTGGTAGCGGAGCCTATCGAACTGATCCATCCGCTCCAGCACGCGCGCGAATTCGCCGAGCGTGATGGCGCGATCGCCCGCCTTGGCGACCACGCGCGCCGCCTGCTCGGCCGAGAGGCTGCCCACGGCGCCCGCGTCGCTCTTGCGCTCGAGCGCGCGCTCGTTGCACGCGACGGCGGCGAAGGGCAGCGCGAGCGCGATCGACGCTTGGAAGAGGAGCTTCGATCGCATGTCAGCCCGCCTCCACGATGGTGCCGATGGGTGCGCCCGTGCACACCCGGAGGATGTTGCCGAACGTGGTGAGCTTGAAGACGCGGATCGGCAGCTTGTTCTCGCGGCAGAGCGTCACCGCGGTGGAGTCCATGACGCCGATTTTGTCGGCGAGGAAGCGGTCGTACGTGATGTGCTCGTACATCGTGGCGCCGGGGAAGCGCGCGGGATCTTTGTCGTAGATGCCGTCGACCTTGGTGGCCTTGAAGAGCGCCTCGGCCTGGATTTCGGCCGCGCGCAGCGCCGCGGCGGTGTCGGTCGAGAAGAACGGGTTGCCGGTGCCCGCGGCGAAGATCACGACGTTGCCGCGCTCCAGATGGCGCATGGCGCGCCTGCGGATGTAAGGCTCGGCCACTTGCCTGATCTCCAGCGCGGTCATCACGCGCGTGGGCGCGCCCGCTTTTTCGAGCGCGTCTTGCAGCGCGAGCGCGTTGATGACGGTCGCGAGCATGCCCATGTAGTCGCTCTGCGCGCGGTCCATGCCGGCGCTCGCGCCCTTGAGCCCGCGGAAGATGTTGCCTCCGCCGACGACCACGCCGACCTGCACGCCCATGCGCTGGAGCTCGGCGATCTCCGCGGCGACACGCTGGAGCGTCTCGAGCCTGATGCCGAATCCGCCGTCCTCGCCGCAGAGCGCCTCGCCGCTCAGCTTGAGCACGATGCGGCGATATTTCAGCTCGGGGCTGGGAGCGGGCGGCGGGATGGTGTCGATATCCGGGCGCACGCCGCCCCTGTTAGCCGCGCGCGCCTCCGTTAGCAATTGCCTTCGACCGAGCGACCCGCGAACGCGGAGTCGCGACCCACGTTGATCGCTCGCCCTCGGACGCTCTTCGCGCGAAAGGTCGCAGGAGCTTCGTTCCTGGGCTCCCCCGGTGTAAAGCGGCCTCGTGACAAGCTCGGCTCCCTCTTCGACAGAAGCCCCTCCGCGCCGCCCGCGCCTGCTCGTGGTCGGCTGCGGCGGGATCGGCGGCATCGTCGCGGCGCACCTGTTCGAACAGGGCCAGGACGTCACCGCGCTCACGACGAACCCGATCATCGCGGACGCGATCAACGCGGGCGGCCTGCGCGTGCGCGGCGACAACGGCGTCGGCGCAGTGCGCGCGACGGCGGTGCGAGAAATCAAGGCTGGAACGACGCCCTTCGACTACGTGCTGCTCGCGACGCAGCCTCCGCAGGTCGAGGAGGCCGCGCGATCGGCCGCGCCGTTCCTCGCGCAAAACGGCGCGATGGTGTGCTTTCAAAATGGGCTCTGCGAAGATCGCCTCGCGCCCATCGTCGGGCCTGATCGCGTGCTCGGCGCGATCGTCGCGTGGGGCGCGTCGATGGTCGAGCCCGGGGTCTACGATCGAACGTCGTCCGGCGGCTTCACGATCGGGCGCATGGATGGCGCCGCGGATCCTCGGCTCGACGAGCTCTCGCTCGTGCTCGAGCCCATCGGCCCGACCACGGTGACCGCGAACCTCGCGGGCGCGCGCTGGAGCAAGCTCGCGATCAACTGCGCGATCTCGTCGCTCGGCACCGTGGGCGGCGACAGGCTCGGCGCGCTCATGCGCCATCGCTTCGTGCGCAGGCTCGCGCTCGAGATCATGACCGAGACGGTGGAGGTCGCGCGCGCGCTCGGCCTTCGTTTGGAGAAGGTCTCGGGCACCGTCGATCTCGATTGGATCGCGCTCACCGAGAGCGAGAAGGTCGCCGCGGGATCGGCGGGGCTCGTGGCCAAGCACGCGCTGCTCCTCGCCGTCGGCGCGCGCTATCGCAGGCTGCGATCGTCGATGCTCTCCGCGATCGAGCGAGGGCGCACGCCCGCGGTCGACTTCTTGAACGGCGAGGTGGTGACGCGCGGCGCGTCGCTCGGGATCCCCACCATCGTCAACGCGAGCGTGCGCGACGAGGTCTGGTCGCTCGCGAACGGTCACAGCAAGCCGTCGCTCGATCGGTTGCGCAAGCTCTACGAGAGCACGCGCGCGATGGTCGGCGCGCCGCGCTCGATCTCGGCGCCGATGGAGCCTGTCTCCGTTCCCGTTCCCGTCTCTGTTCCTCCTCAAACCGAGCCGAGGTCCCATGAGCAAGCCCAAGAAGACCGCGAAGCCCACGCCCAAAACCAGGGTGAAGCCCAAAGCGAAGCCGGCGCCCAAGGCCAAGGTGACGCCCAAAGCGAAGCCGGCGCCCAAGGCCAAGGTGACGCCCAAGGCCAAAGCGACGCCGAAACCCAAGGCCAAAGCGACGCCGAAACCCAAGCGAGGTGAGGCGCCTAAACCCCTTGTAAAGAAGCCCAAGAAGGGCGACGGTGCGACTGCCCCGGGCGATGGATCCGGGCGAGGAGGGACCATGCAAAGCCTGGATTTGACGGCGGGGAGGGCGGGCGCCGCGCCGCTTTGGCTGCTCGGGGACGGGACGCTCTCGACCAAGCAGGACGAGGCGCAGGCGGGGCTCGCCGCGCGGGACGTGATGATCCACGCGGCGCGGTGGATCTCGACGCGCAGGACGAGCACGTTCGATCGCCTGTTCGCCCCCGATCCGCGCGATCCGAACGCGACGCCCCGTGACGAGCGGCTCACTGCCGCGCAGGGCGAGGCGCTGCTCGCGCAGGTGAAGGGCGTGCTCGCCGCGGCGGCGGTGGGGAGCGACGAGGCCAAGCGCGACGCGCTCGCCGCGGCCGAGCTGCGATCCGCGTCGCTCACGGTGCTCTCGCATCTGGTCGCGACGGCGCTGCGCGACGCGAGCTTCCGCGCGGTCTCGGACGCGGCGGCGGCCGAGATGTTTCGGCTGGTCGACATGGAGACGGGCGAGACGTCGCGGAGCGAGCTGCGCGCGCACGCGATCATGCTCCTTCAGCTCCGCGGGCCTTCGCTGTCGTCGGGCGATCGCGCCAAGGCCAAGGCGCTCATCAAATCGCTCATCCGCGAGGCGCCGCCGTACGAGCAGATGGATGGGCCGTGGCACTTCGCGATGTGCTCGGACTACGAGTTTCACGAGGGCGAGGTCGAGGTGCTGGAGCGGACACACCGCTTCACCAAGATCGATGTCCCCAAAGAGGCTCCTGTGCTCCACGACAGGTGGGGAGGGGCCATGACGTACAAGGCCTATGAGGCCCCGTTCAAGACGCCCAAGGGCCACCCCATCCGCATTTTGGCGCGCGCGGCGAGCCCCACCAACGAGAACCTGGAGATGGCCGAGCCCTTCTTCCAAGGCATCCTCATCAACCGTCATGCGCAGCTCGGATCGTTCGACATGCGCGCCTCCACGGTGCGCGTCGAGCAAAAGGGCTATAAATTCATGATGAATTCGCAGTGCGCCGGCCTCACGACGCGCTTCGCGATCTCGCGGATGTTCCCCGACGCAGACATCTATTCTTCGTGGGACTCCACGTATTTCCGCACCGACAAGGGCGGCGGGTCGGGCAAGGTGATCGCGTCCGAAGGGCTCGACTGCTTCGTGGCCGCGCTCGAGGGGATGAGCAAGGGCGAGCCCCACAGCAAGATCAGCGACCGGACCCGAAAGGCGCAGTGGAGCCACGATCAGGCGATGACCATCCGCGACTTCGTGCAGTTCGTGGGGCCCGCGCACCCGATGGTGGTCGAGCGCTTCACCGACGTGAACCAGGATGGAAGGGCCGATGTCTACGATGGATATCTGGATCTTCGTCTCGCGGAGATCGCGGAGAGCATCGAGGCGTCGATGACGGCCCAGGACCCCGGCGTCGCGGCGTCGCAGGTCGGCGGCGAGGCCGCGAAGGGCCTCCAATGGGCCGCCGGCAGCATGAACCGCGTGACCCAATATTCCGATCTCTGGTCCGCGCTCCCGGGCAAGAGCGAGCTCTTTTATGCCTTCGAGGCGGCGGGGTTCTACAGCCACAAGGAGCCTCCGGCGGACGTCGCGCCGGGCGCCCTTCAACAAGACATCGGCAAGCTGCCCGCCGTGTGCCGCATGACCAAGAAGGGGGACGACGCGACCACGGGCTTTACGGTCGAGGTGATGTTCCACAGCTACCTGGCCCACGCGGGCAAAGAGATGAAGCGCCTCCTGGTGGCCGCGGACGCGCTGTGGCGGGCGGCGGATCAAGGGTACTTGGAGAGCGACGAGCTCAAGACCCCGCTCGCGCAGAGGGGCATGCTCCTCCTCACGCTGGCTGGGCTCTTGGAGTTCCCGGCCGACGCGAACTACCTCGACGGCCTCTGGTCGATGGCGCTTTGGGCGCTCCAACTGCCTGAGATCTCGCGCAGCTTGGTGCGGGCGTGCATCACCCAAGCGGACCACGACGCGAGCAACTATTACGGCTCTCGGCGCGGGCTCAAGCAGCTCCTCGACACGCTGCAAAAGAAGGAGCCCCTCGTCTACGAGAAGCTCAAGGCGGACGCGCCCGGCGTCGGGCGCGCGCTCGAAATCGAAGTGTGATGGGTGGTTGAGGGAGGACGACGACAGGGGGGATGTCGTCGTCCTTTGGCCGCACGATCAGGGCTTGATCTGGATCGTGCCTTTAGGCTTGTCCTTGGCGCCGAGCTCGGGGAGCTTCTCGGCCTCGACCAGCTTCGGGTTCATGACCTCGTGGAAGGCCTTCTTGGCCATCTCACCGACCTCGCCCTTCTCTTGGCGGAGGGCCATGAGGACGCCGCGCTCCTTCATGAACTGGAGCGTTTGGAGCGCGCCTTTGAGCGTCTTGGGGTCGCCCTTCTTGGCCTCTTTGTAGAGCCGATAACGGAGCACGACGCGGGTCTCGGAGTGAGGGCCGTTGTCGAACTTGAGGTTGTCGAACTGCGCTTGAAGGCGTTGGCGGGCCCAGTCTTGGGGCGCGTCGAACACCTTGACGCGGCTGATGGCGTTGGCGTTCGCGACCCAACGATAGAGGTTGCCGTTCTTGAAGTCCTCGTCCGACCAATAGCCGAAGGCGCGGAAGTAATGGTCTTTGAGGTCGTCGAGCGCCTCTTTGTCGAAGTCGCCGAACATCGCGACCGTGCGCGCCGCGACCTCGGAGCTGCCGCCCAAGATGAGCGCGAGCGCCGCCACGTTGCGCAGCTCTTTGTCCTTGAGCTTCTCGAAGAGCTTGGCCTCGACCGCGCTGTCGAACCCGCTCACGCCGATCGCGTGGGCGACCGCGACGCGCACCGGCAGGACCACGTCGGTCACGAGCAGATCCACGAGCTGCGGAACGGCCGCGGGCGCGGGCTTGATCGCGAGGCCGAGCGCGTAGCAGCCGCCGATGAACTGCTTCGTGGGCTCCTTCTTGCTCGCGTACTCTTTCGCCTTCTTCGCGACCTCCATCATGGTCTTGTCGTCGGCGCACCACGCGAGCGCCTCGCACGCGGCCTGACGCGCCTCTTCGTGCCAGGTCTCGTCCTCGATGAGCTCCATCATCGGCTTGACGGCCTTGCCGTCGCCCCACTGCGCGAGGCCCTGCGCCGCGCCGACCGCGACCGCGCGGAGCGACATGCCGAGCATCGCGAGGCCGGCGCCTTCGAGGCCCTCCTGCGTGATCACCATGCGCCGATCCTTCTTGCGCTTGAACTGCTCCAAGAGCTTCGGATACGAGGGCTCGTCCTTCATCATGCCGATGTAGCGGAGCGCGCTCTGGGCGGTCTCGAACTCGGACGGGAACGGCGGCTGTTGCCCCTCTTTGGGCAGCTCCTTCTTGGGGAAGGCCCAGTCGCGCATGTCGTTCAGCGCCTTCTCCGATCCGACCGCGGCGAGGAAGCGGAGCCCGTTCGCGTGCGGCTGCGGCTTGTCTTTGATCCACGCGAGCACCGAGACCTCAGCCGCCTCTTTGAGCTGCGCCTTCTTGTCTTTCTCTTGGTGGATCATCGCGAGGTCCGCGAGCATGCGCGCGCCGACGACGCGCGGCAGATCCGTGCGCGAGAGATGGCCGCCCTCGTCGGCCTCCCAGAACTTCGCTTGCTGGTAGAGCTTGGTCGGGTCGGCCTTCATGCGCAGGCCGATGTACTGCGCGCCGCGGATGTCGCCGACCTCGGCGAGCCGCGTGCCCGCCTCGCCCATCCAGTGGATCGGGGGCTTCTTGGTCTCGATCCATTTGACGAGCGCGTCGGCCGCGCGCGGGTCCGCGAGGTCGCGCAGCATCTCCATGATCTGCCGCGTCTGGAACCACGCGCGCTCCTCCGAATCGTTCTTGATGCTCTCGAGCGCGAGCACGAGCCCTTCGCCGCCGATGCCGTCGCGCAGGGCCTCCAAGAATTTCTGGCGGCTGTCTTTATCGGCGGACGCGAGCGCTTCGAGCAGCGGCGCGCGCGCGGCCTCGTCGGCGATGCGGCCGAGCCCCGTCGCGGCCTCGCGACCGACCTCGGGGTCTTTGTCTTTGACGAGCTTCACGAGCACGCTCGTCCACTTGGCGTTCGCGTCCTTCGAGAGCGCGGTCGCGACGAGCTGGCGCACCGAGGGGCTCGCGTCGTCGGCGAGCTTCGCGACCTCGTCGAGCGAGACGAGCGAGACGATCTTCTCGGGATCGAAGGCCGATCCGCCGCCGAGGCGCTCGACCTTGGAGAGGAAGCCGCCCTTGTAGAGCTCCATCGCGGGCTTGAAGACCTGCGGCTCTTTGAGCGCGACGAGCGCCCACGTGATCTGCGGCCGGTCGCTGTCGTCGGCCTCTTTGAGCGCGGCGAGCAGCGCGGGCTTGGCCGCGTCGGCCTTGGGCGATCCCCAATACGCGAGCACCTGCGCGGCGGTGCCCTTCACGCGGTGATCGGGCAGCGCGAGGAGCTTGATCGCGTAGTCGATGCCGCTCGGATCTTCGGCCCACGCGAGCTGCACGATGGCTTCTTGTTGCAGCGACGGCTCGCCCGACTCGACGGCGGCCCACTTCTGCCAGCGCGGGATCTGATCTTTGACCGGCAAGACGAAGATGTTCTTCTTCTCGTTCGCGATCTGCGGGACGGTCATCTTCGTCTGCTCGGATCGCACGGCGAAGTACGCGAACAGGCCGCCGAGCGCGACGATCGCGACGCCCACCAGGATCCACACCGGGCTGAAGCGACCCTTCTTGAAGTCGCCGTCGTCGGCGAAGCCGCCGCCTGCGGGCGCCTGCGGCGGGCCGGCCGGGAGGTCGGCGTCATCGGGTGGGAATTTTGCGAATTCCAAGCGCTCTACGCGCGATCGTCGCCTGCGGGGCGGGGGGAGCGGGCGCGCGGGGGTACGTGGCGTAGTAGGAGGTGACTCTCGGCGATCGAGCATGATCCCTCGTTCTCGTGCGGGCTCTCGGTTGGTGAGCCTCTTCGGCGCCGCACGATAACAGGAAGCAGCGTTCGAAGAAGCTGCTATGAGAGACCTGGAGCACCATGGCCGTTCCCGAGTTTTACTCCGGCAAAATTCTCTACCCTTCCATCGCTGTGCTGCTCGGGCTTTCGGGCCTGTTTGGCCTCGCGATCTTGCCCCGTCTGGCCACGGCCGCGAGCAGCTCGGCCATCGGCAAGCCCGCGCCCGAGGCCGTGGTGCAGGTCGTCGCGAATGGGGAGGCGGGGGGCGAGGAGATCAAGCTCTCGGACCTCAAGGGCAAGCCCGTGCTGCTCGACTTTTGGGCCACGTGGTGCGGCCCGTGCGCGGTCGAGGCGCCCATCGTCGATCGGCTCTCGCGTCGCTTCGAGAAGAAGGGGCTCGTGGTGCTCGGCGTGAACACGAGCGACAGCCCGGAGGCGATCCGCGCGTACACGCGCAAGAAGGGCCTCTCGTACCGCATGGTGCACGATCCGCACGGCAAAGCGCAGGAGGCGTATGGAGTCAAGCAGCTCCCGAGCCTCGTCGTGATCGATCGGCAGGGCAACGTGCAAGCCTTCTTGGTCGGCGTGGTCGATGAGGCGGCGCTCAGCGAGATCCTCGGCGCGGTGATGTAGGCCCGCAGGGCGCGAGTCTTCGCAGATAGGCACGCAGGGCGGGGTTTGGCGGATTGCCCTGCTGGGTAGTTGTCTTGACGGATAGGCACGCTGGGCGGGGTCTTGGCCGATAGCCCTGTTGGATCGTCGTCTTGGGAGATAGGCACGTAGGGTGGTCTTGGCCGATAGCCCTGTTCTCAGAAGGGACACAGCGGCACTACCCCCCATTTTTCTCTTCCCCGTCCGCTCGCGCGCAAGGTATCTCATGGAGCGTGACCGACGCCTACCGAGCGCCCAAGCCCGAGCCGCCTTCGTTCAACTGCGAGGTTTGCAGCGGCAGGTTCCCTGTCGCGTCGAGCTTTTACGACGGTGCGGGCCGGCAGGTGTGCTTTGGCTGCAAGGGCAAGGGGGACGCGGCCGCCGCGACGACGCAGGCTAAAAAGGCGCAGGGGAGCGTCCCTTACTCCATGATGGGCGGCGTCATCGCGCTCATCGCGCTCGCGCCCTTCATCTACATCAAGGCCCGGGGCAACCTCGGTGTGATGTGCGCCAGCGTGGTCGTCGTGGGCGTCATCTTCGCGATCGCGGTCGCCGTGCAGGCCAAGAACAACAAACAACCTTAACCTCAAAGGGCTTATGTCCACGCTCGAGATCGAAGAGAAAATCGCAGTGAGCGCGGCGCCCGACAAGGTCTTTGCGTTGTTGCTCGACCCCGCGCGCGTGGCGTCGTGCCTGCCCGGCGCGCGGTTCGACGGCGCCGAGGGGGACGGCACCTTCCTTGGCGCCATGAAGGTCAAGGTCGGGCCCGTCACGATGGAATTCAAAGGCAAAGCCACCATGAACAAGGTGGATGAGGCCGCGCGGAGCGTCGAGCTCGTGGGGACGGGCAACGACAAAGGCGGCTCGGGCTCGGCCAAAATGACCATGGAGAGCCGCGTGCTCGCCACCCCGGGCGGCGGCGCCGAGATCCTCATCAAAGCCCGCGTCGATCTGGCGGGCAAGCTCGTCAGCTTTGGGCGTGGGATGATGGTCGGCATCTCCAAACAGATGTTCAAGCAGTTCGCCGACAAGATGCGCGCCGAGCTCGCCCGCGCCGGCGAAGAAGACGAGGAAGACGAAGAAGCCGAGGCGGCGCCCACCAAAGCGGAGGAGCCTGCCAAAGCCGAGGAGCCAAAGGCCATCTCGGAAGAACCCGCCAAGGCGGAGGAGCCTGCCAAAGCCGAGGAGCCTGCCAAAGCCCCGCCGGCCGAGGAGCCTGCCAAAGCCCCGCCGGCCGAGGAGCCTGCCAAA
>CAYTJL010000097.1:15197-31637 GCA_964437785.1 uncultured Polyangiaceae bacterium
AGCCCCGCCGGCCGAGGAGCCTGCCAAAGCCCCGCCGGCCGAGGAGCCTGCCAAAGCCCCGCCGGCCGAGGAGCCTGCCAAAACAGAAGAGCCAAAGGCCGTCGCGGAGGAGCCCGTCAAGGCGGAGGAGCCGAGGGCTCCGGCCGAGGAGCCTTTAAGCGCAGAGGAGCCTGCCAAAACCGAGGAGCCCAAAGCCATCTCCGAGGAGCCCGCCAACGCCGCTCCTGCAAAGCCTAAAAAGAAGAAGCCCAAGGCCAAGCGCGCCGCGCTCGCGCCACGTCCTCACGAGGACAACGCCCCGCTCGACGCGGGCGGCCTGTTTTGGGCCGCGCTCTGGGCGTGGATCAAAGGCTTCTTTCAACGGATCTTCGGCAAGAAGGGCGAGTGACGCTCACCGCAGCGTGAGCACGTCCAAGGCGCCGCTCTTGCTCCCGAGGAGCTTGGGTGTCTTGGCGCGCCCCGAGAAGAAGGCTCGGAACACCTCGGTGCCGGGCCGCTTCTGGATGGGGACCCGATCGCTGTACAAAAAGCCCTTCTTCCACCGAGCGGGCGAGATGGGCAGGGGCAACCCCACCTCGCGATCGGTGGGATCTGCCATGGTGAGCGACCAAGGGGCTTTGGCGATCACCTTGGATTTGACGGAGAGGTGCGCGTCTCCCTCGATGGGCCCGCCGGCCCTGAGGACGATGGTGAGGAGCGGCCTCGCGCCGTCTTCATAACGTGTCCCGACGACAGAGGTGCCGTCGTCGAACGACGCCCTCACCTTGGTGAGATCGCGCTCGATCTCGGCGAGGATCGCGCTCGCTCTCGGCCCGTCCCCCGCCGCCACGGCGATGTTGTGCGCGATGAGCTTCTGCTCGAAGGTGGCCGGCGGCTCGGCCGGAGCCTCGGCCCGCTGGTCGAAGTGGACACGGAGCTGCCATGTCCAGTAAGCATCTTTGGTGATCTTCCGCTCGGGCTCGGTGCCGGTCACCCAATACCACGACCACCACGAGGGCTCGCGCTCTACAAACGACCACCCCTCGATGGGCGCCCAAGCCTCTTTGGCCGACAGCCTCCAATAAGGGCCCACCGCCGTGATAGCGTATCGCCGCGCCAGGTCCGCTTGTTGGGCGTCGCGCATGAGCGTGGTGTCAGCCACGTAAATCGCGCCCCCGCGCTCGGGCGGCGGGCGGTTCGCCGCGACGGGCCTCCCCCCGAGCGCCCATGTCTGCGCCCACGTGTGCTTCATCCCTTCGTGCATGTCGACAGGGACCGTCTTGGGGACACCCCTCACGACGTGCTTCAAGAACGCGGTCTTGGCGCCGTCCGACTCGATGATGAGCCCCTTCTCGTTGAAGCGCCCGCCGGTCGCGTGCGCATAACGGAGCGCGGGGATCCCGTCCCGCGCGATGGCCACGACCGGCAACGCCGCGACCCCGAGCGCGAGCAAACCGCCCTTGTCACGCCCCCGGAGGATGGGATCGAGCGCCGGCGCGGCCGTGGCCACGAGCGCGCCGAGCCCGAGCGCAAAGAAGGCAGCGAAGTAATGGGGCCAAAACACGTGGATGTCGGCGCCCTGCTTGAAGAGCAGGTATTGCACGGCGGCCATCGCGAGCACCAGGAGCGGGAGGGCCTCGTAGTCGCGGCGGAGCACCAAAAACCGGAGTAACGCCACCACCGCCGCCACCTTGCCGAGCCCGATGGCGATGGGCGTAAAAGACAGCTCGATCCAATAACGCCTCGACGCGAGCACCTGCGTGAGCGGCGCCGCGTTGCCCGACGACCGCATTCCATAGCTCGCGAGCAGATCACCGAGCTTGCCGGCGCTCTGAAAGAGCGCGACGTAGAGCCCGAACGTCCCCACCGAGACAGCGGCGGTGAGCGCCCACCACCGCCACAACCGCTCTCGATCGGCGATGGGGCCGAGCGCGCGGGGCATGAGCGCGAGGCGGATCAGCGCGAGGCCCAAGAGCCCGCCGATGAGCAAAAAAGCAGGCCAATCCGCGTTGAGCGCGAAGAAGGCGCCCGCGACCGAGGCCCAGAGGTACGTTCGTCTCCCTGTCTGCGAGAGCCTCACATAACCCCAGAGCGCGAGCAGCGACCACGCGATGACCGGCACCTCCAGCGCGTTGAAGCTCGCGAACGCGAGGGTGATGGGCAGCACTACGAAGCCGAGCGCGGCCGCCGCGCCCGCCGCGGGGCGCCACATGGCTTTGCCGATCGCGTAGAGCAGAGGCGGCGTCATCGCGCTCAAGAGCACGGGCACGATCCGGCAGACCACATCGTGCCTCCCGACGATCGCCATCACCGCGGCGGTAGACCAGAAGATGCCCCACGGGTGATGGCAATAATACGACGACGGAGGAGGCCTTTGCGCGGTGTAGTCCCACACCGGGCCTGCGATCTTGTGATGGAGCATGTTCTCGGCGATGATCCCGACGCTCGCCGAAGATGCGTAATGACCGGCGAGGACAGGGCCGAACAGCTCCCACATCGCGGCGAGGACGAACCACGCTGTCGCGAGGATCGCGGCGGCGCGCGCGAGCCTCTCTTCGAGCGGGCTCACGATGGGGAGCCCATCCAGATCGCGCGGTGGCTCGACGTGTCGCCTGACCATGGGCCGCGGAGCCTACCTCGGGAGCGCCCGCGCGTACGCGACCATCGCGAGGCCGAGCGGGAAGAGCCACAACGCGAGCGCGCTCACCCTACGTTTTGCGGCGAGCGCGCGCACCATCGCGTTGCCCGCGAGCGCAGCGACGAGCGCGATCACGAGGCCCGCCGCGAGCGTCCCCGCGCCGAGGGCGGTGGCTCCGCGCGCGCCGCGCGCCGCGGAAATCAAGAGCGAAGGCACGGTCACGAGCGCCGCGATCTCGACCGCGCGCTCCGCGTGGATCCCCATCCACACGAGCACCACGAGGATCGCGCCGATGCGCGACGCGCCCGGGAACATCGCGAGGCCGTGCGCCGCGCCCGCGAGCCAAGCGCCCGCGATCGTGGGCATGTCGCGGTGAGGCTTGGGCGCAAATTCGGTGCTCGCGAGCGCGAGGCTCCCCGCGAGGAGGCCGAGCCCCGTCATGAGCGGAGCGCCGTGCCACGCCTCGGGATCGGGCGCGAGCGCGAGGCCCGCGACGACGCTCGCGATCACGGCCGTCACCAGCACGGCCGCGTCGCGCGCCGCGGTGCCGAAGAGCGCCGGCCGCGCGATCGCGCGAAAGCCCCCGGTCAACGCGGTGACGAAGCGCCGCCTCGTCGCGAACAGCAACGCCACGGCCGTGCCCGCGTCGAGGAACGCCGCGAGCGATCGCGCGCCGCTGCTCGGCGTGATCCACACCGCGAGGGCCGCCGCGTGGCCCGACGCCGAAACGCCGAGCCCCTCCGCGAGCCCTTGCAAGGCCGCGAAGATGACCACGAACCCGAGCGGCATGCCGCCCTTTACCTCAACACGCGCGAAGCCCGAAGCGCGAAGATTACAAGCGCACCTCTCATATGCGCTGCGCACCCGCTTGACGTCCGCTCCCATGCCGCGAAACACTGCGCCCGTGCAGATCGACAAGCTCTCATTCGAAGACCGGCGAACTGGGTGGACGCTCTCGGAGGCATCGTTCGATGCGTTCAACCTGCTCGTCGGCGTCTCCGGTGTCGGGAAGACCCAAATCCTCCGCGCGATCCAGAAGGTGCGCGCGCTCGCGCTGGGACAGCCCGAGAACGACATCGGCGCTTGCTCGTGGAGCATCGCGTTCCGCCACGACGGGCGCTCCTATCGATGGAGCGGTCGTGTCGACGGCGGGGCGGGCGGAGAGGAAGACGAGAGCGAGCAGCCGACGCGCTCCCCCATTCACTTCAAACAAGAGACCGTGGTGGTCGACGAGGATCGCCAGCTCGTGAGCCGGAACGGCGATTTCCTCTTCGAGGGGAGCCCGGTGCCGCGCCTCAAATCGTCGGAGAGCGCGCTCGAGCTCTTGGCGGAGGAGGGGAGCATCCGGCCCATCCGCGCTGCGTTCAAGAGCTTCTTGTTCAGCGCGGACGCGCATGAGTCCCTCATCATCAGCAGGAGCAGCCTCGAAAAGCTCAAGCGGCGAATGCCTACCTTCGAGGAGCTGCGGAGGAACGTGGACGCGCACCCGATCCTCAAGGCCTATCTCCTCCAAGAAGCTTGTCCTGAGCAATGGCGAGAGGTCCAATCGACGTTCAAGAGCATCTTCCCCTCGGTGGATGTCGTTCGGACGAGGGAGCTCCGCTCCTCCGATATCCTCATCCGGGGCTCGAGCGACGCTCCGGTCCCCTTCGAAATCGGCGGGCTCTCGTTGAGCCTCAAAGAGCGCGGGAACGATCACTGGATCTCCGAGGGGGTCATCTCATCAGGGATGCTGCGCACGTTCATGCATCTCGTCGAGATCTTCCTCGCGCCGCCGGGGACCGTCGTGATGATCGACGAGTTCGAGAACAGCCTCGGAAAGAACTGCATGCCTCAGGTCACCGAGTTTATCCTCGGCAGGGCCCCGGACATTCAATTCATCCTCACGAGCCATCACCCCTACATCATCAACAGCATCCCCATCAAGACATGGAAGCTCGTGCAGCGGCGGGGCGCCACGGTCCGCATGGTGCCGGCCCGTGACATCCCCGCGCTCCAAGAGGCCTCTCACCACGACGCGTTCGATCGTCTCCTGAACCTCCGCGAGTTCGACGAGGGGATCGGATGAACCTCTACCTCCTCGTGGAGGGCAACCGCACCGAGCCCAAGGTCTACTCTGCATGGATGGATCACGCGCTCCCCTCGCTTCAAAAGGTGGAGCGGCTGAGCGACGTTCGGGGGGACAATATCTTCATCTTTCGCGGAGGAGGCTATCCATCCTATCTGCGGCGCATGCGTAACGCGCTCTCCGACATCCGCGATCACGGGAGCTTCGACCATTTCCTCGTTTGTGTGGACGCCGAAGAGAAGGAGCACGACGAGAGGCTCGTCGAGGTCTCGTCCGCCCTCGAAGAGGCCGTCGTCGACACACAGGTGCTCGCGCGGTGCCCGGGGCTCGGGCGCCATGTCGTCATTCAGAACTGTTGCATCGAGACGTGGTTCCTGGGACATCGCAAGATGCTCCGGCGCAACCCGCAGTCCGAAAAGCTCGTCGCGATGAAGAGCTTTTACGACGTGAGCGAGGGGTGCCCCGAGCAAATGACGGCGATGCCGGGGTACGTCACGCGGATGAGCTTTCACCTCGATTATCTGAAGGAGATGCTCGCGGAGCAGGGCAGGCCCTACAGCAAAGAGCACCCGGGGATCGTCATGGACAAGAGTTATCTCGGCGCGCTCGTCGATAGGTGCGCCGAGACGGATCATTTACCGAGCTTGAAGCGCCTCCTCGACGTTTGGCGCGCGCTGCGCGGAGCATGAATGAGCCGGCCCAAGAACATCGTGCTCGTGATCTCCGCCCACGGGTATGGCCACGCGAGCCGCGAGATGGAGGTGATGCGCCGCCTCCTCGTCCGCGACCGAGACGTACATATCACCGCGCTCACCGCCGCTCCCCAAGAGGCTTTTGCCGGGTACTTGGGCCCGCTCGCCGCGCGCGTCGAGGTGGTGTCCGTGCGCGCCGACGTCGGGCTCGTCCAGAAGGACAGCCTCACCATGGATCGCGACGCGACGATCCGCGCGCTCGACGCGCTCTACCGCGATCCCGAGGCGGCCGAGCGCGCGCTCGCCGCGCGCCTCGCGCCCCTTCGTCCGAGCGTGATCGTGGCCGACATCCCCGCTGTCGCGATGGGCGCGGCGGCGAGGCTCGGTGTGCCGAGCGTGGCGATTGGCAACTTCGATTGGGCCGCCATCTATGCGTTTTACGCCGAGAGCGATCCTGCGTTTGCGCCGTTTCGCGACACTTTCCTCGCCTGGCACGCGAGAGCGACGAGGGCTGTTTTGCTCCAGCCGGGTGTGCCGCTCATGGGGTTCGCTGACGTGACCGAGGTGCCGCCCGTGGTGCGCCGGGCAGACGCCGACCGCGACGCCGTCCGAAGGAGCTTTGATCTCGGGCCCTCCGATCGCGCCGTGGTCGCGGCCTTCGGCGGTTGCGGGCTCTCCGATCTGGAGAGGCGTTTGCCGCGCGTGCCAGGTATCGTATGGATCTTGTCGCCGCCGCTGCCGCCGCTCCAAAGGCCCGATGTCCGCTTCGTCGAAGGTGCGCCGTTCGTCGCGCTCCTCGCCGCCGCGGACGCGCTCTTCGGCAAGCCCGGATATGGCACCTACGGTGAGGCCGTGCGCCACAAAACCCGCGTCCTCGCGGCCACGCGCGACGACTTCCCGGAGGGTGCTTGGCTCGATCGATGGATCGACCGCCACGCGCCCGCGGTCCACGTCGACGGCGCGGCGCTCGGCACGCATGAAGGAGAGGGCTTGGTGCGCGACGGCCTCGCGCGGCTCTTCGCGATGCCCGACACCTTCGTCGATCCCGGCGACGGCGCCGAGCACGTCGCCGCGATCATCGAGCGAGCCTCGATGATGGGGTGACTCTACCGCGCTTGGAGCATCGCTATCGCCTCACGAGCGACAGCGACAATCCGAAGAGCTTGTACGCCCGCTCGCCCCTCGGTGTTGCAACGAACATCCATCCTCCGAACAGGATAGGAGCGCTCGGTGAGGACATAAAAAGGGGGGGAGGTCCTCGTCGAGCCGGGCTTCTCCACCGTGTCATTCGCGCAGCTAGGAGGGCTCCGCAGCGGCACAGCCCCCCTGCCGGCGCCGAAAAAAGTTTGGTCGCTCGTGCTGCGTGGTTGTACCCGCGTCGAGGGGCCGTGCTAGTCTTGGAGCGTGCAGGTCGTGCTTCGCAAGATCGGGAGGGGGTCGCGAGCGGTCGTAGGCCGGCTCGTAAGGGCACCACGCAAAGGGTCGGTCGTGGTGATCGAGTTCTCCGATGGCATGCACGAGTACGTCACCACGCCGGTCAAGCGCGTGCTGCGGCTCGCCGGGCGCGAGGTCTACTACATCGAGACCGTGAACTCGCGCTATCGGCTGGAGCTGCGCGGGCGCGAGGCGACGCCGCTCGACGGAGCGGTCGGCGGGAGCTGATCTCGAAGCTTGCGGTCAGACGCCTGCATCGGCTAAGGTCCGCGCCCCTTCCAACGGAGCACGGAGCGAACAAGATCATGGGTTTTCGTGATCGCCGAAATTCACTGAAGATGCGTCGCCGCAAGGCGCAGGTCGCCAAGAAGAAGCGCGAGAAGGCGAAGCGCGTGGCCAACAAGAAGGTCGAGGCAGCGCCGCCGAAGAAGACGCGCGAGAAGAAGATCTCCTCGGCCCCCGCCGAGAGCGCGTCTTAGTCGCTCACTCTTCATAGATCACGCGGGTGCGCGCACGCGCACCCTTGGGCGGGCCGTCGGTTTCGCTCGGCAGAGTTGCTTTGTCGAGCTTTTCGAGCTTGTCGAGCTTGTCGAGCGCCGCGAGCAGGCCCTCGTCGCCGGACTCCACCTCGCTCTCCATCCACCAGTCGCCGCGCTGCTGCTTCCACTTCTGCGCGACGCTCGTCGTGCGGATCATCGCCTCATCGGTGCGGTGCCACGACACCACGACGACCACGTCCGCGCTGCCGTCGTCGGCCAAGCTCAAGCTGCCGAGATCGAGATCGACGATGCGGATCCGCTTCCCCCACGAGGCGTGACGCTTCACGAACTCGGCGCGCGCGCCGAGCTTCACGCGCTCGAGCGCCACGTCCATGCGACCGAAGCGCGTCGCGGTGTTGAGCTCGTACGCCGCGTCGGAGAGCTTCTGCGCCGAGCTCACGGGGCCCATGCACCCGGCGAGCGCGATCACGGCGGAGAGGGCGGCGAAGATCGAAGGAGCTTTGCGCATCGAACGTGCGGTAACGCCGCTCGATCGAACAGGCCAAGTTCCGCGATCAGAATGCGCCCGAGAGCACGCCGTAGGGCTGCCCGTTGGGGATCGCCTCGGGGCTGAAGCCGTAGGCGTAGCCCACGCGGAGCTGCATTTGCAGGATGTACGCGAGCGTGAAGCCGAGCCACACCTCCGCGCCGATCGCCGTGTGGAGCCCGGGCGCATAGAGGATCGCCTTGTCCTTGAAGAAGCGCCACGAGCGCACGTCGAGCTTCTCGAACGCGCCGCCCATGTCCCAGAACACGTTCGCGTCGAGCCTCCGAAAGTAGAACGGGAGCGTGGAGGGGCCGCGATCGATGCGCACGATCGGCATGCGGTATTCGAGGTTCGCGAGCACGTACGCCGAGCCCGCGTAGACGCGCGCCGGATACCCGCGCAGCACGAACGCGCCGTCGAACGCGCCCGAGAGGATGGTCGTGGGGCCGATGCCGCCGAGGTCGTAGCCGCCCACCGAATAGGCGCCGCCGCGCGGGTAGCTCCCCTTCGAGATCGCGCCCGAGAGCCGCATCGCGAGCGTCTGGTACGCGGGCCACGGCATCGACAGATAGCCCGTCACCGTGCCGTTGATCGTCCGCACCGTGTAGCTCGATCCGAGCGACGTGTCCGCGTAGTCCATGCCGAGCCGGATCGACACGCCGCGCGCAGGCCCCGCGGTCTGGATGCTGCCTTCGACGTTCGAGTAGCTGTACCCGAGGTGCATCACAGCGAGCGTCCCGCGCTGCGGATCCGTGTTGATCTGCGAATACGGATCGAGGCCCGCGCCGACCGGGAACGAGCCGTAGAAGCTCGCGACGGTGACCGAGAAGCCGAGCGAGTGCCCCGCGAACTCCTCGCCCGGGTTGAACGAGAAGCCCGCGGTCACGCCGTAATTGCGCTCGTCGTACGTGGTGTCTTTGTCGCCGAGCTTGAACCCTCGCGGCACCACGCTGTGGAAGGCGCGCACGCTCAAATTGAAGGGCAATCGGTTGTACGAGTAGCCGAACGAGAACGAGGGCGCGGGCGCGCCCGGATCGAGCGTGAGCGCGGCGTCGAGCGAGTGCAGACCGACGGCGTCGCCGCCGGTCGTCGTGAACGTGAGCGCGTTCGACGAGTAGCTCCCGGGCTTGAGCTCGAAGAAGTAGTTCCGCGGAGCGAGCGTGGGGAGCGGGTTGTAACGCTTCTTTTTGTAGCTCGCGGGCGCGGGCTCCGGCGGAGGCGCGGGCCGCTCGGCGCGAGGCGGCGGCGCCGGGAGGAAGCGCGAGCGATCGAGCGGCATCGCGAAGAGGTCGTAGCCGCTGGTCGTATAACCCACGTAAACAAGGGTTTTTCCGTCTTCGCTGACGGCGGGCTGCACCGCGAGCGTGCGCACGTTGGTCACCTGCGCGAGCGTGTGCTTCTCGAGATCGAAGGCGTAGATGTTGAAGATGCCCGATCGATCCGACGAGAAATAAAGGGTCTTTCCGTCGGAAGAGAAGACGGGCGCCATCTCCATCGCCCGGTCGTGGAACAGCTCGGTGAATTTGCCCGTCGCGACGTCGACGAGGCGGACGTCGCGATAGCCGCCCGTCGTCCACGCGCTGTACGCGATGGTCTTGCCGTCGGGCGAGAAGCGCGGCGTATAGGCCTGCTCGAAGCGCGCGCTCCGCACGAGGAGGCGCTCGCGCTTGATCTCGCCCGTCGCGGTGAGGTCGGCGATCGCGAGGTGCGTCGTACCTCCGTTGTTGACGACGTACGTGATCGATCGCCCGTTCGGGCTCACGTCGGGGTAATAGGCGCGGCGAGCCTCGGTGAGCCTCGCGCGGAAAGGCTCGTCGCCCGTCTTCGAGTCTTCCTTCGCGGGGATGCGATAGAGATCCTCGCGGTAATAGCTGTTTCGGAAGAGGTTGACGGAGTTGTAGTAGAGGTCGCCCTTGTCGCCGAACGCGGGGCTCGCCGTGCTCGCGGTGCGCGCCCAAAGCTCGCTCGGCCGCTTCTTGTCTTTGTTGGCCGCGAGCGGGATGCGGTAGAGGCCGGCGCGCTCGTGCGCGTCGGCGCGGTAATACACGATCTCTTCGCCCGCGCCGCGGCGCGCTGTTTTGGGGATGAAGCGCGGGTAATACACGTCACGGCCGTGGCTCGTGATGCGCTCGCCTTCGCGCAGGCCGCGCCGCTCGACCTCGGCGACCTGCTCTTTGTAGAGCCGTTTGATCGAGTCCTTGAAGCCTTCGTAGAGCTCCTCGTAGGTCTTGCCGGTGACGCGCCGGATCGCGCGGTTGATCGCGAGCGGCAGCGTCATGCCGCCGTAGTCCGCCGCCACCGCGCGCATGGTGTTGGGCCCGTAGATGTCGCTGATCCAGCGCAAGAACCGCGATCCGTAGAGGTACCAGAGCGAGCCGCCGGGCCAGCGGATCGGCGTCGAGGTGAACTGATCGATGGTCGCGATGTTGTCGTCGAGCACGTCGGCGCGGAGGTGCGCGTCGAAGAGGCTCGATCGGATGCGACCTCCGCTCGTGTGCTGCGACTCGGCGACGACCGCGAGCCCCTCCAAGAGCCAGCGCGGCTGCGCTTGGTTCGGCGCGTACGTCTTGCCGAGCACCGCGTTGACGACGCGCGCGGGGCCCGAGATGTTGTCGACGTGGAGGATGTGCGTGTACTCGTGCGTGAAGAGCGAGAGGTACCAGTCGTCGTAGTCGCCGAGCGGGGAGAGGTCGTCGGGCGCGGTCGCGTAGAGCCGGATCGTGTTGTACGGCAGCGCGGTCGCTGATCCGTTCGCCGCGTCCGTGTCGTCGGTGATCACGACCTCGGTGCGCGACGCGGCGTGGCCGAGCGGCCCCGAGAGGCGGTCGTGGATCGACTCGGCGAGCATGGCCACGCGCTCGCCCACGGGCTCGATCGATCGCGGGTAATGAACGCGGAAGTGAGGGGTCTCGATCGTCCACCAATCGAGGTTCGGATCGCTCGCCGCGCGGGCGATCGCAGGCGAGAGCGCGCACGCGACCGACAGGAGGAGACCCGCTGCGCGCGCGCCGCGACCCATCACAGATCGTCGTAGAACATCGGCTCGCGGTTGCGCGTGTAGCGGTACACGAGCTGGCGTCCGTCGGGGGAGATCTGCGTGAGGCGAGCGCCGAAGCCGGGCTCGGACGAGCCTGCTTCGCGCGTCCATTGCACGACGCCGCTCGCATAAAACTCGTAGTCACCGGGGAGCAGCACACGCAGGCTCACCGTCGATCCGAGCTTCGGCACTTTGTACGTCGCGACGAAGATGCCGCCGTGCTCGATCACGTCGTTGCCGCCGAGCCCTTTGTAGAAGTTCGACGCGCTGTTGGTGCCGAGCTCGACGTCGATCGCGGGGCCCGTGGGCCGCGGTTGGTGCTGCTGCCGCGCTTGTTGTTGCGGCTGCGAAGGCTGAGCAGGTTGAGGCCGCGGTGAGGGCTGCGGAGCAGGCTGAGCCTGCTGTTGCGGCGGCGCGTACGCTTCGCGCGGGGCCACGTTTTGAGGGATGGGGATGGTGCCGTGCGGCCCTGCTCTCACCGGGGTTTGAGCGGCTTGTTGAGGAGGCTGGTAGACCGGCGCGGGCGTCGGCGCGGGCGCGATCGGTTGAGGAGCAGGCGCGACCGCGTACACGGGCGCAGGCGCGATCACGGGCGCAGGCGCGATCACGGGCGCAGGCGCGACCGCGACGACAGGCGCGGGCGCGATCACCGGCGCAGGCGCGACGGGCTGCGGAGCGGGCGCGACCGCGACGACAGGGGCAGGCGCGATCGGCTGCGGAGCAGGTTGCGCGGCGGGCTGCGGCGCAGGCGCAGGCTGAGCCGCGGGCGCTTGGATGCGCGTGAGCGCGTGCACCTTGCTGAGCGAGCCCGCGACGGCTTCGAGCACGGCGTCGACCGCGGCGTGGGGGACGTCGACCGCTTGCACGAGCGAGAGGGCCGCGCGCACGCCTTCGAGCGCTTTGTCGCGACCTTCGAGGTCCGCGCCTTGGGTCCGCTCGATGCGATGGAGCACGCTCATCGCCTTGGCGATCGGCTCCGCGACCTCCATCAGCGCGTCGGGCACGTCCGGCGCGGACTGAAGCGCGTTGAGCGCGGCGGCGAGCCGCTCACGCGCGGCTTTTGCTAGCTGGACGGCATCGGACATCGCGGTTCCTCCCGAGCGCCCGCAGCCTATCACCAACCGGGGATCGAATGGCGCAGGAGCAGCGCGAAGTCCTCTCCGCGCGCGGGTGATCCGTCGATCTCACCGAGCACGAGCTCGATGGCTCCGTCGCCCGTTCGGACGATCGCGCGATCGCCGATCGCCGCGCCTTCGCCCGGCGCGAGGCCCTCGGGGTACGCGTGCGCGGCGCGCGCGCGGGTGATCACGACGGCGCGCCCGACGACCTCGGTGAAGGCCCCGGGCGCAGGCGAAAAAGCCCTTATTTGCAAGAGGATTTGCGCTGTCGGCGCGCTCCATCGGATCGCCGCGCGGTCGTCTTCGAGGAAGGGCGCTTCGGTCGCGAGCGCGTCGTCCTGCGGCGTCGCGCGGACGTCCTCGCCTCGCGACAAGCGCGCGACCGTCGCGCGGAGCGCGCGGAGCGACGGGCGATCGAGCGCCTTGGCGAGCTGCCACGCGCTCCACGAAGGATCGATGGCGAGCCTCTCCTGCGCGAGGATCGCGCCCGTGTCGTAGTCGGCCTCGATGCGATGAACGGTGACGCCGGTCTCGTGATCGCCCGCGAGGATCGCCCACGTGGTCGGATCGGGCCCGCGGTGGCGAGGGAGGAGCGAAGGATGAACGCCGATGCCTCCGCGCTTTGCTTTGTTCACGAGCGACATCGGGAGCTTGGTCGTCCAGAACCAGCTCACGATCAGATCGGGCGCGACGGCCTCGATGCGCGCCTCGAACGCAGCCGAATTCACGCGTGGTTTGTCGATCACGCGCGCGTCGCCGAGGAGCCTCCGCAGCCTTCGTCGCCCCGGCGTGTCGGTGCGGCTCAGCGCGGCGAGCGCGACGTGATGGCCGTCGTGCGCGAGCAGGAGCGCGGCGAGCGGGAGGCCGAAGAAGGCGATCGTGAACGATCGGTCGCTCACTCGTCGCGCCTGGTCTTGAGGAAGCCGATCCAGCCCTTTCGCCAGTAATAAAAGAGCAGCCCGCCCACGCTGAGCGCCATGAACGCGACGGCCATCGGGTAGCCGAGCTTCCACTTGAGCTCGGGCATGTGCTCGAAGTTCATGCCGTAGACGCCCGCGATGAAGGTCATCGGCAGGAAGATGGTCGAGATCACGGTGAGCACCTTCATGATCTCGTTCATCCGGTTCGAGACGCCGGAGAGGTAGAGGTCCATGAGCCCCGACGCGATCTCGCGGAAGGTCTCGACCATGTCCATCACCTGCACCGCGTGGTCGTACGTGTCGCGCAGGTAGACGCGCGTCTCTTTGGTGACGTGCGGGGACTCGTCGCGGAGCAGCGTGTTGAGCAGATCGCGCTGCGGCCAGATCGCGCGGCGCACGCTGAGCAGCTCGCGCTTGATGTCGTGGATCTTGCGCGACATGTGGCGCGGCGCGTCCGCCGCGACGAGCTCCAGGTCTTCGAGCCGCTCGCCAAGCGCTTCGAGCACCGGGTAAAAGCCGTCGATCGTGGCGTCGAGCAGCGCGTACGCGAGGTAGTCGGCGCCCTGCGTGCGCATGGGCCCGCGCGACTTGCGGATGCGATCGCGCACGACCTCCAGGCAGTCGCGCGTGGACTCTTCTTGCACGGTGAGCACGTAGTTCTTGCCGAACAAGATGCCGAGCTGCTCGGTGTGCGTGGTGCCATCGGGGAGCAGCTCGACCATGCGCGCGATGATGAGCTGCTGATCTTTGTAGACGTCGGTCTTGGGTCGCTGCGGCACGTTCACCACGTCCTCGAGCGCGAGCGGGTGGACGCCGAAGATCTCGCCCATGCGCTCGAGCGTCCTTCGATCGCCGAGGCCGCGGACGTCGACCCACGTGATCGAGGGCGTGTCGTCGATGAGATATTCGACCGCCTCGTCGATGGATTGGATGTCCTTCTCGATCACGTGCTCGGCGCAGTAGTCGATGAGATGGACGGTGACGCCGCCCTCGGCGGTGACCACGAGCGTGCCGGGCGGCGCGCCCTGCGCCCCCGCGACCCAGTCGTCGCGCCGCTTGAGCTTCCCTTCGCTGTTGCTGCTCTGCAAAGGGGATCGCATCGTCGAAGGCGGCGGGCGTTCGCTCGGCATGGCTAGCCTCCCGTGATCGCGTCGAGGCAGCGCTCGCGCGCGTCGCGCAGCGCGGTGAGCGACACCTCGGCGATCACCTGATCGCCGCGGCAGATCGAGAGCTTGTCGCGCACCGTGAGCCCGATCGCGCGCGCGGTGACGCCGTGCTCGAGCGCGGCCTTCACGATGCGCGGCACGTCGGCGACCTTGGCCGTCACGATCACGCGGCCCATGGCCTCGCCGAAGAGCGCGCGCGAATTCGCTTCATCGCTCGGGAGATCCACGCTCGCGCCGATCATGGCGCGCGGGTCGTCGGTCCCCGTGGCGCACTCGGCGAGCGCGATCGCGAGCCCGCCGTCGGAGATGTCGTGCGCGCTCCGAACGAGCTTGGGGCGGGCGCGGCACAGGTCGAGGAGCAGCGCGTGGAGCCTCTTCTCTGCGTCGAGATCGAGCGCGGGCGGCCGTCCCTTCACCTCGCCCGTCTTCGACGCGAGGTACTCTGAGCCGCCGAGATCGCCGCCTTCGCTCGGGCCGAGGAGGATCACGGAGAGGCCTGCTTCGGGGAACGCCATGCGCGTCACGTCGTCGGGATCGCGCACGAGGCCGACCGCGGCGACGGTGGGCGTCGGCAAGATCGCGCGGCCGTCGGTCTCGTTGTAGAGCGACACGTTGCCGCTCACGATCGGCACCGCGAGCGCGTCGCACGCGGCGGCCATGCCGTCGATGGCGCGCGCGATCTGCCGCATGATCTCGGGGCGCTCGGGCGATCCGAAGTTCAAGCAGTCGGTGATGCCGATGGGCTCGGCGCCTGCGCACGCGAGGTTGCGGCACACCTCGGCGACGCCTTGGGCCGCGCCGTTGAACGGATCGAGCTCGCACAAGCGGCCGTTGCAGTCGGCCGAGAACGCGAGGAATTTGTCGATCGTGACGCCGTCTTTTTCGCACGGCACGCGCACGACCGCGGCGTCGCTGCCGGGCTTCACCACGGTGCCGCCGCGCACGATGTGGTCGTATTGCCTATAAATCCAGCGTCGCGAGCCCAGGTTGGGCGAGCCCGCCATGCGGACGAGCTCCTCGGACCACGACGCGGGATCGGGGATCGTGCTCGCATCGAAGGCCAAGCGCGCGGGGAGCGACGCGTCGTCGCGCTGCGGCCTGTCGTATTTGGGCGCGGCGTCGGTGAGCACGTCGACCGGCAAATTGCAGGCGATTTGGGGATCGCGCGCGATGGGCTCGGGCGCGAGCGGATCGTAGCCGGGGGTCGCGCGCACGACCCAGCGGCCCGTGTCGGTGACGCTGCCGATGATCGCGGCTTCGAGCTCCCACTTCTTGCAGATCGCGATCACGCGCTCTTCCGAGCCTGGTTTGGCGACCATGAGCATGCGCTCCTGCGACTCGCTGAGGAGCATCTCGTACGGCGAGAGGCGCTTGGCGCGGCGCGGGACGAGGTCGAGGTTCAAGTCGAGGCCGCTGCCTGAACGGCCTGCCATCTCGACCGACGACGACGTGAGCCCCGCGGCGCCCATGTCTTGCACGCCCACGAGCAGGTCCTCGGCGAAGATTTCGAGGCACGCTTCGAGGAGCAGCTTCTCCATGAACGGGTCGCCGACCTGCACGGTGGGGCGCTGGCTCGGGCCGCCTTCGGAGAACTCGTCCGAGGCCATGGTCGCGCCGTGGATGCCGTCGCGTCCGGTGCGCGCGCCCACGTAAATCACAGGGTTTCCGACGCCGCTCGCGCGCCCGTAGAAGATGCGATCGGTGCGCGCGACGCCGCACGTGAACGCGTTCACCAAGATGTTGCCGTCGTACGCGCGATCGAAGAACAGCTCGCCGCCCACGGTGGGCACGCCGATCGAGTTGCCGTAGCCGCCGATGCCCGCGACCACGCCGGCGAGCAGCGAATGGGTGCGCGGGTGATCGGGCCTGCCGAAGCGCAGCGAGTCGAGGTTGGCGATGGGGCGCGCGCCCATCGTGAACACGTCGCGCAAGATGCCGCCCACGCCCGTGGCCGCGCCTTGGTACGGCTCGATGAACGACGGGTGGTTGTGCGATTCCATCTTGAAGATGGCCGCGAAGCCGTCGCCGATGTCGACCACGCCCGCATTTTCGCCCGGCCCTTGGATGACGCGCGGGCCCTTGGTGGGGAGGCGCGCGAGGTGGACGCGCGAGGATTTGTACGAGCAGTGCTCGCTCCACATCACGCTGAAGACGCCGAGCTCCGTGAACGACGGCGCGCGGCCGAGCGCGCTCTCTACGCGCGCGTATTCGTCCTCCGAGAGCTTGTGCGACCGGATGATCTCCGGGGTGAGGGGAGGGTCACCGGGGAAGCGGGCGGGGGCCTCTGTGCTCATCGGCGCGCGTGGTAGCGCACCAGCCCCGGGGGTGGAAGGTGGGAGCCCGCGTGATGGGCTTTACGACG
>CAYTJL010000098.1:0-31561 GCA_964437785.1 uncultured Polyangiaceae bacterium
TCACCGCGCCGATGCCCGTGGTGACGCCGCAGCCGATGTAGCAGATCTTGTCGAACGGCGCGTCCTCGCGGACCTTCGCGAGCGCGATCTCGGGCACGACGGTGTACGTCGAGAACGTGGACGTGCCCATGTAGTGGAGCACCTGTTTGCCGCTGCCGTTGCCACCACTTGTCGAGAAGCGGCTCGTCCCATCGGGCATGAGCCCCCGGCCCTGCGTCAGCCGGATCGCTTGGCAGAGGTTGGTCTTGCGGCTCAGGCAGTAGTCGCACGCGCGGCACTCGGGCACGTAGAGCGGGATCACGTGATCGCCCTTCTTGAGGCCCTTTACGCCCGCGCCGACCTCGACGACGACGCCCGCGCCCTCGTGGCCCAAGATGGATGGAAAGAGCCCCTCGGGGTCTTTGCCCGAGAGCGTGTAAGCGTCGGTGTGGCAAACGCCCGTGGCCTTGATCTCGACGAGGCACTCTCCCTCGCGGGGGCCCTCCAGATTGACCATCTCGATCGAGAGCGGCTTTTGGGCTTCATGGGCGACGGCGGCGCGGACGAGCATGCGTGATGACCTCCTCGGGCTCGGGCGCGCATTGAACCCCAAGCCCGCGAGCGCGCGAAGGGCTTTCTTCTGTATGCTCGCGCGCGATGAGCCGAGGAGCAGCCGCGCGCGCGCGACGCCGCGCCGAAGAGGCCGATCGCTTCGCCGAGGCGCTCTCGTGGCCGGCTGCGCAGGCGGCGTACGCGCGCGGCGAGATCGGTCCGGCGGAGCTCGCGGCGGTGTTCGTCGCGAGCCGTGTGAGGCTCGCGGCCGGCCCTCGCTGGCTCCAAGGCTCGCCGCGCGCGCGAAGAGCGCAAGGCGATCTCCCGCCCATCCTCACGCTCTTCGCGGAGCGATCGCTCCATCGCGTCAGGCCCGAGGTGGGCGCCGCGCTCGTGGGGCTCCATCAAGGCACGCACCCGGGGCTGGTCGTCCATCATTTGCCGAGCGTGCTCGACATGCTCGCGATCCAGGCAAAAGGAAGGCGTTTTATCTCGCTCATCGAAGACGCGGATCTCCCCGAGGGCGCGCACCCGTACCATCACGACGGGCTCTCGTTCGCCGTCCACGACCTCTGCCACCTCGATAAGTTCGCCAATCCCCTTTATTTCAAGGGTCAAGTCGGGTTCTTCTCGGCGCTCGCGCGCGCGCTCGAAGGCCCGGCGTGGGCCGCGCTCGAAGAGGGCTTCGACGCGACGTGGGCGCACGAGCGCGATCACGTCCTCGCGGACATGAACGGATCGCCCGTCTTTTTGTTCGCCGCGCTGAAGGGCAGGATCAAGCTCGCCGTGCGCAGGAAGGTCGCCGCAGCGAGCGGCGAGGATTGCAAGCTCGGCGATCTCCGCGACGACGAGCAGCGCGCCTATGGCGAGGCGACGGAGCACCTCTACGACGCGCTCGATCTCGCGGGGCCCGCGAGGGAGGCGGCGCGCGCTCTCTCGTCCCGGCGCGACGACGAGGGCGCTGCGGCGATCCTGTCGGCGCATTTCGAGGCGCGCGCCGCCGGCGTAGAAGCACGTCAGTGACGCGCTTCGGGCGGCGGGAGCTCAAGAAGGGAGACGGCGAAAGGCGAGACCTGCTGATCCGCGGAGGAGTCTGCTAAGAGGGGCCGATCATGAAGACCTCCGCCCTCCCCAACTTCCGCCGCCTCGACGTTCATGCACGGCGCAGGATGCTGGCCGATCTGCTCGCGCTGCCCGAGGACGAGCTCGCAGGGTGGCTCGATCGCGGCGGGCTCGACGTCGACACCGCGGACAAGATGGTCGAGAACGCGATCGGCACGTTGGGCTTGCCGTTCGGGGTCGCGCTCAACTTCCGCATCAACGGTGAGGACGTGCTCGTGCCGATGGCGATCGAGGAGCCGAGCGTCATCGCGGCGGCGTCGCACGCGGCCAAGCGCGTGCGCGAAGGCGGCGGGTTCTACGCCGAGACGACGCCTCCGCTCATGATCGCGCAGATCGAGGTTCACGACGTGCCCGACGCGCCCGCCGCGATCGAGCGCATCGTCGCCGCGGCCGAGGGGCTCTTGACGCAGGCGAACGCGGCGCTGCCCGGCATCGTCGCGCGCGGCGGAGGGGCGCGCGAGATCGACGTGCGCGACATCGGCGGCGGCATGGTGGTCACGCACGTGATCGTCGACGTGTGCGACGCGATGGGCGCGAACATGCTCAACACCGTGGCCGAGGCGCTGGGGCCCACGGTGGCGTCGCTCGCGGGCGGCGCGCTCGGCCTGCGCATCCTCTCGAACTACTGCGATCGAAGGCTCGTGCGCGTGACCGCGTCGCTGCCTGTCGAGAGCTTCAGCTGCGATCGCACCGACGGGCTCACCGCCGCGCGCGGCGTGGTCGCGGCGTCGCGCTTCGCCGAGCGCGACCCCTACCGCGCGGTCACGCACAACAAAGGCATCATGAACGGCGTCGACGCCGTCGTGCTCGCGACGGGCAACGACTGGCGCGCGATCGAGGCCGCGGCGCACGCATACGCCGCGCGCTCGGGCACGTATGGCCCGCTCGCGACGTGGCGCCTCTCCGCGGATGAGCGCACGCTCGAAGGCGTCATCGAGATGCCGCTCGCGCTCGGCGTAGTGGGCGGCGCGCTCCGCGCGCACAAAGGGGCCAAGCTCGCGCTCGCCCTCGCAGGCATCGAGTCCGCGGCGGAGCTCGCCATGATCGTCGGCGCGGCCGGCCTCGCGACCAACATGGCTGCGTTGCGTGCGCTGGCGACGGAGGGTATCCAGCGCGGGCATATGGCCCTTCACCACCGCGCGACGCACAAGCCCCCTGCGGCGGAATAAACGCCCGTCGCGGGCCGCGCCTGCGGCCGGCGAAGCCGGGTGTCCATTCCCCGAAAAGGGCTTCGTTTCAGGGGGAACGGGTAATTCGTGCCCTGTTCAAAAGGGCATAAAAAACTCAAGTCGGGTAGGCGAGCGTCCGATGATCACATCAATGAGCCTCGAACGTGCCCTCGCCGACGTACGAACGAACGTGCCTGAGTGTGTGGCGGCCGGTCTGGTCGACGTGACGACCGGCACGCTCCTCGGCATCGAGACCGTGGGTATCCCTCCCCAACAAATCCTCGATCTGGTGGCGGTCGCGAGCGGCGACCTCTTTCAAGGGAGCAACGTCGCGGCCATCGAGGCGATGTGGCGCGCGGCGCGCGGGGGTGACGAGGGCGGCCCAAGCTCCTTCCGCGAGATCGTCATCTTCTCGGACAACCTCCTTCACGTGCTCCAGCGCTGCGCGATCGCGGAGGAGCTCGTGCTCGTCGCGGTCTGCAAGGTCTCGGCGAACCTCGGGATGGTGTTGTCCAAAGCGCGTATGTCGTTGCCCTCCGTGGAGTCGGCCCTTTGAACGCCATGAGCGCCTTCGCGCAGAGCAAGCCGGTCACGGATGTAAAGCACCCTCTGGACGTCTTCGAGAGGCTCGACGTGGTGAAGCCCGGCTCGACGGGGGCTTTCTTCTATGGAGATCCCAAGGACCCTGTGGGGACCGTGCTCCTCGATGAGGGCCGGGTTTGTTGGGCCGTCGCGCGCGGGATGCGCCATCGCCTCACCGACCTGCTCCGCGAAGAGTCCGTGAGCGCCGCGGACGAGGCCAAGATCAAGTCTATTTACAACGTGTGCAGGCAAGAGCGGAGGCCGCTCGCGAGCGCGCTCGTCGAGGAGGGCGTGGTCTCGCACGAGGGGTTTCGCAACGTCCTTCGGCGGCACACGACCGAGGCGATGCTCGAGATCGGGGCGACCGGCGAGCGGCGGCGATCGTGGATCGAGCGCCAACGTGGCCGTTACGCCTCCAAGGTCTCCTTCTCATCGCTCGATTTGGTCCTTTGCGTTGGAGAGCTCTTGTACGCCGATCACGCCGAGGAGGCGCGCGCCCACCTCGACGACATCGTCCCTGCGCAGGCGCGGGGCGTCGCGTTCATGAGGACGGAGGGGCGCGCCGGCGTGATGCCGATCGCCGGGCTGCGCTCCACCGACATCAAGGTCCGCGACGCGGGCGCGATGGGGAAGTGGGCGATGAGCGCGATCAGCGGGGTCGCGCTCTTGGGCGCGGAGAGACCGAGCGTGTCCGTGACCGGCGCGGGCGGCGAGTCGCTGGTCGCGTGGGCGCGAGGGCCGATGATCTTCACCGCGTTGAGCGATGATCGAGGGGCGCGCGCGTGGATGGAGGTGCAGCTCGCGCGGGCGCGCAGGCAGGGCGCGCCGTGATGGCGTTGGGGCCCAGGGGCCTTTAGAAATCGTAGCGGAGCGCCGCGCTCGGCACGATGCCCAACACGAATTGGCCGAGCGTCGCCTGCGAGGCGTAGGTGCCGACACCATCGGTGTTGGCGCTCACCTCGATGGCTTGGTTCCACGAAGGACGCTTGATGGCGAGCATCATCAAGACCTGCACACCCGCGCTCAAATCGACGTGCTCGCCGAGCCGCACACCGACCCTCACCTCAGGATCGATGTACATCGAGATAGGCGTTTGGACGTCGGCCACGGTGAAGGCGTCGTACGTCTTGCCCGCGCTGGTCTTGAAGCTGCCTTTGCGCTCGTCGCGCAGGCGGCCCACCATCACGCCGACGCCCAGCCGGAAGAGCAGAGGCACCTTGTCGCCGAGGCGATAAAAGATGCTCGCCCCGCCCAAAAACGAGCTGAGCCGGAGCTGATCGTCGGCCGTGCCCTTTTGCGGAGGCGGCTGCCCGTCGCGCGAATACGGCACGAGCTCGGTCGCGCGGCCGGTGATGCTCTGGGTCGTGAACAGGTATCCGAGCCCGAGCCCGAAGCCAAAGCCCGATCCGAGCTGATACCCGGCGTGGAACATCCCGAGACCGCCGAGCCCGAGCGACGATGAGCAAGCGCCCGTGCAACCGCCCGCCACCTCGCCCCCGAACGAAGGAACGATGGCGAACCCCGCGTTCACCTCGAACACCCACCGTGAGGGCTTGCGCCACATCGCCGCGTTGGGATCGCGCTCCAGCTTGATGGCGAGCTGCTCGCGCCCGCCGCGCTCCAGCTTGAGATCGCGCGCGACCGGCAAGAACCCTTCGGTCGTCACCTCGACCTTGTGCGCACCTGCTTTGAGCCAACCGACCCAAACCCCGTTGCCCACCGGGACACCGTCGATCGCGACCGTGGCGCCGGGCGGCGTGGGCTCGACCCGGAGCGCGCTGTCGAGCTCCTCGGCGTTGAGGCTCAACGCCGTGAGCTCACGCGACTTGACCTTGGCGGCGACAGGCTGTGTGCCGATACGGCCTTTGCCACGCAAGATGACCGTGTGATTGCCGACCGAGACCGTGCCCTCCCAAGGAGTCGGCCCCACGGCGACGCCGTCGACCACGACCTCCATCCCACGGCCGCTGCGCTCAACCACCTTGAGCCGGCCTGAGGCCGTGAGCGCGCGCAGCTTGGCCGTCACGCGCGCGGCTTGGCCGCCCGCCACGTCCACGCGTGTCTCGAACGGCTCAAAGCCCTCTTTGAAGACGCGGACGAGGTGCGTGCCCGCGGGCACGCGGAGAGGGGAGATGGGCGGATATTCACCCTTCGCCTGCCCGCCGATCGTGATGAGCGCGCCCGGCTCAGCCCCGTTGATCTCGACCGTGCCCACGAGCTCTCGCAGCTCCGCGACCTCCTTTTGGGCCGCGGTGCGCTCGTTGGGAGGGATGTTGGGGAACTCGCGGAGGAGCGTCTCGAACATGTCGAGCGACTCGTCGAAGCGCTGGAGCTTGCGGAGCGAGACAGCCGCGTTGTTGGTGGCGGCGCGCGTGGGATAAAGCTCGCGGGAGGTGAGGAATT
Source organism: uncultured Polyangiaceae bacterium (assembly GCA_964437785.1). Taxonomy (GTDB): domain Bacteria; phylum Myxococcota_A; class Polyangia; order Polyangiales; family Polyangiaceae; genus CAYTJL01. The sequence continues at coordinate 5,808 of CAYTJL010000098.1, forward strand.
CGGCCAGCGCCGCGGCCCACGCCTCTTCTTGAAGGAGCGTGAGGCCCTTTTCGAAGTGCGCCCTCGCTTCGGCCTTCTTGGACTCGTCCGGGACCTGCGGAGCGTCTTGAGGCTTGTTGTCGGCTTTGGGCGGCGGCGCGACGGGAGGACCAACGGGGGGACCAACCGGGGGACCGACGGGCGGCCCGACGGGAGGACCGACAGGGGGCTTTTGCGCGGACGAAGCAGGAGGGCTCTTGGGCTGTGCCCATGAGGGCATCGCGTTCATCATGAGGAGCGACGCGACGAGGGTCGAAGGAATGGCGCGCTTCATCATGGCTTATTCGAACTGTTTGATGATGCCCGGTTTGTTGGGAGGCGCAGCGGGGCCGGCGGTGCCGCTCGCGCCGGGTTTGCCGCCGAACGTGAGCTCGATCTTGGGCGGGCTCGGCCCTGCCTCGGTGACGATGACGTCGGTGATCGTCTCGTTCTTGCCTTTGAAGACCTTGACCCGGTGGACGCTGCCGAGCGTGCCGGTGATCTCGAGCAAACCGCTCTTGGCAATGGCCTTGACGCCCTCGATCTCGATCGACGCGTCGGGCGGCATAATCACCACTTTTACGCGACGAGGGGTCTTGTCGACGGGCGCGGGCGGCGCCGCGACCGTGGCCGGGGGAGGTGACGTGGCAGGAGGCGCGGTGTCGCTCGCGACCGCGCTCGCCGCGTCGGGCTGCTTTGCGGGCAGGGCCGCGGCCGGCTTGCGCGTGAGATAAACCCCGAACCCGATCGCCGCGACCGCCGCGACCGCGCCGAGGCCGATCGCGACCTTGTTCGACTTGCCTTTGCCGTCGGTCGAGACGCCTTGTCCGCCCGTCGCGACCGGATCGGTGCTGCCCGCGTTGACGTTGACGACGCCCTGCGAGATGGCCGTTTGCGCCGCCGAGAGCGCGGAGGTGAGCGCGAATTTGGCCGCCACTTGGTTCCGCGCCGTCTCGTGGAGCGGCATCATCATCTCTTCCGAGATGGTCCACCCCTGCGGGAGCAGCGCGCGGATGGCTTGGAACATCTCGTTCGCCGTCTGGTAGCGCTCGGCCGGGTTGTGGCGCAGGCAGCGGTGAACGATGGAGGCGACCTCGGCCGGCACCCACGGCGCCGCCTCTTGGATGTGCTGCGGCCACTCGGAGCAGATCGCGAGGATGAGCTGCCCGAGCGCGGTGATGTGCTGGTAGGGCGTCTTCCCCGAGAGCGCTTGATAAAGGACGATGCCGAGCGACCAGATGTCGGTGCGGTGATCGATCTCTTTGACGTGGCCGCGCGCCTGCTCGGGCGACATGTAGAGCGGCGAGCCGATCATGCTGCCTGTCTTGGTGAGGCCGGCGCTCTCGGTGTCGTGCGCCTGATCCATCTTCACCTTGGCGATGCCGAAGTCGAGCAGCTTGACGATGATCTCGCCCGCGTCGCGCTTGGCGAGGAACAGGTTCGCCGGCTTGATGTCGCGGTGGACGACGTTCGCGTCGTGCGCTTTTTGAAGGCCCAAACACGACTGCGCCACGATGCGGAGCGCGAGCTCGGGCGCGATGGGCCCCGTGCGCTTCAAGAGGTGTTGGAGGTCCTCGCCGGTGAGGAACTCCATCACCAAGAAGGGCAGCCCGCTCGCGGCGTCGACGCCCGCGTCGAGCACCTGCGTGATGTGCTGCGTGTCGATCGCGCCCGCCGCGCGCGCCTCGCGCTGGAAGCGGCCGATCACGGTCGCGTCGCGCGTCAGGTCCGACGAGCTGATGAGCTTGACGGCGACCCGGCGGCCCGTCGCGTTGTGCTCCGCCTCGTACACGGAGCCCATGGCGCCTGCGCCGAGCAAGCGTTGAATTACGTATTTTCCGTCGAGGGTCGTGCCAATCACGCGTGCTTCGGCACTCTACGGGAGTTTGCCCCGGCTCCGCAACGATCGCGCGCTCACGAGGGTTTTACGACCTCGACCGAGAGGTGGGCGTCTTCGACGTGGACGCGCGGGCTGCCGCCGAAGCGCGATCGCGCGAGGAGCGCGGCGACGTCGCCGGGGTGCCTCGGGATCATGTGCCATTCGAGGATGTGCTCCAAGAAAGGCTCGTCGACGGCCCCTTTGGCGAGCGTCGTGATCATCAGCGTCCCGCCGGGGACGAGCAGATCGTAGGCCCACCCGACGAGGCGCGCGCACGCGTCGTCCGAGAGGTATTCGAAGAGGCCGAGCGCGTAGACCACGTCGTGGCGCCCGATCGACGGGCCCTGCGAGCCTTCACGCGGGACCACGTCGCCGTGGACGAACGCGACGCGGGCCGCCGCGCCGAGATCGTTCGCGCGCGCGGCGCCGGACGCGAGCGCCTCGTGATCGAGGTCCATGCACGTGAGGCGGAGCGAAGGGAAATCCGCGAGCAGATCGATCGCTTCGAACGCGCTGCCGGACGCGAGGCTCAACACCGAGACCTGCGCCGCGCCCTCGGCCGCGCGGCGGATCAGGTCGCGCGCCTCGTCGCGGCCCGCGCGCCGCGCGCGACAAACGGGCCTCGCGAGGAACCACTTGTCGAGCAGCGGGCCCACGACGCCGTCGCCGTCGGGATCGTCCTCGTCGATGAGCGCGAGCGTCGCGTGATCTTCGGCGAAGCCGCGGGGCTTCATGTAGAGCCGCGCGAGCGTCGCGGCCGACATGAACCACGAGAACGTCCTGCGGAACACGTAGCCGCCGATGCCCACCGCGAGCGCCGCCGGATCGCGGAACGAGCTCAGGTCCGCGTAGCCGACCTCGAAGAGCGAGTCGCCCTCGATCGCGCGGCTCAGCAGGGCGAGGAGCTCCTCGCACGCGTCGCTCACCTTCTTGTACGCGTCCGGGCCCGGCTTCGCCTCGATCGCGGTCATGGCCCTGCCGAACGCGTCGATGCCCGCGACGAGCGGGGGAGGGAGCTGGCGCGAGGTGACGTGCCCGAGGCGCGTCGTGTGCGCGCGCCCGAGCCGCGCCGTCGCGAGCGCGTCGAGCTCGGCGATGCGCTTGGATCGCTCGCGGAGCCGCTGCGAGAGGTGCACCGCGAGCGATCGGTGAAAGCGCGCGGAGAAGCCCGGATCCGAGCGCAGCAGCGCCTCGATCTGATCGCGCTCGAAGAGGTCGATCTCCGAGGGCTCGTCCGCGGTCACGGTGGCGCTCGCGGCCGTGTCCTCGAGCAGCGACATCTCGCCGAACACCTCGCCCGGGCCCATGCGCGCGAGCGTGATCGCGACGCCCTCGCGGTCCTGCGCGACGCGCGCCGATCCGCGCGCGAGGATCATCACGCCGCGCGACCCGTCGCCTTGGCGCACGATCACCTGATCGCGCTCGAAGCGGAGCGCCACCTTGCGCGCGCGGAGCGCCTGCCAATCAGCTTCGGTCAAGTACGAGAGCGGGCCGTTCATTGTCCCTCCGCCGGATGGTCATCTCTCTCTTTGCGCGCCGAGCACCGCCTCGATGGTGCCCTTCTGCGCGCCGCCGTGCTCGCCGGGCACGCCCCCTTCGAAGAGCGCGCGCTCCATGAAATCCCCTACGCGCAGCGCGAGATCGTCGGCCCTCGCCGAGCGCGATCGGATGACCTCGCTCTGCGCGATGAGCGCTCGCAGGAGCGGCACGATCGCGCGGTTGCCCGTCTCCGGGAGGCCCAGGTGCGCCGCGCGCTCCGGGCCCACGAAGAAGCGGATCACCGACGTGATCATGTCGGGCAGGAGCGGCGCGAGCTTCGCCGCGAGCGGCTCCGACGCGCGCGCCGCGTACGCGCGGAGGATCTTCTCGCCCGCGGTCGCGAGCGCGTTGACGAGCGCGCGCGAGTCGTCGTCGGGCGTGTCGGTCGTCATCTCGTAGAGCGCGCCGAGCCTCTTCGCTTCAGCCTCGGTCGCCGGCGCGAGCGCGGGATCGACGCCGATCACGTGCGCGCTCCAGCGCCAGAGCTGCATCGCGGCGTCGCTCTCCTCGGCGGTGAAGCGCACGCCCATCGCGCGCAGCCAATCGAGCGGGTACACCGAGAAGAGCACGTTGGCGTACGCCATGTCGGCTTGGTTGATCGGCGCGCCCCACGAGGCGTCGTTCCATCGCTCCGACGCGTAGAGCACGCGGCGCATCTGCGCGTGGACGAGGCGCACGCGGAGCGTGGTCTTGAAGCCCTCGCCGCCGGGCCGCATCGCGCCGGGCGCGCACGAATAATAGTGAAAGCGCATCGTGTCGAGGATGCGCCGCGGCGCCATCTCGACGAGCCTGCGCGAGAACGCGAGCACCTTGTTCGCGGCCGGCGGCACGTACGTGAGCGGCAGCGAGCCGCCGCCGAGCGCGAGCAGCCCCGCGAAGCCCGCGCGGAGCATCACGCGACCGCCCCGATCGATCTGATCGAAATCGACCCAAAACGGAGGGTTTTGCGCTTGTTCGAGGAGCGCCGCGAGCGCGCGCGGCGCGCCTCGTACCTTGCCGATGCCCTCGTCGAGCGCGCGATCGAGCATGCGCCGGCCCTTGCCCGGGGGCATCGCCGAGAACGCGCTCACCACCGCCTCCGCGAGCGGATCGGTCCGCCACATCGCGTCGCCGAACACCTGCGCGCGCGCTCCAAACGTGCGGAGCGCGGCGTCCGCGCGGACGAACCTCGTAGGCGGCGGCTTCGGCGTCACGCTGTCGGAATCAAAGCCCGATCGCGCGGCATGCGTCAATCGACGTCAGTCGACGCCCAACGTCGCCATGTGCTCGGCGCCCGAGCTGCGGCTCTTCGAGGCGTCGAACGTGAGCGTGATGCGCCCCGCGATCCGCACGACGCTCCCGCAGCGGATGGGCGCCTCGCCGCCGCGCGAGACGGCGACGCCGTCGACCTCGGTGGTCTTCTCCGAGAGCTGGCGCAGCACGAGGCCCTCGGCCTTCCTTCGCAATTCGAAGTGCCAGCGGCTCACCTGGCGCGTGAGCTGATCGTCGCCGAAGTCGAGGACCACGTCGTTGCCCTGCACGCCCGGGCCCTCGGGCACGCGGCCGAACGTGATGGTGTCGAGCGGGGGCAGCGCGATCTCTTTGTGGCCCTCGATCCGCACGCGATCAGGGAATTTTTGAGGATCGATCCATTCGAGGCGCATCACCTCCACGGGCTGCGGCACGCCCTTGAGCTCGATGGTGTGGAGCGGCGCGCACGCCGATCGGATGGCCGGATCGTGGAGGGCGTGGAACGCGTCGCGCGTGATGCGGATCTCGCCGGCCTGCGACGACCCCGCGACGCGCGCGGCCAGGTTCACGGACTCGCCGGTCACCTGCTGGCCGTCGGTGAGCGCGGGCCCGAAGTGGATGCCGATGCGCACGGCGAGCTGCTCGTCGCGCGGCCTGTCCGCGTTGTCGGCCGCGAGGCGGAGCTTGAAATCGAGCATCGCGTGCGCCGCCGCGTCCATCGACGGGAAGCAGAGGAAGGCTCCGTCCCCCGCGGTGTCGACGATCCGTCCCTCACGGTCCGGCGTCGTGACCGGGCCCAGCATGTCGACGTGACGTTGTTGGAGGGCGCGGCCGGCCTGATCGCCGTAGCGCGCAAAATACGAGGTGGACTCGACGATGTCCGAGAAGACCAGGGCGAGCTTTCGTTCGAAGCGGCGGCGCAGCTCGCGCGAGAGCACGTCTTGCAGGCGGATGATCTCGGTCATCGACAGGGTCGTGACGTCGAACGACATGGCAGCGGGGCAGTATAAGGGACGGAGGGCGAGTCTCAGGTTTTTTGACGGTCGCCAAATCTCTTCGCGCGCTCGTGCGTCCGAGTGCCACCATGACCGCACCCTACCGGGATGATTTCGACGCGTCTCAGGAGAGGCTCTTCGAGGTCGAGCAGAAGCTCGACGCGATCCGCAAAGAGGCCGAGCGCCTCGAAGGCCTGAAGCAAGAGCAGGCCGAGGCCGAGCGCGAGGCGCGCGCCCTGCGGCAAAAGCTCGACGAGATGACGCGCAAGCGGTCGTTACCGCTGCTCGACAACCTCCGTATCGCGAGCCCGTGCCACGAAGACTGGGAGAAGATGACGGGCGACGAGCGCGTGCGTCACTGCGCCGCGTGCGACAAGGACGTTTATAACCTCTCGGTCATGGCGCGCGCCGACGCAGAGCGCTTGTTGCGCGAGCGGATCGGCGACGTGTGCGTAAGGCTCTACCAGCGCGCCGACGGCACCGTCATCACGAGCGACTGCCCTGTCGGCGTCAAGAAGAAGCGGATTCGCCGGCTCGCTTATGGTGCTTTGGGAGGCGGCGCGCTCACGGCCGCAGGGGCCTTATCGATGTTTGCCCACCCGGAGAAGCCTTTGCGAGCGACGGCGAACGGCTCACCCGACATCGGGCCTATCGAGGTCGAGTCGAACGATCCGGTCACCTCGGTGACCGGCGCGATCCAGCCCGATCCCGAGCGGATCCGCGTGACGGCGGGCCTCGCCTACGTCCCGTCCCACGTGGCCAATCCTCCCAAGACCACGCGCAAGAAGGCTCGTTGAGCGCTCATCCGCCGCCGAGCATCCTCCGCACCTCGGCGAGGATCGCGACGTCGGCCGGCGGAAACAGCTCATCGCGGAGATCCTCCGCGCCGGCCCACCGGAAGGCCGCGACGTCGAGGGCCTTTGGGTCGGGCGACCCAGGGGCGCGCGCGGCCTCGAAGAAGAGCAGGAGCACGCTCTTCTCCGCGTAGCGGTGGAACGTCACCTCCACGATCCGGCCTGCTTCGGCCTCGATCCCGAGCTCTTCACGCAGCTCGCGCGCGAGCGCCGCGCGCGGGTCTTCGCCCGGCTCGACCTTGCCGCCCGGAAACTCCCACGCTCCTTCGAGGTGGGTCCCGCGCTTTCGCTGGGTGAGGAGGACCTTGCCCGACTCGATGAGGACGGCGGCGGCGACGAGGACGCTCGGGGCTGACACGCCCCCACGCGAGCACAGCGCCGGGAAAGGCGCAAGCCCGCAAGAACCTGGGGTTGGCTCCGGTCTTGCGTCGAAGTCGTGGACCGGGTCTTGACAGGGCGCGTGTCGCGTCCAAAGATTGGCCGCGCGACCGAGACCCGCTGGGACGGTCAAAATCAAACAGGGAGTCATCAAGGTGATGATCTGCCTTGGGCGCGCCATCGCTCGAAGAGCATGGCATTGCTCCAAAGGCACGTCGCCGCGGCGATCCTCCCCTCAAAAACTCAATCTCGCGAGGGGCGCCAAGATGCCTTTGCCCCGAGGAGGAATGCCATGCTGTCGCGTCTCTACGATATGGATCCCACGTTTGCCTTCATGGATCAGCTCCGCCGCCGGATGGATCAGGTCTTCGAAGATCGCGGCGTCTTCTCGAACCTGTCTGAAGATCTCGATGGTTGGGGCGCGCCGCGCGTCTCGCTGCACGACGCGGGCAACGCCTTCGTGCTCCGCGCCGAGCTGCCCGGGATGAGCGATAAAGACATCACCCTCTCGCTCCACCAGGACGTGCTCACGCTGAGCGGTGAGCGCAAGCGCGACCTGCCGGAGGGCTACTTCGTTCATCGCGCCGAGCGCGCCCAGGTGAAGTTCTCGAAGAGCTTCTCCCTGCCCGGCAAGGTCGACCCCGAGCGCACGGGCGCCGTCATGAAGGACGGTGTCCTCACCATCACCCTGGAGAAGGCCAAAGAGGCGCAGCCCCAACGCATCCAGGTGCGCGCGTCCTGAGCCCAAACCACCAAAGCTCTTTGAGGAGAAGGAATCATGAGCGACACGGCCCTTCAAAAGACCAACACGAAGAACGGCAATCAGACGTACGCCCCCGCGGTGGACGTGCTCGAGAACAAAGAGGAGATCCTGGTGCTCGCCGACATGCCCGGCGTCCCCAAGGATCAGCTGAGCGTGCACGTCGAGAAGAACCTGCTCGCGATCGAGGGCAAGCCCGCCGACGCGCAGGGGATCGCGCCCTTCACGTACAAGCGGAGCTTCACGCTGCCGTTCACGATCGACGCCGATCAGATCACCGCGGAGCTCACCAACGGCGTGCTCAAGGTCAAGCTGCCGAAGCCCCCCACGGCCAAGCCCCGTCAGATCCCGATCAAGGCCAGTTGATAACCTGTTTGGGGAGAGGCTCGCTATCTCAGATCATCCATGCTCGCGGCGAGGCACGTGATGATGGAGCGCGCGAACGACGCGCAGTCGCTCGGCATCCAAAGGTCCTCGCTCGGGCGGTTCGCGTTGCCCAGAAACGGCATCTCCAGCGTGAGCGACAAACACCCGAAGCGACGGAGCGCCCAATCTCCGGCCATCCGCAGATCGGGCCCGTCGCCCGGGGGATACCCTTGCTCGCGCTGGAAGTCCGGGTCGATGGTTTGAAGGCGCGAGAGGAAGGTGTCCTCTCGCTCGGCGATGTGGGGCGGGCAATACGGGCTCTCCGCGTATCCGGCCGCAAACAGGTACGGGATGTCTTCGTCGCCGTGGACGTCGAAGAGCAGATCACACCCCCCATCCATCATCGCGCGCCGCACCGCGAAGACCTCGGGGCTCGTCGCGCGGCCGGGCTTCTTCCATTGACGGTTGAGATCACGCCCGGTCGCGTTGGTGCGGTGGTTGCCGCGCACGATGCCGTCCGGGTTCATGGCGGGGACGACGTAGAGCACCGCGCTCTCCAAGATGATGCGGGCGTCGTCGTCGTCCTCGTCGGTCATCCGATCGATCAGCTCCTCGGCGAACCATGAGGCCATCACCTCGCCCGGGTGCTGCCGCGCGATCGTCCAGAGTTTGAGCGCGCCGGGCCGCTCGTCCCCGATCACCACCACGCGAACGGGCCTGCCGTCGGCGCTCTCGCCGAGCGTCTCGACGCGGACCCGATCCGACATGTTGGCCGTCGTGATGAGCGCGTCCACGCGATCGAACGAATAGAGCGGGTAATACGCGTAGAGGACGTTCGGCTGCTCGGGCTCGTGCATGAACGTGAGCGCGCCGTCCTCGTACGTCGTGTCGATGCGGAACCACGCGTCGTCGCCGTACGACGCCGCGACGCTGTAGCCTTCGAAGCCCGTCGCGTAGGTGGCCTCGCCCGCGTTCACGATGCGGAACGCGTGGGCCTCGTCCTCTTCGCCGCGCGCTTCGAACGCGAACCACTGCATGAACGACGCGGCGTTGTCGGGGAGGAGCGCGAGCTCGATCTCCGGGGTGGTGCCGTCGTCGACGATGTCGATCTTGCCGCCGTCGAAGCTCGTGTCGATCTCCACGCGATCAAGCCTTCTTCTTGGGCGCGGGCTTCTTCGCCTTCTCGGGCTTGGGCGCGGGCTCTTCGCCGGCTCTCGGCGCTTTGGGATCGGGCTCTGCGATCTCTTCGGGCTGGCTGTCGTCGCCGAGGAGCGAGGGCCCGCCGTCCGCGCCGTGCTCGGCGAAGATCACGTCGGCCGCGGCCACGAGCGCTTGGATCTTCTCGGCGTCCACGCGCCCGTACATCGTGAGGCCCATGGCCTTGCCCTCGACGCGGAGCCACACGAGCGGCAGCTCCAAGAGCGCGGCGCGGATGGGCGGCGAGAGCCATTTGCGGATGTCCTTGGCCACGTCGCCTTTGCTCGGCGCGCTGTCCTCCAAGAAGGGCTCGACCAAAAACTCGGCCATGAACTCGGGATCTTTCTTGAACAAGACGCCCGTGTTCTGCGCGCGCACGCCCTCGACGAACGGCAGCGGGCGCACGGTGAAGTTGGGCGCCGCCTCTTCGAGCTTGGCGGCCACGGTCTGGTGCTCACTGCCGTTCATCGCGTCCGCGCCCATCGCGGCGAGGTACGCGAGCTTGGGCACGAGCTCGAAGAAGCCGATGCGCTGGCCGCCGCCCGCGAGATCGACCATGCGATGGAGCGCGGCGGGGATCGCCGCGAGCGCCTTGGCCGCACGGCCTTTGGGCGCGGGCTTGATCGTGGGCTTGCCGCGGTAGTCGGGCGCGCTCACCACCACTTCGCCGTCGCGGCTCGGCCACACCTCGGTGCGCCATCGCTCCACCTCGGCGTCGCGGCGTTTGTCGCGGACGTTCGTCAACGCGTAGATCGCGAGGATCGCGATCGGCCCCACGTACCACATCCAAAGCATAGGCTCGCCGCACGCTAGCACAGCGGCGCGCGCGATTGGCTCTTGAGATCGCTTAGAACGAGCCGCTCGCGAAGAGCCCGCCGCCGCCCGGCATCACGACCGGGACCACCGCGGCTTTGGGTTTGTCGCCGCCGAGGCCGCTCGTGGCGATGAGCACGACGCCCGTCGCGACGCCCGCGATCCCGATGACCCACATCGCGGTGTTGGCGGGGAGCAGAGGGCTCGACTCGGCTTCTTGCTTGAGCGCGAGGCCCTTGGGCGAACATTGCTTGTTCGGGCACTCGGCGTCGACCTCGGATTTTTTGGCGAGGAGGAGGCCGCCGGTGACGCCCGCGCCGATGAAGCCCGCGACGCCGAGGCCGCCGATCGCGAAGCCGACCGCGCGGCGGACGGAGCCGCTCGATCCGCCTGAAGAAGGCTTGCCCGGCTCGTCGCCGTTGCCCGCGGTCGCTGCGCCCGGAGCGATGGTGAGCTCGACGGTCGAGCCCATGGTCATGCTCGCGCGCACGTGCGCGTCGGCCCTGCCTTTGGCGCTCACGACGATGTCGTGCGCGCCCGGGAGCAGAACGACCTTTTGGCCGAGCGTGATGTCTTTGCCGCCCGCGCCGTCGCGCGCGCGCGTGTCGGGCGGCGCTCCAGGCGCGAGGCGGAGCACGACGTGCGGCATCTTGGGCTCGAGCTTCACGAGCAGATCACGCGAGAGCTGGAGGCGCTCGTCGGTGAGCTTGGGGATCACCTCTTCGAGGTGGCGATACGAGGCGTCGATGCGACCGATCTTCTCTTCGCAGAAGGCGAGGTTGAAGAGCGCGCCGGTCTTGGGCTCGATCGTGTAGCTCGCCTCGAACTTCTCGCACGCGGTGACGTAGTCCTTCTTTTCGTAGGCTGTGCGGCCCTCTTTGAAGAGCGCGTCCGCGTCGCCTTTGGGCTTGCCTTGGCCAAATGCGGGCGCAGAAGCGAGCAGCACGGCGAGCGCGAGGCCCCAACGAAATTTCATGGCGCGGCATGATAGCCCCAATCGCGCCTTGGGGATCAGTCTCGTTTGTCGAACGGATCGTTGGATTTTTTAGGCTTGATCACCGGGGACACGGGCTTGGTCGTGCCCGTCGGCGAGGCGGGCGACGTGGCCGACGCAGCGGGCGTTGTCGCGCTCATCGCGGGCGTCGGGGTGGGGGGCGGCGAGGTCGTGGTCGGCGCGACGTCGGTCTTGCTTGGCTCGGGCGCGGGGCCCGCGCTCGCGGACGCAGCGGGCTTGCCCTTCTGCGGATCGTCGCGGAGCACATAAAGGAGCGCCGCGGTCGCGAGCCCGCCGGCCACCACGAACGACACGACCGCGAGCATCACGCCGGAGCGCTTTTTTGCCTGCGGCGTGAGGCCGCTCATCGTCACGGGCTGCGCGGTCAAGAGCGCCGGCGCGCTCGCCATCGGCGCTCGTGGTTGCGGCGCGCTCAGCGCGGGCGACACCGAGACCGGCGGCGTGGGAACGGAGACCGGCGGCGTCGGATACGACGGCTGCTGCGGTCGATGGGGCGGATGCGCGGGAGACTGCGCCGAAGCATGCGTCGTCGCGGCTTGTTGCGGCGCGCTGGGCTGCTGCGCGGGGGCTTGCTGCGCGTATTGCTGTTGCTGCGCCGCTTGTTGCGCAGCGGCGCGCTGCGCGGCTGCTTGTTGTGCTGCCGCTTGTTGCGCGGCTGCTTGTTGTGCTGCTGCTTGTTGCGCTGCTTGTTGTGCTGCCGCTTGTTGCGCGGCCGCTTGTTGCGCCGCTGCTTGTTGCTGCATCGCCGCTTGTTGCTGCTGCGGCGCGGCCCGCGCGGCTTGCTGCGCGTAGGCCGCTGCGGCTTGTTGCGGAGCGGGTTGCGCGGCTTGCTGGGCGGCCGCTTGCGGCGCGGCGGGCGCGCTCGCGGAGGGCTGACCCAAGGGCGCCTGCGCGAGCTGCGCGAGCTGACCCGCCGCGAGCTTGATGCCGCCCGAAGCGCCCAAGCGGCCCATTGCGCCGCCCGGCGCCGCGCTGTTCGGCATCTCGGAGAGGGCGGTGTGCTCGTCGTCCGTGAGGCGGATCGTGGGCTTGTTGGGGGGGCGTTGTTGCGGAGGCGGCTGCGAGGGAGGGCGATTGAGCTCTTGGTACGCCGCGCGGACCGCGGTCTGCATCGCGCGCGCGTTGGCCCATCGATCTTTCGGCTCGTACGCGAGCGCTTTGTCGATGATGGCTCCGAGCGGCTTCGGCACCTGCGGAGCGACCTGCGCGACCGGCCTCGCCGGGTTGGTCATCGCCGCGAGGAGCAGCTCGTTCACGGTCTCGGCGTCGTGCACGAGCAGGCCCGTCGCGAGCGTGTACATCGTCGCGCCGACGGCCCAAATGTCGGTGTGCGCGCCGATGGCTTCGGAGCGTCCGCGGGCTTGCTCGGGCGGCATGAACGCGGGCGTCCCGATCGCGCCCGCGTTGGTCATCGTCATCTTGCCGCCCGACGCTTCACGCACGCGCGCGATGCCGAAGTCGAGCACCTTGACCGCGCCGTCGCGTGTCAGAAAGACGTTCTCGGGCTTGATGTCGCGATGAACGATCCCCTTGTCGTGCGCGGCGGCGAGCACGTCGAGCAGGCGATCGGAGATGGATAGGATCTCGGCCGCGGGCATGGAGTTGCCCGATCGCTCGCGCAGGGCCTCGAGCGTCTGGCCGTCGAGCAGCTCCATCACGAGGAAGACCGAGCCGTCCTCCGCGGTGTCGTCGTCGAGGATCGACACCGTCCCCGGGTGCGCGATTTTGTTGGCGACGTAGCCCTCGCGGAGGAAGCGCGTCTTCACCTCCGGGTTCATCGAGAGCTCGGGGTGGAGCATCTTGATCGCGACGCGGCGGCCGTTGTTCGTGTGCGTCGCGGCGTAGACCGTGGCCATGCCGCCCACACCGAGGAGCTGCTCGAGCTTCCATTTGTCGCGGAGCACACGCCCGATGCGGGCGCGCGATCGCATGGTGGGGGCATCCGAGGGATCGAGCATGAACGGCGGTGGTGGGGCCTCTTAGCCGGCGTGCGAGGAGCGGACAACCCCGCGCAGCTCACCCGCCCGGGATGGCGGGGAGCGGGACCAGGATAAACCGGAACCCGCGCGTTGGGCACGCGCGATGTTTTTTTGTGGGTGGTGGGGAGGATCGTCCGATCGCTGCTAGGCGTTCTCGGGCTGGATGCCAGGGAGCGCCAAGCACTTCTCGCGCTCGACGTCTTTGTCGATGGTGCGATAGCGCTCATCGAGCTTCTGCATGTCGAAGCGGAGCAGGCGCGCGTAGAGCGAGAGCGCGAGGCGGTAAATCGAAGGGTGGCACTCGGCCTTCACCCGATCGTCGTAATAGGGATACGCCGCGTGGTGAAAGCTCTTGAGGTTGTACCAGGGGATGCCCGGGAATTTGTGGTGCTCGTTGTGATACGTGACGTTGTTCCAAAGGAGGTTGGTGAGGTGCGCCGACGTGCCGTACGTGCGTGAGCTGTACGCGTCCTCGCCGGGGAGCATCTCGTAGTGCTCGATCATCGACGTCATGCTGGCGAGGAACGCGCCGAAGACGAAGGGGAGCCCGTAGCCGAAGAGCGTGACCTTCCAAGGCATCATCATGGCGAACCCGATCACCACGCACCAGAAGCCGACGAGCTCCAGGTTCATTCGGACTTTGTGCCACGCCGAGAGCTGCCGCGCATACCGCGGCATGATGGAGAGCCAATACCAGGGGTAAGCGAAGGTGTAGACCGCCACGAGCAGCACCTTGGCGAGCGCGGGATTGCGCGTGTAATCCGTGACGACGAAGTTGTCGACGTCAGGATAGGTGTTGGCGATGCGGTGGTGGTGAAGGTGATATTTGGCGTAGAGCGTGACGCTCATGCCGGTGGGCGCCCAGCAGAGGAGCGAGATCCAATACGAGAGGGCTTTGGACTTGGCGCAGTTGCCGTGGACGGCGTCGTGCGCGATGGCGCCGAGCCCGCGGACCACGTACGCGATGAGGACGGAGCAGGCGATGCCCACGGGGATCGCCCAGGGCGTGCCCTGCGTTTTGTAAATGGCGACGATCGCGCCGGCCCAAACCCCGTAATCAAAAGGGATCTTCAGCAGATAAAGCGGGTTACGCTTGTAGGCTGCGTGAAGGATCTCCTTCGGGACGTCATCCATTCCTGCCATGTGCGGCTCCTCGTAAAGCGCGCGCAACCTTTCCAAAATCCAGCGCCGAAAGCAAGCCGATGGAGGCCTGATCGTGCGCGTAAAATGCTTCGCGGCGGCGCGAATCGAGCGACCCGCGGAGGTGGAGTCGCGACCCGCGTCTCGGCTTCTTGATTCGTGATGAGCGACATCGCGAGTAGCGTTGGGGCATGTCCACGTCGCTCCCCGCTTGGTCGCTCTCCGCGCTCGCTGCATCGGTGTGCATCGCCGCGCATTACCTCACGTTGCGCGCGGCGAGCGGTCGCATCGGGGACGCGATGGGCGCGTTGTGCCTCGAAGGCACCGCGGCGATCGGCATCCTCGCGCTCATGGCGTTGCGCGCGGCGCCGAACGCGGGGGCGCCCTCGACGCCCGCGGGGATCGTGTGGGCGTGTGTCTCGGGGCTGTGCATCAGCGGCGCGACCACGTTGCTGTTCACCTCGCTGCGGCTCGGCGGTCCGGTCGCGGGCACGGGCACGCTGGTGCTCGGCGGGGGCGTCGCGCTCTCGGCGCTCGCGGCGCCGCTCGTGTTCGGCGACGTCGTCACCGCGCGCAGGGCGCTCGGCGTCGCGCTCGGGATCGCGTCGATGGTCGTGCTCGCGACCGAGAAGAGGTGATCGCGCGCGGCCCTCGTCAGTGCCAGGCGCCCGCGGTCTCGACGGGCTTGCCCGTGCGATCGTGGGTCTCCACGCGCTCGCGCGAGAGCTGTTCGCACTCGGCGCACGACGGGAACTGCGAGCCGTGATCGCAGCGGATGAGGAGCGCGAGCCCGCGCTCGAATTCGTGTTGATCGATGTGTCTCCCGCACGCGATGCAGTGGATGTGCGAGGGCGCGTTGGCCTGCGGCTTCGGCGGTGCGAGGGCTTTTCGTTCGCGTTTGGTGAGCGTCTTCTGGCGCTTCATGAGCGCGGCACGTTACCGCACGCGCGCGGAAGGACCAAGCGCCGCGAACGAGGGAGGCGCGCCGAGCGCGCGGAGGACGTCCTCGGGCGTGTCCAGATCGACGGTGGCGGAAGGCTCTTCGCGATCGATCCAGGCCGCGCGGTCGCCGAGCGCGCGGAGCACGTCGCGGAGCGTGGGCGGAGGGTCTTCGCGGAGGAACCGATCGAGCGCCGCGGGGCGCACGACGACGGGGTGCCCGCCGCGCCGCGCGACGCTCGGGCGCGCCGCGAGCAGGAGAGGATCGCGATCGAGCGCGGCGATCAGCGCCGACGTGATCGACGGCGGCGCGGGGATCGTGTCGACGGGCGCGATCACGACGGCGTCCGCTTCCTTCACGAGCGGCGCGGCGCAGGCGATCGAGCCCGCGGGCCCGAGCGCGTCGGGCGCGTTCGACACGACGATGCGCGCGCCCGGGGGCGCGAGCGGCGCGAGGACCTCGGCGACGCGCTCACGCACCACGAGGAGCACCTCGCCGCTCTCGGCCGCGAGCCGCGCTTCGGCGTGGGCGATCGCGAGCGGCGTGGGGCCGTGGGGGCCCGGGTAAAGGAGCAACGCTTTGGGCCCGCCGAGCCGCGATCCAAGGCCGGCGGCGAGCACCACGGAGACGATCGACATGGATGGATGGTGCTTCTTATCAAAGTTGAGGACGGATGAGCCGGGGAGAGCGCGCGCCGCCGTGATTCCGTATCAAGGGCTCGCGAGGATCTCGGCCTCTGCCTTGTAATAGGCCGCGGCGGCGACGTCTGCCTGCGTGGCCATGCCGCTCTGAACCTGCGCCGCGACCTTGGCTTCGAGGTCCGTCATTCGTTTCAGGTGCTCGCCGGCGGCCGCATTTCCGCCCTTCGCATCGGCCCATCGCTTCGACCAGAGATAGACGGTCTCGACGGTCGTCCTGCCGGTCTTGAAGAGCGCTTCGTTGTGCGTATAGGCTTTGGCCGCGGCGTCCGTGCGGGCCTGCACCGCGGCGGCGGGGGGGCCGGACCAGGCGCGATGGAGGGAGAGCACGGACGCGAGGACCAGCGAGGCGGCGAGGAAGGCTTTGCGCTTCGGCATGCCCCCATCCCATCGGATGAGCGGCGCTCTCGTCAATGCCTTTGCGCTTCCCCCGGCTCGCCGAGCACATCGGCGAGGGACGTCATTCGAATGGCCCTTTCGAGCCAGCGGTCGAGGACCGTTTGGTCTCGTTCGGTGAGGATGCGCTCTTGGGCGGAGTCGGTGACCGGGATAGAGCGCACACGGAGCGCGACGAGCACCGCCCTTGCTGTTGCTTCCGTGCGTCCTTCTTGGCGACCCTCTTGACGGCCCTCTTGGCGGCCTTCTTGACGGCCCTCTTGGCGTCCTTCTTGGCGTCCTTCTTCGCGCGCGAGCCGCTTTTGCTCGCGATATCCCATCACCATCTTCACGTGGACCTCCTCCTCTTCGCGCGTGAGGCTCGGCTTTCTCCCCAACCGATGTTGTGCTTGTACCAAAATCTCTTCCGCCATGGAATGCTCCAAAGCATCTTCCGGCAACGCCATCAAGTCATCGAGCGCACCTCCAAGAACCTCTCCGCCCGCCATCAACCGCACGAGCAACGTCGACCGATCCCGCGGAAGCTCGTTTGCGACGACGATGCCAGTCCGGTACACGTCCCCTCCGTGCACGTATACGCCGCGGGGGTGCTCAGGCGACGGGCTCGCGTGGATCGCGGCCAACATGGGCGCTGAAAATGAGGCCGCGATCATCCACAAGTGAGGCTCGCTCAGCGGCGAGGGGGGCGCCCCGCCGGGCCTTTGCCGGCGGCGTTGCGCTTGGCTCCTGCGCCAGCGCTCCTCCCAATAAGCGAAGTGTTTGCCCATCGACGCGCGCAGCTCCTTGCCGTCGGGCGCGTGGCCGAACACATCGATGAGACACAGCCCGTTGGTGATCGCCCCGAGGAGCCCCAGCCTCTCCCGCTCGGCGCGCCGCGCCGGATCGGGCTCGTGCCAGAGATCCGCGTGTTGCGCGTCGCGCGACACCTCATATTGCGTGACCGTGGTCCCTGCGGTGTCGAGCGCGCCTTTGCCGATCTTCTTGGCGATGTGATCATAGATGTTGCGCACGGCGATATCCATGGCGAGGCGCGCGGCGAAGCCCCATCGCCTCGCTCGCCCTCGGCCCACGAGCGCCCCTTCCGCACGTGTCGTGCCGCTGGAGGTCACGCTGGAATCGCGAGAATTCAAGGCTCTATTGGGCCTTTGAGGGTGGCGGTCCGCCACCCGCCGTCACCGATTCGAGGAGCTCTGCGCCGTGCGTTCGAGGGCTCAGCAGCGAGCTTGGGTGAGCTTGCTCGACCGGGTGGCGGGCCCTGGCGGGCCCGCCGGCGCACACGTCACTGCCCGGGCGGCGGCTCCCAGAGCTCGACTTTGTTGCCCTCGGGGTCCATGACCCAAGCGAACTTCCCGTATTCGGACTCCTCGATCTTCTCGAGCACCTCACAGCCCTCGCTCTTCAAGGCCGCGACCAGCGCGTGGAGATCGGCGACACGATAGTTGATCATGAAGGATGCTTTGCTCGGAGCGAAATAGCTGCCGTCAGCGTCGTTGACGTTCCAGATGGTCGTCCCGGTGTCCGACCACGTGAAGGCCGCCCCTCCCCAGGCTTGCACGTCGATGCCCAAATGCTCCTTGTACCAAGCACGGAGCGCCGCGGGATCGCGCGCCTTGAAGAAGATGCCGCCGATGCCTGTGACTCGCTTCATGGGCGCAGCCTATTGGACCGCGGCCGAGAACGCAACGCGGCGGCCCGTCGTCCGCGCAGGGCGTCAGGGAGGCGCCACGGTCACGACGACGTTGCCCTTTTTGTGGCCTTGATCGACGTACCGGTGAGCCTCGACGATTTGATCGAGCGGGTAGCTCCGATCGATGACCGCGCGCAACTTCCCCTCTTCGATGAGCCCCTTCAACAACACGAGATCATCGGCGGTCTCGGGCGCGTGCTCTCCGGTAAAGATCTTTTTGTCGCTCGTGAGCGCTGCCCACCGCTGGGCCGGGGTGCGCACGGGCGTGGTGACGTTCAGATAGACACCTTTGGGCTGGAGCACCTCGATGCAGTCGTGGAAGGAGGCTTTGTCGACCGCCACGAGGACCACGTCGTAGCGCTCGCCCCTCGCCGCGAAGCGCTCCTTGGTGTAGTCGATGACGGTGTCCGCGCCGAGCGACCTCACGAGCGCGACGTTCGCGCCGCTGCAAACGCCGGTGACCTCGGCTCCATAAACGTGCTTCGCGAGCTGCACCGCGAACGTCCCCACGCTGCTGGAGGCGCCGTACACGAGGACCTTTTGGCCCGCTTTGATGTTCGCTTTCCTCAGGAAATGCAGCGCAGCGCGGGCCCCGATGGGGACGGCGGCGGCCTCTTCATACGTCATGTTGGCGGGCATCGTCGTGATGACCCCGGACTCGGGCAGGCAATCGTATTCTGCATATCCGCCGAACCGAAAGAGCGTCGCCGCGAAGACCTTGTCACCCTTCTTGAGCTTCGTTACGTCCTTGCCCGTCGCTTCGATCTCACCGGCGATCTCGGCGCCGAGGATCGGCCGCTTGGGCCGGAGCACCCCCAGCGACAGGCGCGCAGGGATCCAGAACGAGAGCGGCACCGTGAAGCTCCTGCACCTGCGATCCGCGACCGACACGGTCGTCGCATGGATTCGGATCAACACCTCGTCGGCCTGTGGGACCGGCGTTGGCACGTCGGCCGGGTGGAGGACCTCGGGTGGGCCATATTCGGTGTAGACGATCGCTCTCATACGAGCCCTCGCTCCGCGCGACGACGCTGCGCGGACGCTCTTCGCCCGTACGAGCAGCAAGGGCTGTACCTCTCGCAAATGCCGAAGAATCAAAGCTCTTCAGCGCAACATCGGCGTTTCGGCCGAAGACCGTGCGCGCCGTGCTGCCCAGCGGCGCTGCGGCGAACGTCAAAAGAAGCCTTTGTTGTCATAAAGGTCCTTGAGCTCCACACGACGACCTCATCCATCTCTCCTTGGAGCATGTCGTTCACGTAATTCGCCCGCGCGGCGCCGTGGTATCAGGACGCATGGCAGGGAGAGTCGCCGTGTGCGGATCCATCACCGCCGACGTCATCGGGTATGGCGCGCGCTTGCCTCGACCCGGTGAATCGGTGCTCGGGCGCCGCGTCCTCGTCGCGCCGGGCGGCAAAGGCGCGAACCAAGCGGTCGCGGCCGCGCGCATGGGCGCTGCGGTTCGGCTCTCGGGCGCGCGCGGCGACGACGCGAACGGAGCGCTCCTCGCGGCCGCGCTCGAGCGCGACGGCGTCGATCTGTCGGACGTGGTCGTGCACGCGGGCGCGACCACGGGCGTCGCGCTGATCTGCGTCGACGACCGCGGGGACAATCAGATCATGGCGCTGCCCGGCGCGAACGCGCTCGCAAAGGCGCCTTCTCCGTGCGGCGCTGCGGTGTGGCTCTGCCAAGGTGAGGTGCCGATTGAGGCGGTGCTCGGCACGCTCGCGGCCGCGCGCGCGGACGGAGCGCTCGCGATCGTCAACCCCTCTCCTCTTCACGCGATCGATCCGAGCGTTGTCGCGCGGTTCGATCTCGCGATCGTCAACGAGCTGGAGCACGAGGCGCTCGCGGATCACCTCCCTCCGCGCGTGATTGTGACGTTGGGCAGCGAAGGCGCGGTGCTGCTCCCGTCAGGCGAGCGGATCGCCGCGATCGCCGCGCGCGCGATCGACACGACCGGAGCGGGTGATGCGTTTGCGGGCGCGCTCGCCGCGGGGCTCGCCGAGGGGATGGCGATGCCGGCGGCGCTGCGCCTCGCGACGGTCGCCGCGGGGATCTCCGTGGAGCGCGAGGGGTGCCAGCCGTCGTATCCGTCGCGCGCGGAGGTCGAGGCGCGCATCTGACGAGGCGAGGTGTCGAATCGGCGTTGACGCATTGCCTGTGTGGCGCCTCGAACCACGCGGCACGACAATTGCCGAGTCCCCCACCTGGAGGTATCGCATGAATAGTCAGGATCGATCCGCTCGAATCGAAGAAGCTCGCCGGCAGGGTGTGCGCGATTTCGTCGACCAGGCGCTGCGCGCCGGCGCGCAGACAAGCCCCGTCACCCCCAATTGGCACGTGGGCTGGGATGCGCAGAACGGCCTCACCGCCAGTGGCTCCGTGACGCCGAACGACCCGCGCCAGAACATCGATCTCATCGTGGTCGCGTTCACCTCGCCCGACTACCAGCCCAACCGGGGCGGCACCTATTACACCGGCTCGTTCGCCTCGGCCGGTGGCGTGAAGCTTCCGGGCGGCGTGCAGATGGGCTTCATCATGCAGAGTCAACAGTTCACGCAGCAACAGTACGGCACGACCGTGCGCGTGCACCTGCAAGGGTGGGTCGACCTGACTCTCTTCTCGTTCTATCAGGACATCGTTATCGGCCAGTCACAGGCACACTAACGAGCGCGGGCACGTGCCCTGCTGATGCGGGCACGTGCCCGGCAGTGCCCGTTCAGGATCCACGGCTCTCTCATAGAAGCTTCAGCCCCCACATCCGAGCGCGGTGAGGCGCGCGCGGGCGCTCTCCACGGTGACGCTGCGCGGTTTGGCGTGGCCCCATCGCTGGAGCACGGCTCGATAAGCCGCGCAGGCGCCCGGCGTGTCTCCCGCGGCTTCGCGCGCCCGCCCGAGCCATGCGTGAGCGTGCGTGTGCTCCGTGGGGAACCCGAGCGCATGACAGCTCTTTGTCGCGCCTTCGAGCCAGCGGGCTGCGTCGGCTGCTCGGCCCGTGAGCAAGTAGGCTGGACCCACGCCCATCCACACGAGGGTTCGCGGCCGGAACGGGGGAATGGCGCCGAACCTCGGGAGAGCCTCCATCGCGGCGCGCGCGTCCTCCGGTGTCGTGGCGACAGCCGCATAACCATGGAGCCAGATGTAGCCTCGTTGGTCCCGCACGACCCGTCGCTCCCAGTCGGTCACCCACGCTGCGCGGCGCCGCGAGAAGTCTTCTTGGCTCAAGGCTCCTGTCCTCCGCGCGACGGCGAGGAGGCGAGGTGTCGAGTCGGCGGCGAGCGCGAAGTCTTCGGCGCGCGGATCCGGCTCCCACGCATCGGCGCGGTTCACGAACGAGAGGGCGACACGACCAGCCTCCGCGCCGCGATCGGTCTCTTCCAGGATCTCGGCGAGGAGCAGCGCCGCGCGGGCGTGCGGCGCGCGCTCGCGCTTGCCCTCGACGAGCTCCGCGTACGCGCGCGCGTCGCGCTCCGCGGCTTCGAAATCGCCTGCCCAAAGCGCCCAACGCGACATCTCCAGGGCCTCGATCTCACGGCGCTCCCCGGGATCCTTCACCGACGACGTGCCCGCGCGGATCGCCTCGCGCACGGTCTCCGCGGGCTTGCCCTGCGACGCCATGGCGCGCGCGAGCGTCATGTAGCCGGGAGAGCGCGTGTCGACGTGCGCGGCGATCATCTGGCGCGCGGCAGACTCCATGTCTTCACAGGCCCCCTCTTCTTGGAGGATCGTCGCCGTGCCCAACGCACAATCGAGCGCCGTGGGCGAGAGCCGGTTGCACGACGTGAACGCGGCTTTGGCCTCGGTGAAGCGACCGAGATACGAGAGCTGCTCGCCTCGGAGCCAAGCCGCGGTGGCGTATTCGGGGTCTTCGGCCAAGGCGCGATCCAGCGCGCTCAGCGCGGCGGGGAGGCCTTCGGCGCTCGCGAGGAGGGTGGCGTGTGTGTACCAGCCCTGTGCGTCGTGCGGATACCGCGCTAGCACCGCCGACATCCGGCGGGCTGCTTCGGCCCAGTTCGACGGTTGTTGGCGCACGAGCGGCTCCAACGCATCGAGGATGGCCCGGTCGCGCGGCGAGAGCGCCGCTTGGTGCCGGCGAGCCGCGTCGAAATGGCGGCGGGCGGAGTCGTCGATGTGGCTGCCCGCAGCGCGCATGACGAGCTGGACGTGCGCGGCGGCGAGCGTGGGATCGAGCTCCACGGCGCGCGCAAATGCACGGCGCGCATGCTCGTTGCGACGGTGCGCGGCGAGCCCTTGCCGGTAGGCGGCGATCGCTTCTGCGTTCGACGATCGCGGCATGGGGAGATCGGTCACCGGAACGGGACGCGCGCGCACGCGCTGATAACCGAGCGCCGCGATCGCACATGCGGCGAGGATCAGGACGGGCGCCATGATACGGAGTCGGGACGTGGGGGCCTTTCCGGTGGTGACCGTCGCTGAAGAGGGGATGAGCGTAGGCTCTGCGGGCGGCGAGGGGGCCGGCCTCGAGATCGCCTGTGTGGGAGGGTCCTTTGGCGTGTCGGCGAAGATCGTGCCCGCGCGCGCGTCGTTCGAGGGCGACGCGCTGTCTGCGCCGGTGCCTGCGGAGGGCAACGTGGTGTTCGCCGAGGGCAATTCGGTGTCTGCGGAGGGCAGCGCCGTGGCCGTGTCCGCGGCGGGCAGCGCCGTCGCCGCAAAGGCATCGACGGTGGGAGCGTTCGGATCGGCGCTTGGAACGGCCGTGTCGAGCGTGGGGGCGTTTGGATCGGAGCCCGTGGCAACAGCGTGGTTAGGAGCGGCCTTTGCCGCAGGGATCCTTCGCTGCGAGGTGCTCAAAGGATCGAGCGCGGCGATGACGTCCTCCATCGCGTTGAAGCGCTGCTCCGGGGCTTTGGCCAGCATGCGCGCCACGACGGCGTCGAGCGCCGCGGGGAGGTCTGCGCGTGCGTCGCGGATGGATGGGGCCTCCACGCTGAGGACGTGATGAATGGCGGCGATGGGGTCGCGCGGCCAGAGGGGCCTTTGGGCGAGGAGCTCATACGCGAGCGCGCCGAGGGCGAATTGATCGGAGCGACCGTCGAGCGGCTCGGCCTTGATTTGCTCCGGGGACATGTAGGCCGGCGTGCCCACCAACGCGCCTTCTTGGGTGAGGGTCGCGAGGTCTGCGCCGGGGCTCTGCGGCTCCACGCCTGCGATGCGCCGCGCGATGCCGAAGTCGAGCACCTTCACGCGGCCATCGGCGGCGACCATGATGTTGTCGGGCTTGATGTCGCGGTGAACGACGCCGCTCCGGTGCGCGGCGGCGAGCGCAGATGCGATGTCGATGAGCCAGCACACGCGCGTCGGCCAATCGATCGCGGCGTCGCCGATGAGGTGCCGGAGCGGCCTGCCGGCGACGAGCTCCATCGCGATGAAGGGGACGCCGTCGATCTCGCCGCAATCGTAGACGGCCACCACGTTGGGGTGGTCGAACGCGGCGGCCGCGCGCCCCTCGCGCTCCAGGCGCGCGATGCGATTGTCGACGTCCGCGTCCTCGGCGACGAGGATGATCTTGAGCGCGACCCTGCGGCCGAGCCGGGTGTCGAGGGCGCGGTAGACGCGGCCCATGGCGCCTTGGCCGAGGACGGCCTCGATGGTGTACCGCCCGAAGGCATCTCCGGGCGCGAGCGCGGATGGGAGGCGCGATCGGGCCGGGCTCGAGCGGGGCATCGGCGGGAGGATACGGCCGTGACCGAGGGCTGATCAACGAGCTTGTCAGGGGGACGGGCGCACGTTCGCGCGAAAGGGATCAGGCCTTCTTCAACGCTTCGAAATACGCCTTCATCGCCTCGTCTGCCTCCCTGCGGTATTGCGGGATGCGGCTCTTCTCGGCCGAGGCGAGCGCTGCTCTCAGCTTCGGCGCGTCGAAGTCCTGAATGTAACACGGCGTCCCCGGCTGTTGGCGCCACGACTCTTCGAGGTTGCCCGCGTCGATGGGATCGAAGCCGAGCTCGTCGACGAGGCGCATCACCTTTGCGCGCGCTTCCGGCGAGCCGGCCGCGATCGGCAAGGCCACGCGGCCCGCCGCGCCCTTGGGTGCGCTCTTCGCTTGAAGGCTTTTGTAGAAGATGTTGTTGAACGCCTTCACCACCGGACGCCCGAGGTGCTCGCCGACCCACGCGCTCTCGGGCTGCGCCTCATCGAACTTGGGGAGCTCGCCGTCGCGGCTCGGGTAGTAATTGCCGGTGTCGACCACGACCACGTCGGCGGGCACGCCGGCGAAGAGATCCTTGCGGAGGTCAGGGATGGCGCGTTGGGTGATCGTGACGATCACGATCTCGCCGCCGCGCGCGGCCTCGTTGGCCGTCACGGGTGTTGCCCCGGTCTCCGCCGCGACCTCGCGGAGCGTCTCCGGGCCACGTGAGTTCGCGATCACCACATGATGACCGAGGTCTACCAGCTTCTTCGCCAGGGTTCCGCCGATAAAGCCGGCGCCGATGATTCCAATCTTCATGCATTGCTCCTTGGAGCCTCCCGCGACGGCTCTTCCATTCGCGGAAGGGAGCAGGCTCTCTAGCACACCTCGCGGGTGGTCGCGGACAGCGGAAGGATCGCCATGGCCGCTTCGTGACAGCGGCGCCTCGGCCTACGGGTTTCCCCTCAGTTTGCCGGCGACCTCCATGAGCTCATCGATATCGCAATCGTGCAGCAGCGCCTGGACCCACACTGGAAGCAGCATGAAGTGGTCGGCATAAAACAGCTTGTCGGGCATCATTCGGCGCCCGTTGAAGGAGAAGGAGATCCGCTCGTTTTCGCGGATGCGCAGCGCCCCTGCGACGTCCGCCTCACGCCCCGACCGCGACGCCTCCTCGACCAGAGATCGAAGCTTCTTCTCGACATCTGTCACCGTGTCGGCGCCGGACACGAAGTCACCGGCTACCTTGATCTCCGCCAGCTTGTCGCCTTGCAGCTCATCGATGGTCTTCGCCCCGAGGTTGATCCGGTACACCTGGAAGGTGATGGTCGAGCCGTGCTCATCGAGGAGCCTCTGCTCTTCGTCGAAATGGGCTTTTACGGCGTCGTGCCCCTCGATCGTCGTGCCGTCCGGCTTCACGATCTGAATTCTGTCGTAGAGTTGTTCCGACTCTTGCTCCTGCGAAGGCGAATCTGCCGGTGGAGCGCCGCTCAACCATCCGCGAATCTTATCCATAATCCCCATTGGGTCCATCCTCCAAGAAGCTGCCGATCGTTGTAGCGTTTTAACGCAAGCACCCCTTCGCCGCCGCGAAAACGCTATAACGTTGGGCCGCTCAGTCGTGGGAAGACGCCCGGCGGCTGTTGTTGGCGTCCGTCGGTTCGCTACTGCATGATGAATCTGAATTCTCGTGCAAGTGCTCCACGATAGAGGTCCCGTCCGGTAACCCTCCCCAACTCTGTCCAGTCCAGTCCCACATCCGCGCGATGCAGAGCTCCGTGGGCGGCTCAAACTCAGGCTCGGGCACAAGGCCATGAGAAACATAAAGAACGTTCGTAGTCCGAACCCGGCCGGTGATAGTTCCCTCATCAACCCGTGCCGCAGAGATGATGAGAATGTCGCGGCGAACATCGCGAGCGACGAACCGTGAAATAATCTTACCCTCTGGAAACCTACTGCGACGATACCAGCGCTTAAGCCTCTGGAACATATCTCAAAACCTTCAAATGGACGACCCGTCGGGAGGAGGGAGGAACCACACCGAGGCGCTTGCGGATGGCTGGCGTGCGAACCCCAGCGGTCTCGCCGAAGCGCCCGGGCGCCCCTTCGACCACCTCCGCGGCCCAACTACCATTCGGTCGGTCTCCGCGACGCGATCTTCACCGCCCTTCCCGAAGTGGCCTATCCTGGTCTCCTCCAAGTACATTCGGTTGGTCTCCC
>CAYTJL010000099.1:0-2955 GCA_964437785.1 uncultured Polyangiaceae bacterium
CCGGGCTCGATCGGTCCGACAGGTCCTGCGGGCGCGACGGGCGCGGCGGGCGTGGCGGGCCCGACAGGCCCGGTGGGTCCGACCGGCGCCGCGGGCGCGGCCGGCGCAACCGGCGCGACCGGCCCCGCGGGCTCGGCCAACATCAACGGCACCACCAACACGCTGATCAAGTTCACGTCGGCCACGACCGGCGGCAACTCCAACGTCACCGACGACGGCACCACCATCACGGGCAATGGCCAGCTCGACGTCACGGGCGGCGCGGGCACCGTCTACAACACCGCTCCCATCGAGGTGAGGACCACCAACACACCGAGGCTCGCGTTCCACTGGCCCGGTGTGGTGGCCTCTCAAATCGGCATGGATTCGGCCGGCGTGGTCCGCACGTACAACAACCCCGGCACGGGCTACGAGCAGTTCGCCGCCTCGAACATCTATGCAAATGGCTTCGTGAGCGTCAACAGCGGCTCGGACGCGGCGGGCAATATCCGCTTTTCGGCGGCCAATCCTTATATGGTCGCGTCTTCGTACATCGTCGTGCCCGGCGGCGCGTACTTCAATAACCTCACCGTCTACTTCGAGGCGCAGGCGCAGTTCCGCGGCGGCATCCACAACGACACCGGCGCTGCGCTCACCATCGCCGGCGGCACGAGCGGCATCACCTACGTGACAGGCTCGCTCGGCGTCGGCACCGCGGGCCCGGCCGAGCAGGTCCACGCGACAGGCAACATCCGCGCGGACGGCATCGTGTATTGGGGCAACGGCCTCACCCGCACCGAGACCAAGAACGACGCCAACGCACAAGGCACGAGGAGCGGGTTCTACGAGACGTCGGGCCCGGTCAACTTCTATCCAAACGCCGCTTCGTGGCAACACTGGATCGACGTCCGGCACTCGAACGGCGGCAACAACTACGCCTTCCAGATCGCCGGCGGCTTCTTCGATCAAGACTTCTGGTTCCGCAAGACCAACAACAACGGGGTCGCGGGCTGGAGCCAGGTCATCGGCGCGGGCAACCGCAACTGCACGGCGCCGTTCAACGCGGCCGGCGTGCTCACCACCACGAGCGTGTTCGGCATCACCCGCGAGAACACCATCTGCGCGACCACTTGGTATTTGAGCGGCCTCGTCTTCAACGAGGCGCAAAACGTGTGCTTCGCCCTCGGCGGGCACATCTCCACCTACAACGAGCTCTATCGCTTGTCGCAGGTGTACGGCGTGGGCGCCGTCCTCTTCAACGGCGATTGGATGGGAAACCGCGCCGGCGACGATCAGGCGTATTGCGTCAACAGCTCGGGAAACATCAACAACTTCGAAGGGACCTGCGACAAGAACAACGTCCGTGTCTTCCGCTGCGTCAACAGCTCCAACTACACCGAGTGAGGAGGGGCTACGAGGTCTCTTCGTACGTTCGTGTCGTCTCCCCACGGCCTGATCCTCGGGTTCGGCGCGCTGCTGCTCGTGTGCAGCCGGGCGCGCGCGCTCCCGCCGCCCAAGCCATCTCCCTATAAGCTCGCCGCGCTCGCCGTGAGCGCGGAGAGCCCCCCGCCGTCCGCGCCTTTGCCGAGG
The DNA here is from genome assembly GCA_964437785.1 of uncultured Polyangiaceae bacterium. Taxonomy (GTDB): domain Bacteria; phylum Myxococcota_A; class Polyangia; order Polyangiales; family Polyangiaceae; genus CAYTJL01. Next base: position 1,570 of record CAYTJL010000099.1, read on the forward strand.
TCCGCGGGGGTCGTCGCGCCGGAAGGATCGACCGGCGCCGCCGCCGCCATCCGCGCGCTCACCCAGGTGTCGAGCGAGCCCCTCGTGCCGCGCGTCCACGAGGCGGGTGACCCGGAGGGCGCCGAGCTCGCGCCGGAAGAGCCGCTCGTCCCTCCCGTGCTGAACCTCGATCACCAAGACAACGCCCCCATCGTCCCCTCGCGCGGCGAGCGACCGAAGACCGATGAGCCGCTCGTCCCGCGCGTGCTCGTGATCGAGGGCCCCGATCGGAGCCCAAAGGGCCGCCGATGATTTTCCTACGTTGATTGCTTGACAGAGGCGCGACGCTCGGGCTCTTCTGGGGCAACATGAAGCGGAGGTTTGCGCTCCTCGCGGCTCTCTCGGCGTCGCTCGTCATGGGCCTCGCCCGCCCTGCGCGCGCGCAGACCACCGGCCAAACCGGGTCCGTCGAGCGGTTTCAACCGTCGGTCGCGGGCGACGCGATGTTCGGCGTGCCCTCGGCGGCCATCGGCGGCCACCTCGTGCCGCGCGTCGCCGTCATCACCGACTTTGCGTACAAGCCGCTCTCCGTCGAATACAACGGCGTTCGATCATCCATCGTCTCACACCAGCTCTTTTTGCACGTCAACGCCTCGTTCGCCCTCTTCGACCGCCTGCTCATCTACGCGGACATGCCCTTTGCGCTCGCGCAGGGCGGCGACAGCCCCGTCGTCGCGGGCGTGCGCTTCAACTCTCCTTCCAAGCCGCAGGTCGGCGATCTGCGGCTCGGCGCGCGCGGCCGCATCTACGGCGGCTTCTGGGATCCTTTTCAAATCTCGGTAGGGGGTTATGTCTTCGTGCCGAGCGCGCCCAAAGGCTCCTACGCGGGCGACGGCGCGGTGCGCGGCGAGCCTCACCTGCTCATCAGCGGGAGGGCGCCTTATTTCACCTACAGCCTCTCGGCCGGCGCCATGCTCCACGGCTCGTCGCGGCCCCACTCGTTCGAGCTGCGCGCGGGCGCCGCCGTGGTGATCGGCAAAGAGATCGCCCAAATCGGGCCCGAGATTTACGTGGGCGCGCCCTTCTCCAAAGACATCTTGGGCGAGGCCAACGGCCAGACCATCACCGTCGCCTCGCGCGCCCAGGTCGAGCTGCTCTTCGGCGCCAAATTCAGGCCCGTTCGCTTCTTGGTCATCGGCGTCGGCGCCGGCCCCGGCCTCACCCAAGGCTGGGGCACGCCCAAGGCCCTCGCCGTCGCCTCGATCGGGTACGAGCCTTTGCCGGACAAGCCCAATGACGCCGATCGCGACGGCGATGGCATCCTCGACAAAGACGACGCGTGCCCGACGGTCAAAGGCATCAAGAACGACGACCCGAAGAAGAACGGCTGTCCGCCCGACCAAGACG
>CAYTJL010000099.1:3055-31415 GCA_964437785.1 uncultured Polyangiaceae bacterium
AAAGGCATCAAGAACGACGACCCGAAGAAGAACGGCTGTCCGCCCGACCAAGACGACGACGGCATCCTCGACGTCGACGACGCGTGCCCGACGGTCAAAGGCATCAAGAGCGACGACCCGAAGAAGAACGGTTGTCCGCCCGACCAAGACGGCGACGGCATCGCCGACGACGAAGACGCTTGTCCCACGGTGCCCGGCGTCAAGGACCCTGACCCCAAGAAGAACGGCTGCCCCAAAGACCAAGACGGCGACGGCATCCTCGACAACGAAGATGCTTGTCCCACGGTGCCCGGCGTCAAAGACCCCGACCCGAAGAAGAACGGCTGTCCGCCCGACCAAGACGGCGACGGCATCTTCGACAAAGACGATGCTTGTCCCAAGGAGCCCGGCGTCAAAGACCCCGACCCCAAGAAGAACGGTTGTCCGGTCGTGGTGGTGACGAGGACCGAGATCGTCATCAACAGGCAAGTGCAGTTCCGTTTCGGCAAGTCGAGCCTCGATCAAACGGTCGATCCGGTGTCCGACGATCTGCTCCAAGAGGTGCGCCGCGCCATCGACGAGCACCCCGAGATCGAGCTCATCGAGGTGCAGGGGCACGCCGACAACGTCGGGCCCGAGCCTTACAACCGGCAGCTCTCCGACGCGCGCGCCAAGGCCGTGCGCGATTGGCTCGTCTCGCGCGGCGTCCGCGCCGACAAGCTCGTCGCGAAGGGATATGGCACCTCGAAGCCCATCGCCCCCAACGCCTCCGAGGAGGGCCGGCAAAGGAACCGTCGCGTCCAGTTCCTCATCCAAAAGCGAAAAGAGTGAGAGGCTGTTGAACCTTCTCCTGAAAGAGCGGTACCATCCCCGTATGCGCTCTCCTCTTCGCGTGCTCCTGCTCGCCGGTGCGGCGCTCGTCGCGCTCGGCTGCGACACGGGCGGCCTGCTCATCGTCGAGGGGACGCCCGAGCCTGTGCTCGGGCCGCCGTCGATCGACGTGGTGAGCGCCGGGAACGTCGCGAAGAACGGCAAATACAAGCTCGTCTTCACGATGGGCCAACCCACGCCCGAGAGCGTGGCCAAGTCGCCGAACAACCGGCTCAACGGCGGTTTGCCCGGCGCCGTAATGGGTCCTTGAGACGATGACAGAAGAATCCCAGAAGGTCGTCACGCTCCACGTCAACAACGTCGAGGACGAGCGACGGAGCGTGCGCCGCATGACGGTCGACTGCCCGCACCAAGGCAAAGAGGTGCCGCTCGACGAGTGCTCCGTGTGCAATCGCTACCGCGGCATCACGTTCGACTCCAGCTCGACCGACTGGGTCCTCCGCTGCACGCCCGAGGACGCGGCGCTCATCCCCGACGCGCTCGCCAAGGTCGAGCACGAGACCTTGCCGCCGCTCATGGAAGAGCAGGCCGACGGCGGCGGGACGTTCCGCGCGGCGATGCGCACGCCCGTCGCCGCGGTGATGAACCAAGACGTGGTCTCGGTGCGCGAGACGCTGCTCATCGACGAGCTGCTCGTGCTCCTGCGCGAGATGGGCATCAGCGGCGCGCCCGTCGTCGACGACGAGGGCAAGGTCATCGGCGTCGTCTCCAAGACCGACGTCCTCGGTTTGTTCGAAACGGTGAGCGAGGACAAGCGGCGCGCGCTCGTGGTGCGCGACCTGATGACGCCCATCGCGTTCACCGTCGCCGAGGACACGCCCATCGTGCTCGCGAGCGCGCTCATGGCGTACGAGGGCGTCCACCGGCTCCCCGTCGTCACGAGCGAGGGCGAGGTGATCGGCATCTTGTCGACGCTCGACGTGTTGCACTGGCTCGCCGACAAATCCGGCTACGTGATGCCCGCGCGCCGCCGCACGCGGGCGAGCGGCTCCACCTGATCGAGCGCGTCGCGTGGCCTCTCCCCGCGACATCACCGCCGGCTACCAGCGCATCGTCCGCCTGCTCGTGTACCTGGTCATCGTGCCGGGCGTGCTGCTCACCGCGGTGGGCGTGCTGCTGCTCGTGCTCGACAAGGGCAGCTACAACCTGCTCATCGGCATCTTGATCCTGAGCTTCACGGGCACGCTCGTGACGGGCGTGATCTTGATTTGGGTCTTCCTCCGCAGGGAGCGAAACCTCTCGGAGCTGCAAGCCGATTTCGTCTCCAAGGTGTCGCACGAGCTGCGCACGCCGCTCACGTCGATCCGCATGTTCACCGAGAGCTTGGTGCTCCGGCGCGGCGACAAAGAGAGCGAAGATCGGTGCATCGCCGCGCTCAACAAAGAGAGCGCGCGGCTCCAGGCGCTCATCGATCGGCTGCTCGACTGGGGCCGCATGGAGAGCGGCCGGCGCGTGTACGCGATCGCCGAGCACGACGTCGCGGCCATCGTCGACGAGGCGATCGCGTCGTTCGAGCCCACGCGCGAGCGCAGGCGCGTCGAGCTGTTCGTCGACGTGGACGCGGATCTGCCGCGCGTCGCGTGCGATCGCGGCGCGCTCGTGGACGCGCTCGTGAACCTCCTCTCGAACGCGTACAAATACGGCGGGGAGCCGCGCAAGATCACGATCTCCGCGCGCCTCACGGAGAAGTTCGTGGGCGTCACCGTGCGCGACAACGGCAACGGCATCGCGCGGCGCGAGCACAAGCGCATCTTCGAGAAGTTCTATCGCGTCGACGATCTGCTCGCGCGCGAGCGCGAGGGCTCGGGCCTCGGGCTCGCGATCGTGCAGCACGTGATCAAGGCGCACAAAGGCAAGGTCGAGGTCGACAGCGCGCCCGGCCAAGGCAGCGCGTTCACGCTGCTCCTGCCGCGGCGCGTGGCGCCGAGCCTGCTGCCCAGCGCGGACGAGGAGCCCGCGGCCGACGGCGGGGGCGTCGCGTGAGCGCGCGCGCGAACGCGCCCGAGCCGCTGTAGCCCCCCACGAGCGCGCGTGTTACAGGGCCGCGATGGATCGATCGAGCGACCCGCGAACGCGCAGTCGCGACCCACGTGGATCGATGCCCCCGGAGGTCTGATGGCGCGTTCCGAGAGCGGGGGTGCGGCGAAGACGGTGCTGGTGATCGAGGACGACGAGAGCATCTCGATGGGCCTCGAGATGAACCTCATGGCCGAGGGCTATCACGTGGTGCTCGCGCTCGACGGCGAGCAGGGGCTCACGCGCGCGCGCGAGGGCGGCATCGATTTGATGATCCTCGACGTCATGCTCCCCAAGCTGAACGGCTTCGAGCTGCTCCGCACCCTGCGCAAAGAGGGCCACAAGGTCCCGATCATTTTGCTCAGCGCGCGCGGCGCCGAGATGGACAAAGTGATGGGGCTCGAGCTCGGCGCCGAGGACTACGTGACCAAGCCCTTCGGCCTCGCGGAGCTGCTCGCCCGCGTGAAGGCCGTGCTGCGCCGCGACGGGATCGCGCGCGGCGGCGCGGTGGTGAGCGCGGGCGAGGTGCTCGTCGACACGTCGACGCGCGAGGTGACGCGCAAGGGCGAGCACGTCGAGCTGACGGCCACGGAGTTCGACGTGCTCCTGTGCTTGATGGAGGCCGGGGGCCGCGTGCTCTCGCGCGAGCAGATCCAGGCGAAGGTGTGGGGGCCTCTGCACCACGGCACGCCGCGCACCGTCGACAACTTCATCCTTCAGCTCCGCACCAAGCTCGAGGACGACGCGCAGGCGCCGCGTCACATCATGACCGTGCGCGGCGTGGGCTATCGCTTCGTCGAGTGACGGGCCGCTCGTCGTCGCGCTCGCGCGCCTCGCCCGTCACGATCGCGGTGAGCTCGCGCCGCTTGTGGACCAAGAAGCCGCGCGGCGCCGACGTCACGATGCCCTGCCGGCGCAGCTTGGACATCACGCGGATCGCGGTCTCGACCGTGGTGCCCGTGAGCTCGGCGAGGTCCTGCCGCGTGAGCGGGATGGGCACCCACAGGCCTTGGCCTTGGCGCTCGACGCCCGATCGCTCCGCGAGCCGCAGGAGCAGCTTCGCGATGCGCTGCTCGACCTGCCCCGCGGCGAGCTCGTCGACGCGATCGCACATGTCGCGGCCGCGCGCGGCGAGCTCGTAGAGCAGCGCGCGCGCGACCTCGGGGCTCTGATCGAACGCGGCGAGCACGTCGGTGCGGCGCAGCGAGATCACCTCGGTGTCGTCCTCCATCGCGACGCCGCTGCAGCAATACGGCGCGCAGAGCGTCACGACCGCGCCGCAGAGCATCTCGCGCGCGGCGACGGTCTCGATCGCGGTGTCGCGCCCGTCCTCGCCGGCCTTGACGAGCTTCATGCGGCCGGTCACGACGAACGCGAAGCCCGACGACGGCTCGCCCTCGCGCCACATCCGCTCGCCGCGCTTCAGCGTGGTCTGCTCCGACGAGGCGAGGAGGCGCTCGCGATCCGCGGCGGGGAGCACGCGGAGGAAGCGCACGCGTCGAACCGGATCGTCCTCGGACATCGGGCAATACAAGGGCGCGGGCCCTTGTCGGACGCGCTTACCCGCCTCCTCCCCGGGCCGCAAGACTGAACGGCGGGCTGAACGAAGACCGTGGTGCCCGTATGACATTTGTCATGGTGGTTTTTGTTTCGACAAAATTAAAGCGCTGTCCCGGGTATGACGATTGTCATAGCGCGCGCGGCGCGGCTTCTGCGAGAGTCCCCGCCCAATGAACCCCGGATGGACCATGCCCCGCGACATCTCGACGCACGGGGCGCGGATCGACTCGCTGATCAACATCACGCTGGTGCTCGTCACGATCCTCTTCGCGATCATGGTCGTGTGGATGGCGATCGCCTGGCTGCGCCACGGCCGTGATCACAAGGCGGAGTACACCCACGGCACCACCAAGCAGTGGACCATGGCGAAGCTCGGCATCGCGGCGGCCATCTTCCTCGGCGTGGACGGCAACCTCTTCTTCAACTCCACGAAGGACCTCCACGACCTGATCTGGAACTTCAAGGCCGCGCAGGCCGCGCCCGGCGCCGTGCTCATCGAGCTGAACGCGCACCAGTGGGCGTGGGACGCTCGTTACGCCGGCCCGGACGGCAAGTTCGCGACGGCCGACGATGTCGTCGTCCTGAACGATCTGCACGTCCCCGTCGGCACGCCCATCGTGTTCCAGATGGCGTCGGTGGACGTGCTCCACTGCCTCTACATCCCGAACCTCCGCATCAAACAAGACGTGATCCCCGGCACCATCACGTGGGCGTGGTTCGAGGCCAAAGAGACGGGCGTGTTCGAGATCGGCTGCGCCCAGCACTGCGGCACCAACCACTACAAGATGCGCGGCACCGTTACGGTGATGCCCAAGGCCGACTACGAAGCGTGGATGGCCGAAGCCGCCAAGAACGCAGCGCGGTCGTATGACCCGAAAGACGAGACGGCCCACTGGGGATGGGCCTGGAAGGAGAATTGACCGCGATGGATCTCCAGCCCATCCACCCCGAACCGAAGACGTTTCTCAGCAAGTACATCTTCTCCATCGATCATAAAGTCATCGCCAAGCAGTTCCTCTGGGCGGGGCTCATCTTCCTGGCCTTCGGCGGCACCGAGGCCATGTTGATCCGATGGCAGTGGGCGTACCCCGGTCAGCCCGTGCCGGTGCTCGGGCCGCTGCTCTTCGCCAAGAGCGGCGGGGCCATCGCGCCCTCGCACTACGCGAGCATCTTCACGACGCACGGGCTCGTGATGATCTTCTTCGCGATCACGCCCATCCTCATCGGCGCCTTTGGCAACTTCTGCATTCCGCTCATGATCGGAGCGCGGGACATGGCGTTCCCGCTCCTCAACGCCCTCTCGTTCTGGACGTTCGTGCTCGCGGGCCTCATCGCGGGCGGGTCGTTCCTGGTGCCGGGAGGCTCGGGCGCCGCAGGGTGGACCACGTATCCGCCGCTCTCGACCAACGTGGGCACACCGGGGCTCGGACAGACCCTCATCGTGCTCGCCATCTTCGTCTCGGGCGTCTCGACCATCATGGGTGGTGTCAACTACGTGACCACCGTCATTCGCTTCCGAGCGCCCGGCATGACGTACATGCGTATGCCGCTCACGGTGTGGGGCCTTTGGCTCACCGCCATCCTCAACGTGCTCTTCGTGCCGGTCATCGGCTCGGCGGCGCTCCTGCTCTTCCTCGACCGCGTGTTCGGCACGCAGTTCTTCGTCGCGGGAGCGATGGCGCCGCGGGGCGGCGATCCAGTGATGTTCCAGCACCTGTTCTGGATCTTCGGGCACCCCGAGGTTTACATCCTGATCCTGCCGGTCTGGGGCGTCATCAGCGATCTCGTGTCGTTCTTCTCGCGCAAGCCCGCGGCTTGGTACAAGGGCACGGTCCTCGCGATGGTGGCGGTCACGGTGCTGTCGGCCGTCGTTTATGGCCACCACATGTACATGACGGGCATGCACCCGCTGCTCGGCCTCGGCTTCGAGGCGCTGACGCTCGCCATCAGCGTGCCTGCGATCATCCTGTTCTTGAACTGGCTCCACACCATCTGGAAGGGCTCGATGCGCAAAGAGACGCCGATGCTCTTCTCGCTCGGCACCATCTTCGTGTTCGGTTTGGGCGGGCTCACCGGCATCTTCCTCGGCACCATCTCGACCGACATCTATCTGCACGACACGATGTGGGTCGTCGGGCACTTCCACCTGACCATGGCCGCCAGCGTGTTCCTCGGCAGCTTCGCCGCCATCTACTTCTGGTTCCCCAAGATGTTCGGCAAGAAGATGAACGAGGGGCTCGGCAAAGCCCACTTCTGGACGAGCGTCATCTTCATCACGCTCATCTTCACCGGGCAGCTCATCGCGGGGTACGCGGGCCAGCAGCGCCGCCTCTACAACCCCTTCGAGTACGGGTACATCAAGCACCTCGCGAGCCTCAACCGCTGGACGAGCTTCGCTGCCTTCAGCTTGGCGGCGGGTCAGCTCTTCTTCATCGTGAACTTCTTCCGCAGCTTGCTCTCCGGCGAGAAGGCCGAGGAGAACCCGTGGCAAGTCGGCACGCTGGAGTGGGGCCTCCCTTCACCGCCTGTCCACCACAACTTCGACGTGGTGCCGACCATCCTCCGCGGGCCGCACGAGTTTGCGAACCCCGAGCTGCAAGCCAAGCTCGGGCGTGACTGGGTCTCGCAAGACGAAGAGATCCCCGGCGAGGCCAAAGCGGGTGACGAGGAGCCGGCGGCCAAGTCGGATCCCGGCGCCGGCGCAGAGCCCGAGCCCGGCGCGGCCTAGTCGCCCTAGCCCCTCCGTGCCCAGCGCCAAACCACGTTCTTCGTCCTCCCCTCGCCAACGCTCCACCTCTGAAAGCCCGCGCGCGCGGCTCGACGTCGACGAGCGGCGCGCGCAGCTCTTGGAGCTCGGGATAGCGCTCTTCAGCGAGCGGTCGTACGACGACGTTTCCATCGACGATTTGGCCGCCGCCGCGGGGATCTCCAAAGGGCTCCTCTATCACTACTTCCCGACCAAACGGGACTTCTACGTGGCCGCGCTCCGCAAAGAGGCGGCGAGCTTGCTCGCGAGCACGGAGCCCTCGCACGAGCTGCCGCCGCTCGAGCGCGCGCGGCACGGGCTCGACGCGTACCTCAAATACGTCGAGTCGCACGCGGGCGCGTTCACCGCGTTGTTTCGAGGGGGGATCGGCTCGGATCGCGAGGTCGTGTCGGTGGTGGACGAGACGCGCGCGCGGTTCTTGGAGAGGCTCGCCCAAGGGCTCCCCGAGGCGCAGCAAAACCCCCTCGCCAAAACCCTCCTTCGGGGGTGGGTCGGGCTCGTCGAGGTGGTGAGCATCGAGTGGGCCGAGCGGCGCCACCTGGAGCGCGCGCTGCTCTGTGACAGGCTCTGTGAGCTCTTGGTGGTGACGGTGCAAGTTGGGATGAGGCCGTGATATTCTTGTTTGCGGAGGGAGGAAGAAGATGAGACCTCGTGTCCTTTTGCTCGTGTTGATGGGGTTGGTCTTAGGGTGTGGGGGAGCGACGGGGGGTAAGGTCAAGGCGCCTGCGCGGGAGCTGCCCGACGACGTAGGCTCGGTGCTCGCCCGCGCGCGCGACATGTACGGCGCCGACAAAGCCGCGATGGCCTATGCCGCCGAGCACGCCGCGCTCATCAAGCACTTCGAAGAGGGTTTGCCCGACGAGGCGCGCAAGCTCATCAAGCACGAGCCCGCGCTCGATTTGGTGGCCGAGGTGCTCTCGGCGGTGTACGTGCGCACCGAGCAGGAGCCCGCGCCGTCGCTCGAACGATGGCTCTTTTGGCGCTGCGGGAGCGTGTCTGTCCCCGGCGTCTTCAACGTGTTCGCGTTCGGCGGTGACGGGGATCCGCTCCCTCATTTCGAGGCGCATCTCAAGGAGGTCGCGAGCCGTCTCCCCGCGCGGTCGGGCCCGCTCTCGTATGGCATCGTGCGCGCCTCGTGGGGCAACGTCACCGCACAAGGCATCATGATCGGGCGCCGTCCGGTCGAGGTCGCCGCCCTCAAAAAGAGCTACGCGCCCGGCCAAACGCTCGAGATCGCGGCGACGCCCACGGGCGGCCACACCAACTTGACGCTCTACGTCGACGCCGGGGGAGGGGACGTGACGGTCGTGCCCATGACCGCCGGCGCGGACGGGACCTTCTTTGCCAAGGCGCCTTTGCCGCAGAAGCCCGGCCGGTATTTCGTCGAGGTGCTCGGGGTCGAGCCCAAGAGTCACGCGGTCGATCCCGATCATCCTTTTCGTAACATGCTCATGCTCGCGCCCGTGTACGTGGGCGTCGCCGAGCCCAAGACACCGGACGAGTTCATCCGCAGGCCCGCGCCCAACCCTGCTGATCCCGCGACGTGGAAGCAGCGTATCGTCGCGGCGTACAACGTCGAGCGCGCGCGGTACGGCCGCCCGCCGCTCACCTTGGATCCGCGCGTCGACGGCATCGCGCAGAGGAAGAGCGACGAGGTCGCGGCGAGCCCGGGCGACATTCGGCCTGACCCGCAGGTCGTCCAAGAGATCATGGCGAGCGGCGTCGCCGTCGACGACATGCTCAATTCGATCGATCACCTCGAGTACATCTCCGAATATGTGAGCCTGCGCCTCCTGCGGCCGGCGGCGCGCTATCACCTGCTCTCGCCCACGGCGCAGCTCATGGGGCTCGGGCTCTCGCAGCGGCACAACCACGCGACGGCGTCGCGGCCTTATGCCGTCGTCGAATATGCGGTCGAGGTGGTCAAGCCGATGGACGTGGCCAACGAGAAAACCCGCGTGTACGCGGCGTTGGGCGAGCTCGAAAAGGTGGATGGCAAGAAGCCTTTGGACCGGGACGAAGGGCTCGACAAGATCGCGCAGGAGGTGGCGGACGCGGTCTGCAAGGGCGCGCGCAAGCCCGATGACGCCAAAGGCATCTGGGAGAAGGCGGCGGCGGCGGGCCCGGCCAAAGGATTCATGAAGCGTGGGTCGTATTCGTGGATGGGATATCACCTCACGAACGAGGCGCTCGCCAAGATGCGCAACGACATGAAGGCCGGCGGTTATACGAAGGTGGCTGTGGGGCTCTGCCAAGGCAACTTCGATGGGCACCCGATGGCGTCGTACATGCTGCTCTTGGAGATGGGGCCTTGAGGTGATCGCGCCGATCGCACCAGGATCGCGCCGATCACGCCACGTCTCCTCCCTCCCGCCCCATCCCCGTTGAAGAACATCTGAAATCCCGCTGAATTCGCGCTCCAGCGACGATGGCGCGACTCCTGCTCAGAGAGGGGCAGGCGTCCATCCACGATATCCAAGCCATCCCCCTCTGGAGACCTCTCATGATCCACCGAACCGTGCTCCGCTCCGCGGCGATTATCACCCTCACCGGCAGCCTCCTCGGCGCCTGCCTCGGCGCCCCCGACACCGCCGATGACGAGGACAAGAGCTCCCTCGCGGACGCCATCTCCACGCCCATCGAGGCGGGCGACTACGTCCTTCACGTCGTCGCGACCAACCGCTGCCTCGACATCTCCGGGTCGAGCCACGCGGACGGCGCCAAGGTGCAAGAGTGGACGTGCAACGGCACCAAGGCCCAGGTCTTCCACGTCACCCCCCGCGGCGACGGATATTATGAGATCCTGAACGCGGGCAGCGGCAAATCGCTCGACGTCCGCGACATCAGCGTGAAAGAGAACGCGCCCCTCCAACAATGGAGCTACTGGGGCGGCGCGAATCAGCAGTTCCGCATCGTCGACCGAGGCAACGGCCAATACAGCATCCACGCCCGGCACACCGACATGGTCCTCGATCTCTTTTGGGGCAAGCCCGATGACGGCACGCCGATCGTGCAATATCCCTACGCCGGCCGCGACAACCAGCGCTGGACCTTCGAGCGCCTCGGCGGCGGCTCCCCCCCTTCACCCGGAGGGCCCTTGCCGACGCGGCTCCGCGTGAGGAGCCAATGCGAGAAGCCCATTTGGATCGCCCACTCGGACAACCTCCCCGGCGCTCAAAACGTGCGGCTCAACAAGGGTGAGGCCCTCGACTTCGCGGTCCCCGACGGCGGGCTCAACGCGGTCCGCGTCTGGCCGAAGATCGGGTGTGACAACAGCGGCCACAACTGCACCATCGGCGAGAGCGTGGCCCCGTGTCCGGCGGGCGGCTGCCAACCCCCCATCGACTCCAAGTTCGAAGCGTCGTTTGCGCCCAAAGGCGGCGCCGCGGCCACGTGGTACAACTTGAGCCAAGTCGACGGCTACACGCTGCCGTTCAAGGTGGTTCCGCACGGCAACGGCGCGGAGCAGGGGAGCTGCGTCACGTCGGACTGCTCGCACCTCTCGCTCGACCAATGCCCCGGTGACGAGGACATGAGCGGCGGCGGCGCCTTCCCCGCGTATGGCCACCAAGACCTCCGCGTGCGCGACAACCAAGGCAACGTGATTGGCTGTCTGTCGCCGTGCAAGCGGTGGAATTACCCGAGCCCGTACGGCCTCGGCAAGCCCGAGAGCGCCGACCCCGGCCTCCACCTCTGCTGCCCGACGCCCATCGACCCGGCGACCGGCCAGTGCACGCCTCAAAACGCCTGCATGTCGCCGGACGCGTGCCGCAACGCGGGAGATCCCGTCAGCGTGGTCCACACGAAATACGTCAAGGCCATGGCCGCCATGTGCCCGACCGCGTACAGCTACTCGTACGATGACGAGGCCGGCCTCCACAACTGCCCTTCGGTCACGAGCTTCGAGGTCGTGTTCTGCCCGTGAGCCTCGTTCGCGCGGATCGCGCGGGCCGATCGAGCGTCGAGGGAGATGTGGTATACGAGCGGTCATGGATCCTGATCGCGTGATCTCCCTCGACCTCGGTGTCTCTCCCGAGGCCGCTGTCTCCGGCGGCTTGCTGCTCCAGACCGAATCGTCGGTGTTCTTCCTCTTCAACGCGATGCGCGACGGCGACGACGGGCGCAGCACCGACGCAGGGACCGCGGTGATTGGCTTCGACGCGCCGCTCGCCACCCGGTTCGGCCACCCGAACGACGAGGTCCGTCGCCGCCATCCCATCCTGGGAGAGGTGAGCTATGGAGTCTTCGAGATCGCGGGCTCTTCGTGGCTCGACGAGGCCCGGCGGCTCACCCAAAAGACCTTCCCCGGCGCCGCGCTCACGGGCGTGCGCCACTTCGTGATTACGCTGCACGACAGCACCTTCGAATGCTTGGCGCGCGGCCTCTCGCTCGACGTCCACGAGGGCGGTTATGAGAGCGCGTTCCGGCAAATCGCGGCGAAGGCGATGGAGGACCCGCGGTGAGCCGGCGTTGGCGCGCTCCTGCGCGCCGGGTCGTTCGCTCAATCCCCGAGCGTTTGAAACGGAACTCCCCGCTTGGACGAGGGGTTTACCGCCGGCAAAGGACCATGCGAGGCGGAAGGGACAGGGGACGACCCCGTGGAAGGTGCCTTTGCGGGAGCACCCTTTGCGCTCCCCGAGCTCGCCGGAGCGGCGCTCGCCGAGGCGGCGGGCGGCGGGGGAGCCGCCACAATCGACGAAGACGAGGCAGGCAAGGGCTCGGCCGTCAAAGGAGGTGCGTTGGCCGTCACCGATGGTCCGCTCGGCAAAGGCGGCTCGGGCCGACTCGACATCACCTGCGAGCGCCCGATCCAAATCGCCAGCAAGACCCCCGCGCACGCCGCGGCCGCGCTCACGAGGAGGATGGTCCGATTGGGCGGGGACGCACGCTCCGCCGTCCGCGAAGGCTCATAAGGCTCCTCCACGGGCGGCGGCGGCGACGTCGGGATCGGCCGCTCGGGCCTCGGCACCGACAAAGGCGTCCGCGTCGCGCCCCGCGCGCCCTTCGCCGCGCGGATGCGATCGTGAAGCGCCTCGCGATCGCCTGGAAAATGGCGCGCGAGCAGCGCCTCGAGGTCCCCCGCGTCAAACGCATCTCCGCCGGATAAAAACGCGCGCAGCGCCGCGGCGACGTCGCCCGCGGTCGCGCAGCGCTCAGCCGGATCCTTCTGCAAACAACGCATCGTGATCGCCGCGAGCGCCTCGGGGATCTCGGGCCGCTCGTCGCGCGGATCAGGAGGGTAATAATCGAGGATGCGACGGAGCGTGTCCGCGTGCGATCCGCCCACGAACAAGCGGCGGCCGACGAGCGACTCGTAGATCACGATCCCCAGCGAAAAGAGGTCCGAACGCCGATCAATCGCCTCTCCGCGCACCTGCTCCGGCGACATGTACGCGATCTTGCCTTTGAGCACGCCGCGCCCCGTCGCGCGGTCCGCGCCCGCGTATTTCGCCACGCCGAAGTCGGCCACCGAGACGCGCCCCTCGAACGAGAGCAGGAGGTTCTCGGGCGAGACGTCGCGGTGCACCACCAACGCGTGCTCGCCCGCCTCGTCGCGCAGCTCGTGCGCCGCGTGGAGACCGAGCGCCGCCTCGCGCGCGATCCACGCCGCCGCGCGCGGATCGAGGAGCGCGCCCTTCGCGTCGAGCTTGCGGAGCAGGCGCGCGAGCGACACGCCCTCGACGAGCGGCATCACGAGGAACAGGTTGCCATCGTCGTCGCCCAGCTCGAACGTGGGCACCACGTTCGGGTGATTGATGCGCGCCGAGAGCCGCGCCTCGCTGATGAACGCGGCGATGTCCTGATCGGTCGCGTCGATGCGCTTGAGGCGCTTGATGGCGACGTTCACGCCGAAGCCGCCGGGGCCTGATCCGCGCGCGACGTACACGACGCCCATCCCGCCGCGCGCGAGCTCGAAGAGCACGTCGTAACGACCGAGCTTGTCGGGGAGAAATCGCGCCGCCCGCTCTTCCGCGCTCGGCTCGTTGGACGGCTGCGGCAACGGAGATGGATCGAACGGGTCGTCCACCTCGGTGTTCGACGGCGCGTCGCCGTCGCCCGCGCTCATGGCCGCGGGAGAACCGGCGATCGTCGAAGAGGTGTCGTCGTGCGCCATCCGCGCGGCTCGATCTCGGGTGGGGGCTCGGGCCCCGCGTGCGCGCAGCGTATCACGAGGGGGGCGTGATCATCGCGACGAAGGTCGCCGCGATCGCGCGCGCCTCGTCGTACCCCGCGGGGATCGCGCGCGACGCTTCGGTGATGGCCTCGATCGCGCGATCGGGATCCGCGCTGCGGAGGATGGCGCGCGACGCGAGCCGCTGGCCGAGCGGCACCGCCGTGAGCGAGAGCGTGGACTGCGACCACGCGAACGCGGGCGACGCGCGGCCCGCCGTCGCGAGATCGGTGAGCGGGCTGCGCGTCAGCCACAGCGCGAGGAGATCCTGGTAATCGCGCTCCGTGATGCCCGAGGACCCGCGGACCATGTCGGCGAGCGAGACTTTGTCGGCGTCCACGCGCACGCGCCGGAGCTCGCGCCACGCCGTGAGCCTGCGCGGCGGAGGCTCGCCGCGAAAGCGCGCCGAGCCCGTCCACCACGCGATCGACGAGTCGGTCCGATACGCGTCGAGCGCGCGCCCGAACGTCGCGTGGCGCGCGAGCGCGGAGAGCGGATCGCGCGGCGCGGGGATGCGCTCGCAGAGCCACGCGAGGTTCTGCGCGAGCCGCGCGTAACGGCCGCGCGTCAAGATCCCGCCGAGATGATGGTTCGTGAGCTGGATCAAATCGTTGTACGCGGCGAGCGCCGCCCACTCGGCCTCGTCGATCGCGGGCAGCGCGTCGAGCGGCGCCAAGAGCCGCGCCGCGCGCACGCGCGCGACGTCGATGCGCAGGCGAAGATCGTTGTCCTGAATGCTCCGGCCGACGCCGATCCGAAGCCCGAGCTTGCCGCCGAACGGCCTCACCGGCGAGAGCTTGCCCCCGAGCACGAGCGGCGCGAGCACGGCGCTCGCGAGCTCTTCGACGCGCTCGCCGAGCCCGTCGCCCATTTATTCGCCTCCCGTCGTCTTCTCGGGGAGCGCGCCGCGCGCGGGTTTCTCGGCCAGCTCGGCGGGCGAAGGGACGTCGCGCAGCGGCCGAATTCCAGCCGATCCCAAGAACACCTCGGGCAGCTCGGTCGCGAGCTCGGCGGTGAGGCCCTCGGACGTGGCTTCGATCGGCGCCCACGACTGCGCCTCCAAGAGCGCGGTCTCGAGCGACACGAACGCGGCGTTGTCGATGCCCACCGCGGACGCGTCGCGCCCGAGGAAGATCACCTGGCCCGAGGGCGCGCCGAGCGCGCGGTAGAGCACGTCGGGCGTGACCTCGGGGACCGCGTCGTAGCCCGCGGGGATGAAGAGCGCGGGGCGGATCTCGCGGTACAGCTCGCCCACCGGGATGCCCTCGATGCCCGTGGGATGCCGCAAAAAAGCGCCCTTCTGCGTGATCGCGATCTTGGTCTTGCGCAGCGTGTCCGGGCCGAGCGCGTACACGATGTGACGGAGGAGCGGCAGCTCTTCGTTCCGCACCCACGAGGCCGTCACGCTGCGCCTCGGCTCGACGCTCGGGAACACGCGCAGCGGGACGCTGATGAGCGACGGCGCGCCGCGATCGCGACCGAGCGGTGAGGCTACGTCGCGGTGCAGCTCGATGCGCGCGAACGCGCTCACGTCGCCGAGCGCGGGCAACCTCTCGAGCGCGAGCACGTCGCGCCCGCCGCCCCGGAACAAGATGAGCCCCGCCTCGGGAAAAACAGGGCACGCGCGCAGGTTGACCGGATGGCGATACCCCACCTCGACCGCCGCGCCCGGCGCCACAGGCAAGAACACGCCGAGCCCCGGCGTGCGCGTGAGCAAAGGCATCATGCGATCGGGCAGCTCGGGGACGCGGAACACATACCGTGTGATGGGCCCGTCATCGAAGCTCGACTCGGGCGGCCACTCGGCGACGCCCACCTCGGCGTCCACGTCCGAGCGCACGAAATAATGAATCAGCGCCGGGCCGAGGCCCGCCTCCGCGACGATCCACCGCGGGCCCTGCTCGCGCGCGGTCGACGGATCCACGTGGGGCATGAGCCGCAGGAGGAGCGTCTTGATCTCGATGGATCGCTCGGCGTCGTACGTCTGCGAGAAGGTCGTGTGATAGAGCGCGAGCGCCGCGTCGCTGGCCGTGATTTGGCCGATGTCGTAGCCGAACGGCGCGGCCGCGTCGCGGTACTGCACGAAGTGCCGGCTCGTCCCCGTGAACGTGTATCCACCTGCGAGCCGCGCGACCTCGGCGATGCGATCCATCCGGTCGCTGCTCTCGGCCGCGAGCGTGAGCGTGACCTCACGCGCGCCGAGCTTGGATTTGACCACCTCGACGTGAAGCGATCGAAGGATGTCCGCGAGCGAGCCTTGCCGCGTGTAGAGCGCCAGGAACGCGACCAGCCGATCGAGCGAAGGGAGCAGGACGAGGCCCTTCGTGCCGACGGCGACGCCTTTGCCGTCGAGGCCGAGCCCCGGTGTCCTCAGCCGCGTTTGATGGACGGCGACGCGCTCTAACATCGCCTGTGGGACTTCTACTTGTACATCTCGTCGAGGACCTCGTCCGAACGGCCCTGTTTGATGAGCCGGTCGTGACGGAACGCTTCGTCGAGCGCGAGGTAGGTGAAGAACGCGATGATCGGGATCAGCCCCGCGATCGGCATGTTGTCACCCTTGCCGACGATATCGAGGATGTACTCCCAGCCCTCCCAAGCGCGCGTGGAGTACCACGTGGCTACGCCTGCGATGGTGAGCAGAATCGAGACGACGGCGATGCCGCGATGGCGACCCATGGCGCGCTACCCTAGAGGCCCTGGGGGATGCGCGTCAAGGCTGCCATGAGGCACGTGTGAAACAATTCGATGCGCGAATTGACGCGGCGGGCCCTTCGGAGGAAAGATGGAGGCCGATGCCGGCATTCGACCTTGCCCGAGCGCTCTCGGCCGCGGCGCTCGCCCTCGCGATCGGGGCGGCGGCGCCGATCGCCCGCGCGGATGGAGCACGCGCGCCCGACGCGGCGCAGATCCGCAAGGCCGCGGAGCAGTTCGATCTCGGCGCGGCCGCGCTCAAGCGTGGTGACTTCGAGGCCGCGGCCTCGCACTTCGAAGCCGCCGACGCCGCGGCGCCGAGCGCGGAGGCCCTTCGCCAAGCGATCCGCGCGCGCACCGAGGCCTCGCAGGGGTCGCGCGCGGCGACGCTCGCGGCCCTCGCGATCGAGCGGTATCCGAGCGACCACAAGCTCGTGAAGCTCGCGCGCGAGACCATCGAGAAGTTTCAACCGCTGGTCCACAAAGTGGCGGTGAGCTGCGTCTCGCCGTGTTTGCTCGCCGCGGGCACGCGATCGATCCCGGGCGAGGCCACCACGCGTTGGGTCGTCTTCCTCGATCCGGGCAAGGTCACGTTGAGCGCGAGCTTCTTCGGCGGCAGCGCCAACGTCGCGCGCGAGATCGACGCCAAGGCAGGCGGGAGCGCCGAGCTCCGCTTCGATCCCGAAGAGAAGAAGGGCCCGGCCGTCACGCCTCCTCCCGTCGTCGACGAGCCTAAAAAACAGCCCGTTGACGAGGCTAAAAAACAGCCTGTTGACGAGCCTCCCAAAGACGAGCCCGCGGCTGCCAAAGGCATCTCGCCCGCGTTCTTCGCGGTGGGCATGGTCGCGACCGGCGCGCTCGGCGCAACCACGATTTGGAGCGGCATCGACACGATCAAGAACCCCGGCAAAGACGCGGTCAAAGCGGGTTGCGTGGGGCTCGGCGAGAGCTGCCCGCTCTACCAAGAGGGCCGCAAGAAGCAGCTCCGCACCAACGCGCTGATCGGCGCGACCGCGGGCGCCGCGGCCATCACCGTGGTGCTCGCGATCTTCACCAACTTCAAGGGAAAGCCCAAGGCCGACGACAAGAAGGCCGCGGCGTTCTCCATCGTCCCCAGCGCGCCCGCCGAAGGGTTCGGGCTCGGCGCGCAGGGCGTGTTCTGAGCGGGGAGGGGAGCCGATGCCGAAGGTCAAGCTCCTCGATCCCACCGATGAACGCAGGCGGCTCGATCGCTACGAGCTGATCGGCGAGCTCGCGGCGGGCGGCATGGCCACGGTGTTCCTCGGCCGCATCGCGGGCGCGGGCGGGTTTCAGCGCTTCGTCGCGATTAAGAGGCTCCACCCGCATCTCGCGCACGATCAAGAGTTCATCGAGATGTTCCTCGACGAGGCGCGCCTCGCCGCGCGCATCCATCACCCGCACGTCGTGCCCATCCTCGAAGTGGGCGAGACCGCGAGCGGCTATTACCTCGTGATGGAGTACATCGAGGGCGACACGCTCTCGCGCGTCGTCGCGCGCGCGCTCTCGCAGGGCAAAGGGCTCTCGCCGCCGATCTTGATCCGCATCTTGCTCGATGCGCTCTCGGGCCTGCACGCCGCGCACGAATTGATGGGCGACGACGGCCAGCTCCTCAACTTGGTCCACCGCGATTGCTCGCCGCAGAACGTGCTCGTCGGCGTCGACGGCTGCTCGCGCATCACCGACTTCGGCGTGGCGCGCGCGTCGTCGCGCCTCTCGTCGACGCGCGGCGACAGGCTCAAGGGCAAGCTCTCGTACATGTCGCCGGAGCAGGCGCGCGGCGACGATCTCGATCGTCGATCCGACGTGTTCGCGATGGGCATCGTGCTCTGGGAGATCCTCACCGGAAAGCGCTTGTTCAAGGCCGAAAACGAGGCCGCGATCCTCACCAAGGTGCTCACCGGGCCCATCCCCGCGCCGTCGCGGATCACGCAGGGCATCCACCCCGCCATCGACGCCGCGTGCCTGCGCGCGCTCGATCGCGACTTGGATCGCCGCTACCAAAGCGCGGCCGAATTCGCGGACGCGCTCGAGGTCGCGGGCCGGCAGGCCGCGACCGCGAACGAGGTGGGCGTCGCCTCGCCCCGCGACGTCGCCGGCTACATGCAGAGCATGCTCGGCACCGACATCGCGGCGCAGCGCGAGAGCGTGCGCGCGTGGCTCAGCGCGAGCGACGTGAGCTTGCCGCGCGTGAGCCTCACGCCCGTGTATGGCGCGGGCCCTTCGACCAAGGCGTCGGGCACCATGCCGATGGTGACGGCGGTGATGACCACGTCGCAGATCGGCGCTCCGAACGTCGCGCAAGCCAACGCTGCCACGGTGCTGGAAGGCCGGCGCACGTCGACGTCGCAAAACATGCTCGCCGTAAACGCGACGATGCCTCTCGATCCGGTGCCGATGATGGGCGCGGGGCAAGGTGGAGAAGAGGAGTCGCGGACCGCGCTCTCGCCGGGGCCGGGCGGGCAGAGGGTCGATGAGCGGACGCCGCTCGTCTCGACCGAGCTCGTCAAGGCACCTCCGCCCAACAAGGCACGTGGGCTCGTGGTGTTCGCCGTGCTCGGCGTGTTGCTCCTCGCAGGTGGGGTGTTCGTGGGGTGGAAGATGGGTCCTGGGCGCGCGCCCGCGTCTGACAACCCCCCTCCGCAAGGTTCGATCGCGCTCTCCTCCAACGTGCCATCCGCCGCCATCTCGGCCCCTCCGCCCGCCTCGGTGGCGTCGAGTCAGCCCTCGCCTTCGGCCTCTTCTCCGCGCGACGACGGGTCCTCTCCGCCGTCCAAGCAGCCCAGGGTGGTGGTGAGACAAGCCCCTTCGCCCGCGCCTGCCCCTGCGCCCAAGCCCGATGGAAAGACCCCTCCGCCCAAGGGTGAAGAGGTGGTCAATCCGTATCGATGATCACGAGGAGGCTCGTTGTCGGCGTCTCGGTAGCGATGCTCGCGGCGTGTCAGAAGGCGCCTATCCAGCCTGAGCGACAAGCCCCTTCGGCGTCGGCGTCAACCGCGCCGCCCCTCGAATCCGCGATGGAGAGGCCCGATCCCTCGCGGCGCTTCATCGATGGTGTCGCGTGGTCGAAGAGCGGCCGATCGCTCGCAACGTGGTGCAGCCACGCGTGCCTCACGAGCGACAAGGACGCTGGGGAGAGCGACGCGCCGTGCCCTGTGTCGGTCTGGGATCGCAGCGCCGGCAAGATCCAAGCGACGTTCGAGGTCCCCTGCGCGCACGACCTCTTCAGCGTCAAGTGGTCTCCCTCCGAGGCGCTCTTCGGCGTCTCTGATTATGACTCGGTGAGGATTTGGCGGATCGCGGATCGATCGAGGCTCATCGAGTCAGGATCCCTCGCCATGTACGGCGCGTTCCAGTTCAGCCCCGATGAGAGCATGATGCTTTGGGGAAACGTGTTTGGTCAGGTGGAGCTCTGGGCGCTCCCCTCGGGCAAACGCGTCAAGAACGTGAGCCTCCACAACGGCGCGGCGAGCCTCGGGTGGTCGGCCCGTTGGGACGCCTCCTCCAAGCTCCTGCTCCTTCACGTGGAGCACGGCGAGCCCGAGCTTTGGGACGGGCGCGCGCTCACCAAGGTCAAGGCGCTGCGCGGCGCGATGCCCAAAGACCCCGACGACGCGATCGCGATGTGGGGGCCGGACGACAAGAGCGTCGTCCTCGTGGGCACGGACGGGCTCATCGCGTTGTTTCAGGTGCCCTCGGGCGCGTCCAAGGTGCTCCGCCCGCGCCGGCGCAAGGAGGATGAGCCCTTTTTGGCGCACGTCAACGCCGAGCTCAGCGCGGATAAGCGCACGTTGGTGGTCATGGATGATCGCGGCGGCGTCGAGGCGGTGGATCTCGTCACGGGCAAGAGGCGTGAGATCGTCCCGCGGGGAGAGGCGGCTTCGTATCAACATCGCCTCTCGCTCGCGCCGGACGGCAAGCATTTCGCGCTTGGTCGTGAAGGTGGGTTTGCGATCGGCGCGCTCGACGAGCCTGGGGTCGTCCGCGAGGTCAAGCTGCCTGCCCGCGCGGACGCGGGGGACCGAGACGAGCCTTCGCTCCTCGGGTGGCGGAGCGATGGTGGATTCTTGATCGAGACCAAAGAGAAGGTCGTTGGGGTGAGCCTCCAAGGCGCCGTTGACCACGAATTCCCCGCCAAGGGCGCCAAGGCGCTCTCGCCCGACGGGCGCTTCCTCGCGATCGCGGCGCTGGGGTTGGTGGTTATTCGGCTCTCGGATCGGCGTCAATTGACGTTCGTGCTGCGCGACGTGGGCGGCGCGCTCGCGGCGAAGGCGGTCGGCAAGAAGCAAGGAGAGCGGGTGACCGACGCGGACGTCGCCGCGTTTTGGGGGCCTTAAAAGCACGATTGGCTGCGCGATCGCTCGGGGATGACGAGGGGGGTCCTCGTCACCCCTCCGCTCATTTTGCCTCTGAAGCTGGCACCTTCGGCGCCCTCACCCTCCGCGTGGCCCTGCCAAGTACACGTCTCTCGCAAGTCCGGCACCCATTGGTCACCCAGATTTGACGCAAAGGCGCAAAGGCGCAAAGGCGCTAAGAGAGATGGGAAGGCTCCGTTCTCTGCTCTCGCCGCCCGCCGGGATCGAGTCGAGCCGGGCCGTCGGGAGCAGAACCCCCACTTCTCTTTGCGTCTTTGCGTCTTTGCGCCTTTGCGTCAATTTCCGGGTCTCTCGCGGCTACAGCTCGTTCCTCGACCAGGGGCAACGAACTTCTGCGGGGATACTAAGAAGTGACACAGTGGTGTTAATCCACCACGCTCAGCCGCCGGGCGGGCGGCAGGGAGCCGGGCCGGTTCTTGGGCACGGGGATGGGATAATCGCCCGAGAAGCAGGCGTGACAATAAGACTCCTTGGAGATGTCTTTGGGCGCGCCCCCGCGAGGCCCGCCCGCGTGGGACGCGATCTCGCGGGTCCTCACCGCGTCGACGAGCCCTTCGAGCGACAGATAGCCGAGGCTGTCCGCGCCGAGGTAACTCTGAATCTCTTCCACGGTGCTCGTCGCCGCGATGAGCTCGCCGCGCGTCGGCGTGTCGATGCCGTAATAACAAGGCCACGCGGTCGGCGGGCTCGAGATGCGCATGTGGACCTCGCGCGCGCCCGCGTCTCGCAACATCTTCACGATCTTGCGGCTCGTCGTGCCGCGCACGATGGAGTCGTCGATCACCACGATGCGCTTGCCCGTGAGCGAAGCGCGGTTGGGGTTGAGCTTGAGCCGCACGCCGAAGTGCCGAATCGACTGCTGCGGCTCGATGAAGGTGCGGCCCACGTAGTGGCTGCGGATGAGCCCCATCTCGAAGGGGATGCGCGCGCGCGCCGCAAAACCGATGGCCGCGGGCAGGCCCGAGTCGGGCACGGGGATCACGATGGCGTCGCCGCCGCCCGGCGGCAGCGGGTGCTCCTCGGCGAGCCGCTCGCCCAAGGCCTTGCGCACCTCATAGACGCCCGCGCCGTCGATGACCGCGTCGGGCCGCGCGAAGTAGACGTGCTCGAAGATGCAGAGCTTCCTCGGCTTGGGCGCGAACGGCGTTCGGCTCTCGATGCCGCCGTCCTCGCGCAGGATCACCATCTCGCCGGGCGCGACGTCGCGCAGGTGATCCGCGCCGATGAGATCGAAGCTCGTGCGCTCGCTCGCGATCACGTACGCGCGCTTGCCGTTGCTGTTCGGCGTGTCGATCACGCCCAAACAGAGCGGCCGGATGCCCATCGGATCGCGCACCGCGATGACCTCGCGCTCGGTCAGGAACACGATCGAATAAGCGCCTTGCACCTTGCCGAGCGCCTCGGCGACGCGATCGGCCGCCTCGCGCTGCGTGCTCATCGCGATGAGATGAACGATGGTCTCGGTGTCCGACGAGCTCTGGAAAATAGAGCCGCGCGCCTCCAACTGCTCGCGCAGCTCGGCGTGGTTCGTGAGGTTGCCGTTGTGCGCGACAGCGATCGATCCGCGCGAATAATCGACCGCGAGGGGCTGCGCGTTGCGCAGGTGCGAGCCGCCGGCGGTCGAATAACGCACGTGCCCGATCGCGCTCGCGCCGGGCAGCGCAGCGAGATCCGTGGGCGAGAAGCCCGACTGCACGAGGCCCATCGCCCTGTGCAAATAGAGCCGCTCACCGTCGCTCGTGACGATGCCCGCCGACTCCTGCCCGCGGTGTTGGAGCGCGTGGAGGCCGAGATACGCGAGGTTCGCCGCTTCAGGGTGGCCGGCGATGCCGAAGATGCCGCACATCGTGGGCCGGCTCTTAATACGAAGCGGGGGCGAACGCACGTGATCGCGGCGCGATCAGCGCGATCGATTTTTCTCTCGTTTTCAGCGAGGATGCGCCGCCATGACGACGAGAGCACGCCCGCTGATCCATCTCGAAGGCAAGATCGCGCTCATCACCGGCGGCAGCCGCGGCATCGGCGAGGCCATCGCCGAAGCGTTCGGCGACGCAGGCGCGTCCGTCGCGATCGCGTCGCGCAAGATCGACGGCGTGCAAGGCGCCGCCGAGCGCCTCCGCGCAAAAGGCCTCACCGTGGAGCCCTACGCGTGCCACACCGGCAAGACGGACCAAATCGAGGCGCTCGTCAAACAGGTGATCGAGCGCTTCGGCCGCATCGACGTGCTCGTCAACAACGCGGCCACGAACCCGCACTTCGGCCCGATCATGACGGCCGACGACGGCGCCTTCGACAAGACCTTCGAGGTCAACGCGCGCGGCTACCTCAACGTGGCGCGCGCCGTCGCGCGGACCATGATCGACCGCGAGATCAAGGGCTCGATGATCCACGTCGCGAGCATCATGGGCATCGCCGCGGCGCCGCTCCAAGGCATCTACGGCATGACCAAGGCCGCCGTCATCTCGATGACCAAGACGCTCGCCGTGGAGCTCGGATCGAGCAACATCCGCGTCAACGCGATCGCGCCCGGCCTCGTCGACACGCGGTTCGCCGCCGCCATCGTGCACAATCAGGATCTCATCGAGATGGAGAAGAAGCGCACGCCGCTCGGCCGCTACGCCCAGCCTCACGAGATCGGGGGCGCCGCGCTCTACCTCGCGTCGGACGCAGCGTCGTTCGTCACCGGCCACACGCTCGTCGTCGACGGCGGCCGCACCATCGCCTGAGCCCGTGAAGAAGCGCCCCAAGCCCAAGGCCAAGAGCAAAGGCCCGCCCGCGCCCGAGAGAGCGCCCGCGGCCGACAGGGCTCCTCCGCCGAGCGGCCCCCCGGCGCGCGACAAGGCATCTCCCGCCCAGAGCGCCTCCTCGCCGAACAAGGCATCTCCGCCCAAAGCCCCCTCCACCCCCGTAAAGGCTCCTGCCCCCGACTCTCCTGCTCCGCCCTCGTGGCGCGCGCGGCTCGTCCCCGCGCTCGTGCCGTATTGGCCGTGGGCGGCGCTCGTCACCGCGAGCGTGCTCTACCGGCTCCCGTCGCTCATCAACGCCGAGGGCACCAACTCCGACGCTGCGGTGGTCGGCCTCCAAGCGTGGCAGATCCTCCGCGGCGAATGGTCGCCGTTTTTGTGGGGCAGCGGCTATCAAACGTCGGTCGACTCCATCGTCGCGGCCGTCGCGTACATGTTCACGGGCCCCTCCGGGCTCGCCTTGATGATGACGGCGCTCCTCGGCCACATCGCGCTCACGCTCCTCGTCTATGACGTGCTCCGCGCCCGGATCGGGGTCTATAAAGCGCTCCTCCTCGCGTCTCTCTTGATCTTCACCGGCGGCCCGGTGCACACGTACGTGCTCTATCCGCCGCGGCAGGCGTCGCTCACCATCGCGTTCGTGGCGCTCTGGGTCCTCGACAAGGCCCCTTCGCGCAAGAACGTCATGCTCCACATGGGGCTCGGCGGCGCGCTCGCGTCGTTCGCGGTCTACGCAGATCCTTATACGCTCTTGTTCCTGCCCATCGCGGGCGCGCTCGGCATCCTTGGGTGTTTGGACGGATTCGAGGTCGCGCAGAAGGGCCGTGAGAAGTGGCAGGAGCTCTGGCGCACGATGGGCGCGCTCGTCGTGGGCGGCGCGCTCGGGATGGTGCCGTATCGGCTCTTGATGCGCCACCCGCTCGCGTCCAAAGGCGAGACGTCGCTCACGCTCGACGCGATCCCGAGGACGTGGGAGATCCTCAAAGACAGCGGCCTGCCGTGGCTCCTCGGCACCAAGGTCTATGCGGCGCGGGTGATGTCGGACTACGCGCCTGTCGGGACAGGGCCTCTCCTCCACGGCTTTCAGGTGATGGCCGCCGTGATGTTCATGGCCATGGTCGTCTGCGGCCTGGGGCTCTTCTTCGCGCGCTCCTCCCGGATCCCGTGGGAGACACGGCGGCTCGGGCTCGCGGGCGCGCTCGGCGTGCCTGTCACGTTGGGCGGCTTTCTCTTGTCGCCGATGGTGATGGATCACTTCTCCTCGCGCTACTTGGCGGCCATCGTGCTGTGCGCGCCGTTCGCGCTCGCGCCGCTCGCGCACCTCCTCGATCTGCGCAAGATCACGCTGCTCGCCGCGCCATTCTTGATCTCCAGCGCGCTCTCCGGCTGGGTGTCGTATCGGCCCTTCGGGCTCAGCCGCCACCCGTCCATCGCCGAGGACGAGCAGCTCGGCGTCCTCCTGCGCGAGCGGGGGATTCACTACGCCTCCGCGGGCTATTGGGCGAGCTATCGGCTCACGCATCTTTATCGCGAGGACCCCATCGTGGTGCCCGAGAACGCGGCGCAGGACCGCTACAAGCCCTATCGCGATCGCTTCGACGCCGCGCGGACCGTCGCGTACATCCACGATCCGTATCGCGCGGGCGGCAGCGTCGAGGCGTTCGAGGGGCAGATCAAGGCGGGCAAGACCATGTTCGAGCCCGTCTATGACAAGTTCGAGACAGGCAGGTTCACCGTGTTGGTGTTAACCCGTCGTTACGCGGTGAGGACGGCTCACGCGGGGGCGAGCACCTCGTTCGCGAGGGCCGAGTAGTCCGCGTCGGTGGGGTGGTAATCGGGCCGCGCGTAGTGGGCGAAGAGCGCCACGGTGTCTTGCACGATACGATATTTGCCCACGAGGATGTCGAGCAAATCGCGGATCACCTCGCGATCGGTGAGCTTTTTGTCCTGCGCGAGGAACATGACCGTGCCGCCCAACAAGAAGCCATAAATCACCGCGACGCCGAGCACGTTGCCCGCCATGCGCGTCACCTCGCCGCCGCCGAGCGCCTTGAGCATCTCGAACGCGACCGCGTTGTGCTCCACCTCCTCGGCGGCGTGCCAGCGGTACAGCTCGGCGACGCGCGGATCCGCGCCGTCGAGGAAGTCCGAGCGCAGGATGATCGCCACGAGCAAATCCGTGTAGTGCTCGAACGCCGCGATCATCGAGACGCTGATCTTCGTGCCCAAATACCGCTCGAAGAGGTCGTCGAACACCCATCGCGCGGCGCGCTCGTGGGTGTCGAGCGCGTACCCCTGATGGCGGAGGACGTCGCAAAAGAGCGCGTGCGAGCGGCCATGGATGGACTCTTGCCCCATGAAGCCGCGCGCCTGCTCGATGAGCGCAGGATCGGTGAGGTGGGGGAGGACCTTGTCGCGGACGAGGCGCGTGATCATGCGCTCGAACGGCGGCAAGAACGCATGGAGCGAGTTGAGGAAGTGGGTCTTTGCGACGTTGCCGTTCACCCAATAACGAGGGGTGTCGAGCGGGAACGAAAACGAGGTCCGTCGAGGGCGGACCCTGTCAGCTTGATATTCACGCCTCTCGAACCCTTGCGCGACATCTGCCATGAGCTTCACCTCGGCGACGTCTTTAACACATGATTCGCCGCGCGCACACGCCGGCGCGCGACGTTCATGCGGCTTGGTGGGGAGGTGTCGTTAGGGGATACCGAGGCGATCACCGGCCCTCTTTGGGAGGGCGCCGGTCACATCTCGGCGGCGCGCTGGCGGAGGAGCGAGGCGAGCACGAAGCGCTGTGACTTGTCGAGCACGCGGCCCGAGACGGAGACGGCTTGATTGGCCGTCGTGGTGAACGAGGCGATCGCGTCCTCGCTGCCTTCCCACAAATCGAAGTCCGCCGCGTCGAAATCGTCGCTCATGAAGGCGTCGCCGAGGGCCTGCATCTTCTGCTCCCACGCCTCGCGACGCGCCTTGCGATCGGGGAACGCGCGATCGGCGTGCGCTTGCATCTCGTCGTGGAGGACCTTCTTTTGCTCCTCGGTCAACGCGAGCTGCGCCATCACCTTATTGAGCCTCTCGCGCCGGTTGCCCTCGGCCTCGTCGCTCTGATCGTGGTGCGCGTGCCAGCGCTTCTCGCGCAGCGTGACCACCAGCTCCTCGCGCTGCTCTTGATCGAGCGCGTCGTGGACGTCGTTCATGGCTTGGGTGAACGCGCTGCGCATGTCGTCCACCGTGGCGAGGAGCGCGCTCTCATCGAGCTTGGCGCTCTCCTCATCGAGCTTGCCGGACTCGACCCCTTGCGCCAGGGTCTCGGCCACCTGACGAATCGTCTCTTTGTGGGTCGAGAGATCCGCCGCCAAGTTGTCCTCGACCTCGCGGATCGACGCGCGCTGCTCGGCGCGGAGATCCAGCTTGTCGATCTCGCGGAAGAGCCGATACCCCGGCCCCTTCTTGACCTCGGCGCGCGCGCCGGCCGTGACCGCCGGCGCTTTTTGCGTGGCCTCCGCGTCGGGAGAGCCCGCGCGGCTACATGCCGTAACGGCGACCGCCGAGACCACGGCGAGGGAGAGGACTGAGGTACGGAGCCAACGAGATTTCATGTTCGACACCTCCAGCACGCGCTGAGGGTAAAGCCGACCATCCCGCGTGTCTCCCCCCTTAACACGGGTTTTGCACTTCTTCACCCCGCGTTTGCGGCGCCTTTGGCGACGGCCCCGCCGCGAAAGGCGCTCACGGCCCCGCCGCGGGCAGCGGCGCGGGCGGATCGAACATCGGTGTCGCCGGAGGCGCGGGCGGAGGAGGCGTGTTGGGAGAGGGCTTGTCCGAAGGTGCTTTGGGCTCGGCGCCCCAGCGGATCCGGCCCGTGAGCTGCATCAGCAAGAAGAGCGTCAAGATCGAGATGACCGTGACCGTGAGCCCCGTAAAGCCGTCGAAGAAGTGCGCGAGCGAGAAGCCCACGAGGTACACGAGCTGCGCGAGGGCCGCCTCGACGAACGCGAACCGCGGCGAGACCACGAGCCGCAGATAGCTCACCACGAGGAGCACGCTCACCCCGCTCGACAGCGCGAACGCAGGCACGATGTGGAGGTGATCCACCGTGTAGGCGAAGAGCAGGTGGAAGGCGAAGAACGCCGCGCCCAAGAAGAGGTAATTGACAGGGTGGATGTCGTGGCCGCGGAGCTTCGAGAGCACCATGAGGAGCAGGAAGAAGAAGCCGAGCGAGATGGGCGCCGAGAACGAGAGCGACGCCGCGAGCTGCCCGGGCTGGATCCGCTGCGGCATCTTCATGCCGATGCCGTGCCCCGTCACCACGTTCGCGAACGTCCAACGGAGCTCCCAACCCCCTTTGGCGTCGACCCGCGTCGACGGCGAGAGCGTCGACGAGGGATAGTCGATGTCCGCGAAGCTCGTGGTGATCACCGCCTGAAAGTCCTCGAGCGACGAGACACCGACGCTCGGCCGGTAACGCCACTCGTCGAGCCCGCGGCTCTTGTACGAGGCCGTGATCGACACCTTCTGATCGGGCTCGACCAGGATCGTCTGCTCGACGCTGCCGTTCTTGGGCGTGAGGCGCTGCTCCTTGCCGTCGATCGTGAGCTTGAAATCGTCATAGACGCCGTGCGACGTGGGGAACGAGAATTGGACGTCGAGCCAGCCCGCGATCTTCTCGCGGTGGACGTACGACCACTCGCCCTTGAAGCCGACGTCGTAGAGCGAATACCACGTGAGCCCTTTGAGGCGCTGATCCAAGCGCAGATCGGCGCGCACGTTCGTGCTCGCGAGGGAGACGTCTTTTTTGTGATCCTCCCGGACGCGCTCGACGATGGTGCGCTCGACCCCGCCCGTGGTCTCTTTGCGGGAGACCTCGCGCTCGGTGGTCCAACGGAAGTTGAGCGTGGGCGCGGCCTGCGTCTGGGGCTCGCCCCACAGCTCCGCGATCTTGCCGCGGAGCTCGGAGCTCTGGTTCGAGGTGCGGTTCATCATCACGCCGCCGAGGACGACCCAAGCGATGCTGGTGAGGATGAAGATGAAGAACGTAGCGACGAGTCGAAGGGCGCTTTTCATGGCGCCGTATCCTCGCGGAGCGATGTGGCGAAGGCGGCGGACGTGCGATGGATCTTCGATGGCGAAATTGTGGCGG
>CAYTJL010000100.1:0-27085 GCA_964437785.1 uncultured Polyangiaceae bacterium
CGGATAGCCCGCCATCGGATAGCCCGCCATCGGATAGCCCGCCATCGGATAGCCCGCCATCGGATAACCCGCCATCGGATAACCCGCATAGCCCGCGAGGCCATACCCGCTCATCATCGGGTCTTGCGCGTACGCGGCCATGGGATAACCGTAGTAGCCCATCGTGGGCTCCTCCGCGAAATACCCCACCGGCGCGGAGGCGCCCCAGCCGGGCATCTCGGGCATCTCCCCCATCATGTCGGCCTCGCCGTACGGATCTTCGCCGAGGTAAGGGTCTTCTGCGAAATAACCATAGCCGCCTGGATAGCCGGCCATGGGCATGTACTGAAATTGCATGAGTCGAGCTCCTTCGCTGGGGTCCCGCCCAAGAGGGGTGGGGTTGACGATCAACACCTCATCGAATGCGCGGCGGCTTCGCATCGTGCGTCACCCTTCGATCCCTCGCGGGGTGACCCGATAACGGCCCCCCACGATGTAAAGCTGCGTCCCTTCCGGGCTCGACGCGAGCCGCGGCGGCGTCTCCATGAAATGAATGTAGGTCCTCGGGCGGCCAGGGCTCCACCGATCCGATGAGTAGATGAGGCCCCGGAGCTCTCCGACGTGGGTGAGCACCTCCGGGATGACCCTCGGGCAGCGCTCGATCACGTGGCCTCCAGCGGGGAAGTTGTGGAAGCGCTCGAAGAGGTGATGAGCCCGCATGAGGCAAGCTCTCCGAATCGGTGCTCCCACGTATCCCATGACCTCATATCCTCACCGCGATCAGCGGCGGCGACGGCGGCGCCTCCGGCCTCCCCCGCCGGGCATCATCCCAGGCATGCCGGGCATGCCGGGCATACCGGGCATCCCAGGCATCATCCCGGGCATGCCGGGCATACCGGGCATACCGCCCTGCGCGTGACCCGGGATGAGGCCCGCGGGCCCAGGCCAAACCGCGCACCGCATGTACATCCTTTGATGCGGCGGCGTGTGCGGCAGGTTCGAGCGCACCCAGCCCGGCGGATGCGGCGTGTTGCGA
The DNA here is from genome assembly GCA_964437785.1 of uncultured Polyangiaceae bacterium. Classification (GTDB taxonomy): domain Bacteria; phylum Myxococcota_A; class Polyangia; order Polyangiales; family Polyangiaceae; genus CAYTJL01. The sequence goes on from CAYTJL010000100.1 coordinate 1,016, forward strand.
TATTGCATCCACGGGGGCCGGAACTGCTGCGAGAACTGCTGCGCGAACTGGGGGAGTTGCCGGCCGAGCTGCGCGAGCTGCATCGCGCGGACGTGGGGCGGCACGAACGGCATAAAGGGGTTGAACTCCCCGACCGGGTTGCCGAGGCCGTCATAAACGACCTCGCCGTAGTCATCACCGTAGCTTTGGTCTTCGGCGAACATGGTGTCTCCTTCTCCAAATGGCTCCATCTCTCCAAGGCCATTCAACCCGCGGCGCCTGCGCCGCCGGAAGATCGTAGGAAAGGCGACCGGCGGCGGCGCCGCCGGCGTGGGGCACGGCGGGCACGGCGGGCACGGCGGGGGCAGCGCGGGCAGCGCGGCCGGCGTAGGGGGCTTGGGCCTGCTAAAGAGGCCTTTGACCAAATTGAAGAGCGGGCCGATCAAGCCGACCGGGTTCCCCAATCCATCATAGATCGCCTCGCTGTACCCCGGGTCCTCCGCGAAATAACCGTAGCTCGGGTCCTCCGCGAAATAACCGTAGCTCGGGTCCTCCGCGAAGTAACCGTAGCTCGGGTCCTCCGCGAAATAGCCGTAGCTCGGGTCCTCCGCGAAATAGCCGTTCACGCTCGACGAGCGACGGCGGCGGCGCCGCCGGCGGAGGACCACGACCGGCGGGGTCCCCGGAGGAGCGTTTGGAGCGGGCGGCACCACGACCGGCTCGGCGGGCGGCGCGGGCGCCGTCGCGGCGGGCGGCGGCGGCTCGATAGGAGGAGGCGGCAGCGGCGCGGGCGGCGGGGGAGCCCCGCCTCCCCCCGTGAGCGGCTTCAAGATGTTGCTCACGAGGTTGCCCGCGGCGGGGATGAGCGAGGGCAACACCGCCTTTGCGATGGGCGCGAGCGCCGCGATGAACGGGAGCCCGACAGGGTTCCCGAAGCCGTCATAGACGACGGGAGAGGCGAACGCGGGTTGAGGGGCCCAGGGATCCATCGGTCCGTTCATGAACATACGAGTCCTTCCCTTTCGATCTCGCAAACGCGCTTCCAGAGCGCAGGGGGTGCCCAGCCCATGGGGCGATTCATCGTCGCGTCGAGCGCGATCCAACGTCCACCCACGTTCACCTCGGGGTAGATGTGGCTATAGATATGTGGCCTCTGCGGCTGAAAGCCGGTGAGCGCGATGCGCACGGGGTGCCCCGTCGAGAGGAGCATGGCCCCGAGCGTGATGGTCATGTCGTCGCAGTCGCCCGCGCGCAGCTCGAGCATGCGACGGGCCGTGTGGAGCAGCTCCACGCGGTAGATGTCGCGCGTGTATCGGATGTTCTTCTGCACCCAATGGAACAGCGCGCGCGCCTCGCCCAAGCGGTCTTTGGCGCGGATCCCGTATTCACGAAAGATCTGAATGGCCCGCTGACGAACGTAGAAGTCTTTGGCCCCCTCGCGGATCAAATCCGCGATGATCCCGGCCGTCGCGAGCGTGCCCGCCCGCCCGCGGGGCACGCGCTTGACGATGATCTTCGGCACCACGACGCGCGGACAGAGCCTCATTGGCTTACCTCGATCACACGATCAAGAGGGACGATGAGAGGATCGTTGAAGCCGTCGACGTGCGTAATGACGAACGTGGACGAGGGGTCATCGCCCTCGGAGCGCCCGATCTCTTCGCCGGAGACGATCTGTTCACCATAACGCTCCATGAGCAGCGCGGCCGGGTCGGGTAGATACGTGTCCTTCAACCGGAAGCAGACCTTTGGACGGTGCTCGGACATGTCTCCCCCGGCCTCGCCGGCCCCCCTGCCGCTGGCAAGGTTGAGGCCAGCCGCGATCCCGCGCAGAAACAGGGCTCGACGAGGCGAGGTGGAAGCGGCGTTCTGGAAGCTCTGTTCTTCGCGCGCAGGGGCGTTCCGAAAAAAAACCTGCTCCCGCGGGCGGGCGATCTCCGATAAAAGGGGTCTCACCCATGGCACGCTCCGTCGCTCACCTCGCTCCCCGTGCGGCCCTCCTCGCGTCCATCGCGCTCCTCGCGGCGGCGTGCTCCCAAGGCGGCGGCGCCTCGTCCACCGGCGCCGGCGCGGGCTCGTCGAGCGCCGCCACCAAGGCCCCTCCGGCGGCGGCGAAGCCCCGTGTCGCGGTCTCCATTTTTCCGCTCTACGACGTCGCGCGCCGCCTCGCGGGCGACGCGCTCGACGTGGTCCTCGTGCTCCCGCCCGGCCGCACCGAGCACGGCTATGACCCGACACCCAAGGACATCGCGCGCCTCACCGGCGCGAAGCTCGGCGTCGAGGTCGGCCTCGATCTCGATGGCTGGACCGAGAAGATCGTCAAGAGCGCCTCTTCGGAGGCGGTGTTCGTCACGCTCGGTCCCCTCGCCGATCCGGTGAACGTCGAAGAGCACGTGGGCGAAGAGGAGGCCGAAGAGGCGCAAAAGGGCCACGACAAAGACGATCACCACCACCACGAGGGCGGCAAAGACCCGCACTATTGGCTCGATCCCGTGCGCGTCAAAAAGACCGTGGACGCGCAGGTGGAGGCCTTCAAGAAGCTCGCCCCGGGGGACGCGGCCGGCTTCGACGCGCGCGCGTCGGCCGTCAAAAAGGCCCTGGACGATCTCCATGCCTCCATCGACGCGCGCTCCAAGAAGTGGTCCAAAAAGACCATCGTCACGTTCCATGGCAGCTTCGGTTATTACGCCGCTCGTTACGGCCTCACCGTCGCCGCGGTCGTCGAGCCGTTCCCCGGCAAAGAGCCCACGCCCAAATACGTGAAGGCCGTGCTCAAAGCCATCTCCCAAAAGAAGCCCGCGGCCTTGTTCTCCGAGCCGCAGCTCGACAAGCGCCCTGCCCAGGTCATCGCCCAAGAGGCCAAGCTCCCCCTCGCGGAGCTCGACCCGGTAGGCGGCCAAGGCGCTTTGGACACCTACGAGAAGCTCCTCACGAGCAACACGGACACGCTGGAGAAGGCGCTCCAATAAGGGGGCACGAGCCGTGACCGACGCGCCCGTCACCACACGTTACACGCAGCCCGATCCCGCGGCCCATAGGGTGCTCGACGTGCTCGGCGTGTCGGTGTCGTTCGGCGACAAGAAGGTGCTCGACGGCGTCACGTTCTACATGCCAAAGGGCGAGTTTCTGTGCCTCTCCGGCCCCAACGGCGCTGGCAAATCCACCTTGCTCAAGGTCATTTTAGGCCTGCTCCGGCCCGACACGGGCAATGTCACCATCCAAGGCAAGGTGGGTTACGTGCCTCAACGGGCCACGTTCGACAGGCACTTTCCGGCCACGGTGGTCGAGCTCATCACCGCGAACCTCCGCGGGCGCTGGCCCCTCTACGTGCGTGAGGGCGAGCGCGAGAGGGCCAAAGCCGCGCTCGCGCGCGTGGGCGGCGAGCGGCTCATCGACAAAAACCTCACCGATCTCTCGGGCGGCGAGGCCCAACGCGCCTTCTTGGCGAGGGCGCTCGTCACCGATCCGGTGCTCCTCATCCTCGACGAGCCGACGGCCGGCGTCGACGTCAAGGGCCGCGCCGAGCTGCTCGCGCTGCTCGAAGAGATCTCGAGGAGCGATGAGCTCGCCGCCATCTTGGTGACGCACAACGTGGCCGCGGTCTCGCGCACGGCGGAGCGCATTTTGTACCTCGACGGCCGCGTGGTCGCGTGGGGGCTGCCGAACGAGATCTTGGGGCGCGAGCGCTTCGTCGCGCTCTTCGCCTCGGATCACCGCCAAATCCCGGACGAGGAGTGAGCTAACCATGTTTAGCGCAGGCCCTCTCTCGCTCTTCGTCGAGCCGTTCACCGCCGAGTTCATGGTGCGCGCGTTCTTGGCGGGCATCACGGTGGGCGGGCTCTGCGCGCTGCTCGGCGTGTTCGTGGTCCAGCGCGGCCTCGCGTTCATCGGCGACGGGCTCGCGCACGCGGCGTTCGGCGGCATCGCGCTCGGGCTGCTCGTCGAGCCCGCCATCGTGCGCTCGAACCTCCTCCGCGACAGCCCCGAGCTCCACGCCGCGCTCATCGAAAATGGATCGCTCGTCGCGCTGCCCTTCACGGTGCTCGTCTCGCTCGGCATCGCGTACGTGCTCCGGCGCGGCAAGCTCCGCGGGGACGCCGCGACCGGCGTCTTCTTCGCGCTGTCGTTCGCGCTCGGCGTGCTCTTCTTGGGGCTGCGCCCCTCGTCGGCGCGGCCCGTCAACGTGGAGAGCGTGCTCTTCGGATCCATCTTGGCGGTCACGCGATCCGACCTCTACACGGTCGCGCTCGTCTCGATCGTGACGACGTCGCTCCTCGTCGGGTTCTGGTCGCGCCTCGCGTACGCGACCTTCGATCCCGAGCTCGCGCGCCTCTCGGGCGTGCCCGTGGCCGCGCTCGATTATCTGCTCTTGGCGCTCACCGCGGTGGTGATCGTGATCTCGGTCAAGACGGTCGGCATCGCGCTCGTGAGCGCGTTCGTCGTCATCCCCGCGGCGACGGGCCGCATGCTCGGCAAGAGGCTCGCGAGCGTGGCGCTGTGGTCCGTGGGGATCGGCGCGGGCGGCTCGGCGCTCGGGCTCTTGGCCTCGTATCACCTCAACGTGGCGAGCGGCGCGACCATCATCCTCACGTTGGGGCTCGGCTTCTTCTCGGCGCTCGCGGTGGGCGCGAAGCTCAAGAGGCACTGAGGCCGCGACGATGGATAACCCTCCCAGCCACCGCGAAGAGGCCGAGCGCATCCTCCATCTCACCGGCGGCGACGAGCTGCGCGCGTTCGAGATGTTGGAGCGTCAAATGTCGGTCTTGGTGCTGCGCACCCAGGTGATGCTCTCGCTCTCGGGCATCGTCATCACGGTGACGGGCTTCTCGGGGCGCGCCATCGCGCAGACGAGCGAGGTCGCGAGGCTCTTTATCTCGGCGGGGATCTTGTTCGTGCTCCTCGCCGCGTCGGTGGCGATCGGAGGGGTGCTGCGGCTGCGTTGGCTCACGCAGATGCTCACGGGCGACATCCTCACGACGCTGGAGCGCGGCATCGCGATCCGCGAGAAGAAGTCGGCGTACCTGAAGGTGTCGCTCGCCCTGTTCGTGGTGGGGACGTCGCTCTATTGCTTGTCGATCGCGCAGCTGCTGCTCGCGTCGAGGCCCGGCGCGGGGTGAGCGCGTCAGTCGAGCGAGGGGTGTTTGGCCTGCTCCTCGATGAGCTTCTCCCACCGCTGCTTGCTCTCGATGATGTAGGCCGCCCAGGCCGTGCGAAACGACTGGAGGAGCGATGCGGCGCCCTGTTGCTCTTCGTCCATCGAGCACATCACGTCGCTGTCGGTGCCTTCGATTGCCATGGTCGGGTCTCCTCGGTCGAGAAAGTCTGAGGGGTGAGGCGCGCTCACCCCGCGGCGCTGATCCGCGGACTCACGTGCTCAGCAACAGCGGTGCCACACCGAAGATCGCCAAAACGAAGGTGGTTTGATCGAGGGATATCCCTCTTCGTCGGCCCCGGCGGACGCGCTTGTCGGCCGTCGCCGACACCAGCGCGGCGCGCGATCAACTCCCTCTCTTCACGTTCGAGGCGGAGCGGCCGTGACGGCGGAGCAGATCGTAGAAGTCGGTGCGGTTCCGGCCAGCGAGCTTGGCCGCGAGCGCGACGCTGCCCCCCGCGCGCGCGAGCGCCGCGTCGATGTACTCGCGCTCGAACGCGTCCCGCGCGTCGCGCATGAGCGGCAGCGGAGGCGCGTCGGGGCTCGCATAAGGCTTGAGCACCGAGCCGATCGATCGGCTGAAGTCATCCTCGCGCGCCTCGTCGACGACCGTGGCGCCGACGCCGATGCCTTCGAGGTGCTCGACGGTGATCTCGCCGCCCGTCGCGAGCAGCACCGCGGCCTCCATGACGTTGGCGAGCTCGCGGACGTTGCCGGGGAACGTGTGGCGCTCGAGCGCGGCGAGCGCGTCGCCGGAGAGCCGCGGGACCGTGACGCCGTGGCCCGCCGCCGCGCGCTCCAAGAACACGTTGGCCAAGAGGACGATGTCGTCGCGGCGCTGCCGGAGCGGCGGCATCGCGATGGGGAACACGTGCAGCCGATAGAAGAGATCGTCGCGGAAGCGCCGCTCGTTCACCTCTTGGCGCAGATCGCGGTTGGTCGCGGCGATGATCCGCACGTCGGCCTCGATCTCGACGGGCGATCCCACCTTGGTGTAGCGGCGCTCTTGGATCACCCGGAGCAGCTTGGCCTGCACCGTGGACGGGGTCTCGCTGATCTCGTCGAGGAAGAGCGTCCCTCGTTTGGCCGCGCCGAGCAGCCCTTCGCGCTCGGCGACCGCGCCGGTGAACGCGCCCTTGGTGTGACCGAACAGCGTGCTCTCCAAGAGATCCGGGGAGAGCGCCGCGCAGTTGATCGCGACGAACGGCTCCTCCGCGCGCGGCGATTGATCGTGGATGGCGCGCGCGACGAGCTCCTTGCCGGTGCCCGACTCGCCGGTGATGAGCACCGTCGCCTTCGAGGGCGCGACGCGCGTGATGAGCTCGCGGACGTGCTCGATGCCCGGGCTCACGCCGAGGAGGCGGTGCTCGTCGCTCGATCCCGTGACGATGCGCCGGAGGTTCGCGAGCTCGCGGCGCAGCCTCGCGCTCTCGACGGCGAGGCGGAGCTTCTGGAGCAGCTCGACGTTCTGAAAGGGCTTCGTCAAGAAATCGAACGCGCCGCGCTTCGTCGCGTCGACCGCGTTCCCGATCGATCCGTGCGCGGTCAAGATGATCACCGGCACGTCGAGCGATCGCTTGCGGATCCCGTCGAGGACGACGAGCCCGTCGTCCTCGCCCATCTGCAGATCGAGGAGGATCGCGTCGACGTGATCGCGGCCGACGCGCGCGAGCGCGCCCGCGGTGGTGTGCTCGGCCGACACGCGGTAGCCGTTCGCCTCGAGCCTCACCGCGAGCAGCTCGCAGAGCTCCGCGTCGTCGTCGACGAGGAGCACGTGCCCCGAGTCGTGATCGCTCATGACGTCTTCTCCGTTGGCTTCACCGGGACCTCCACGCGCAGCGTGGTGCCCTCGACGCCGGTCTGCACGACCACGAGATCGCCGCCGTGCGCGCGGGCGACGTCGCGCGCGAGCGCGAGCCCGATGCCGATGCCCACGGGTCGCGACGTGCCCGGCACCGGCGCGGCGCCGAACGCGCGGAACATCCCGTCGCGCAGGCCCTCGGGCAAGCCGGGGCCCGCGTCGCTCACCGTGATGAGGATCTTCCGCGCGCCCGACGCGCCCTCCTCGATGCTCCGCTCGACGCGCACGGCCTTGCCGCGCGGCGAGACCGAGACCGCGTTGCGGATGAGGTTCGCGATCGCGCGCTCCACGAGCGCCGGGTCGAGCTCGATCGACGGCGCGGCGCCCGGGCACGAGACCTCGATGGTCACCTTGTTGTCCTCCGCGTCCGCGCGCTCGTCGTCGATCGCGTCCGCGATGATCTTGTCGATGTCGCAGCCGGATCGGCGGCGCAGCGGCTCGCCCGCGTGGAGGCGCGAGAGATCGAGCAGCGCGTTCACGAGCCGCACCTCGCGCTCGCACGCGCGCGACGCCATGCGACCGACGCGCGCCTGCTTCTCGTTGAGCGGCCCGCACGTGCCGTCGGTGAGGAGCGCGAGGGCCTCGTTCAAGCGGCCGAGCGGCGTGCGGAGCTCGTGCGACACGCTCGCGAGGAACATGCTCTTCACCTTGTTCGACGCCATGAGCCGCTCGCGCAAGAGATCGAAATCGCGCCACAGCTCGCCGACCTCGGCGGGCTCGCGCTCCTCGGGGATCGGCGAGAAGTCGCCCTCGCCGAGCTTGGTCGCGGCGCGCGCGAGCCGCGCGACGGGCTCGGTCACGCGGCGCGCGGTGCTCCTCGCGACCATGATCGACGCGATGCCCGCGAGGATCGCGACGCCGACGCCGAAGGCCACGGTGCGCACGCCGACGGCGCGCATGTCGTCCTCGCGCGCCTTGATCTCCCCGTGCAGATCGTGGAGGCGCTTGATCCAAACGTTGGTGAGATCTTCGTCGAGATCGGTGCGCAGCGCGTCGCTCTGCGGCTTGTCGAGGAACGCGCACGTGGGCCCGGCGAGCGCGTCGTCGCTCAGCGCGACGTAGCGCTGGACCGCGGCGCGGAGCTCCTGCGGCGCGCGCGCGCCCTCCCCTTCGATGCGCCTCCGCAGCTCGGCGCGCGCGCGCGTGAGGGACTCGCGGATCTTGGCCTCGCCGCCCGGCTCCGAGCACGTCGTGCGGCCGTGCCGGAGCGACAGCTCGACGGCCCACGCGCTCCTGTGCAGGTCCTCCTCCGAGCTCAGCCGCGAGAGGTGCTGATCTTGGATCTCGGCCATGTGCGCGAGCATCCGCACGATGCCCTGGAGCGTGCCGAGGAGCAGGATGACAATGACGACCACGAGCGCGCCGTGGCTGACGAGGAGACGGGTCGCGAGGCGGAGCGGTCGCTTCATCGCGAGGCGACTCTATCACCGCTCCTTCGCAAAGCCATTCACGGATAGGGATACTCAGGCATGTCGTAACAGAGCGCGAGCTTGGGCCTGCGCGCAGGGTTGTTATCCTCGCGGCTCGCCACTTGGGTGAGCCCGGTGGCCTGCGTGACGACGAGCCCTTGATACAAGAAGAGGCCCGGCCACACCCCATATCCGTTGAGCGGGATCGTGAACGCCGCGCCGGGGTAAGCGAGGTTGTTGGCCTGCCCGAGCGGCGGTGAGCCAAAGTCGTAGCCGAGCGGCGCGATATCCCACGTCACCGTGTATTCATCGAAGCTGAAGTGCTGGAAATCGGCGGTGTACCACGCCTCACGCACGGTGATGGGCTGAACGCCGCCGATGATCCCTGTCTCGAAGAGAGAGAGGTTCGCCGAGAGGACGCGCGCGCCTCCGGGGACGCCCGCGCTGATCGGATCGAACTTGAGGAGGGTGTTGCGCGCCTTGTACGCGCCGCCGGAGATCAAGAGAGGATTGGCGCCGCCGTAGTTGGGGTGATTGGCGATGACGTACGTGTCCTCGACCGCGGTGAGGTTGACGCACGTGGTGGAGCACGCGTCGCCCACGCCGTCGTGGTTCGAGTCCGTCTGCGTGGGGTTGAACGCGTTGGGGCAGTTGTCGCACGAGATGCCATATCCGTCGCCGTCGCCGTCGGCGCCGCACGCCGCGTCGCACAGGTCGCCTACACCGTTGCTGTTGACGTCGCGTTGGTTGGGGTTGTACGTGACAGGACAGTTGTCGCAGGCGTCGGCGCGACCATCATAGTCGGTGTCGAGCTGAGAAGGGTTGTACGTGGTCGGGCAGCTGTCGCACACGTCCCCCGCGCCGTCGCCGTCCGTGTCGGTCTGATCGGGGTTCGCCGCGGCGCCGCAGTTGTCCTCGCACGCGTCGCCGACGCCCGCGATGAGCCCGTCACCGTCGGAGTCCGCGCCCGAGATGAAGCCGCCGAGGTAGCTCCACCCGCCCGAGTAAAGCTCCTTGCCGCAGCTCCCGGTCGGGTTGTTCCACTCGCCGTCGAAGATGCAAACGGGCTTTGGGCCAACGTCGGTGTCGACCGTCACCTTGACCCAATACACGGGAGCCGCTCCGGTGCAGTCGTCGATGATGTCGAAATCGAAGGTGTTGCACGAGCTCGGATCGATGAGCGCGAGCACCGCGGGGTCGGTCAACGTGGTCTTGAGCCCGAGCGAGACGCCGACCACCTGGCCATTGACGTAGAGCTCAGCGTATGTCGCGTAGCAGAAGTTGGCTTGGAATTCGAAGGTGATCGCGGACGGGGTCCACGCGTGGGCGGCCTCTTCGCCGGCCGAGAGCGCGGCGGCGCCGGCGATGAGCCCCGCGATGACAGAACGAAATCGTGTCATGGAATTGCCCCTTTCGAAGAGAGCGAAAGGGGCAAAATAGACCAGGCTTGGGGCGGATATCAAGCGGCGTTAGCGAGGCCCTTCGACGGGATTTTGCTAACGATCCCGCGCTCGCGAGCGGGGCGCCGTGCCACGCCCTTTTATGCCGTCAAGCCTTCTTGGGAGGCAGGTTGAGCTTGATGTGCAGCTCGCGGAGCTGCTTCTCGGTGACGGGGGACGGCGCGTTCATCAAGAGGTCCTCTGCGTTCTGCGTCATGGGGAACGCGATGACCTCACGGATGTTGGGCTCGTTCGCGAGGAGCATCACCATGCGATCGACGCCGGGGGCGAGGCCGCCGTGGGGCGGCGCCCCGAAGCGGAAGGCGTTGAGCATGCCGCCGAAGCGCTCCTCGACCTCCTTCTTGCCGTACCCCGCGATCTCGAACGCCTTGAGCATGATGTCCGGGCGGTGGTTTCGGATCGCGCCGCTCGACAGCTCGACGCCGTTGCACACGATGTCGTATTGATAGGCGTAGATCGAGAGCGGGTCCTTCGTCTCCAGCGCTTCGAGCCCGCCTTGGGGCATCGAGAAGGGGTTGTGGCTGAAGATGATTTGATTGGTCTCGGGGTCGAGCTCGTAGAAGGGGAAATCGACGATCCAGCAGAAGCGATACGCCCCCTTCTCGATGAGGCCGAGCTCGCTCCCCAGGTGGGTGCGGAGCTGGTCTGTCGGGCGGGCGATCTTCTTGGGCTTGTCGCACGCGAAGAACACCGCATCTCCGGGCTGGGCCCCGGTCGCCTCGATCAAGGCGGCCTTCATCTCGTCGGTCACGAACTTGGCGAGCGTGCCTTTGAGCGCGTCGCCGAAGATCACGTATCCGAGGCCGGAGAGGCCGAGCGCCTTGGCCTGCTCCACGACCTTGTCGAAGAAGCTGCGCGTCTTCTCGCCCGCCTTGGGCGCGGGGATGGCGCGCACCACCGAGCCCTCCTCGATGGCCTTGGCGAACACGGCGAAGCTCGACCCTTTGAAGAGCGAGGTGACGTCGGCCATCTTGATGGGGTTACGGAGATCGGGTTTGTCGCAGCCGTACATCACCATCGAGTCCTCGTAGCGGAGGCGCGGGAACGGAGGCTCGGTGACGTTGAACGAGGCGGGCGCGAGCTCGCGGAAGAGCCCCGCGAGCACGGGCTCGATGGTCGAGAACACCTCGTCTTGGGTGACGAAGCTCATCTCGACGTCGAGCTGGTAGAACTCGCCGGGCGAGCGGTCTGCGCGGGCGTCCTCGTCGCGGAAGCAAGGCGCGATTTGGAAATACCGATCGAAGCCCGCCACCATGAGGAGCTGCTTGAACTGCTGCGGCGCCTGGGGCAGAGCATAGAATTTGCCGGGGTGGACCCGGCTCGGGACGAGGTAATCGCGCGCGCCCTCGGGTGAGCTCGACGTGAGGATGGGTGTTTGAAACTCGGTGAACCCCTGCTCGTGCATCCTGCGCCGGAGGCTCGAAATCACCTGCGACCGGAGCACCACGTTCTTGTGGAGCTTCTCGCGGCGGAGGTCGAGGAAGCGGTAGCGGAGCCGGATCTCTTCGGGCGTGTCGCCGGCGCCCGCGACGATTTGGAACGGCAGCACGTCGGCCGCGGAGAGCAGCTCGGCGGCGTGGACCGAGACCTCGATCGCGCCTGTCGACAGGTTGGGGTTCACGTTCTCTGCGCCGCGGCCGACGACCTTGCCCTCGACGCCGATGACGCTCTCGACGCGGACGGACTCGAAGAGCGCGAAGGCGGGCGAGGTCGGCGTCACCACACATTGGGTGATGCCGTAATGGTCCCGAAGATCGATGAACAGGAGGCCGCCGTGGTCGCGCTTTCGGTGCACCCAGCCCGCGAGCTTCACCGCTTGTTCGATGTGGTCAGGGCCGAGGGCTCCGCATGTGTGGCTGCGATAACGAGACATGGTCCGCGCGCTCTCCGTGTGAATGAAGGGCGCGGAGGCTTTCACGGCGGCGCGGCTCTGTCAACCGGCTCGGCCCGTGTCGAGCGCGAACCAAAGCACCATCGTAGGCCCGGCCGCCGCCTTCCACATCGCGGGCCCGAGGTAGACGCCGCTCCCCACGTGCCTCACCTCGTCATGAATCTTGCGGATGTAAGGCGGGTTCTCGGACCTGTCGTAGTCGAGCACGATGGCGCGCCGCCCGTCGATGGCCGACGTGTCGAAGCGGGTGTGGAACGGAAAGAGGTTCTGCCGGCCGAGCACGCCGGGGACCACCACGCGGTTGATCCCGGCGCCCCACGAGTCCGCCTCGGCGGCAAAGGTCTTGCCCTCCCACACGAACGCTTTGGACCCTGCGAACGAGCGCAAGAGCTCGCCCAAAGGGCTCTCCGTCACGGCCCGGACGCGGAGCATGCGCCCCACGAGCGGCCCGTCCACCGCGTGCATCGACGCCGGCACCGAGCCCGCGCGATAGAGCGCGTCGAGATCGGCGTACGACCGCGCGGCGAGGTCATCGAGGGTGATGGTTCGGGCGCGGGAAGAAGAGACGGATTCGACGCTCACCATGGCTCTTTGCTCCTGGGAGGAGAGGATAGGATCCAAGAAAATGAACGATTGTTCATTTCTGTAAAAACCGAATACACAAGGCCGGGGAGCAAGTCAAGCCCGCGAGAGAGGGCCATGGGGCGAGGGTCTATCGCTTGGCTTTGGCGCGCTGCTTGGCCGTGGCCGTGGTGCGCGGGTGGCGCAGCTCGCTCACCACGCGATCGAACGCGGACGCGAGGGCGCGCGCGACGTCGCTCCGATCGGCGACGAGCACGTCGATGGCTCCATGATCGGTGTCGACGATGACCGCGGCGCCGCCGTCGCGCGGCGTGACCTTCGACGCGCGCACCTCGCCGAGCGGGATGGCCGCGCCGAGCCTGCCCTCGGGCCGCGCGTCGACGGCGCCGTCGCGCGCGACCCACGGCGCGATCACGAGCCGATCCGCGCTCACGACGGCGAGCGGGCTCGACCTCGCGGTGTACTTGGACGCGAAGCGCGCGACGCCGAGGAACGCGACGCCCGCCAAGAAGAAGAGCGCCGCGGCGACGCCGAAGGCCGCCATGGGGAACGTCCCGCCGCCGCCCTTGAGCGTGAGGATCAGCCCGTAAAACATGCCTCCGGCGATGATCCAGAGCGCGAGCCCGACGACCGTGTTGCGCGGCGCGTCCGCGCGCGGCCCGAGCGATCCGAGGTCGCGCACCACCACGCGATCGCCCTCGCTGCGGATCGCGAAGCGCGCGATCGCCTCCGGCGAGAGGGCCTTGGAGGCCTCGCCGCCCGCGGCGTGATCGCCCTGCTCCGATGCCTCGGCGCGGCGCGCCTCGACGTCGAGCGCGGACGCGAGCGCCGCGGCGATGGCCTCCATCGACGGCTCGACCGGCGAGGATCCCGCGAGCGATCGCGCCTCTGCGATCACGTGCTTCTCGTCGCCGTCGAGCACGAGCCACACGGTCTTCCAGGTGCGCATGCGATCGCACGACGAGGCGTCGCAGCACGGCCGCTCGTCCTCGTCGACCTCGACGCGCTCCGCGCGCACCACGCGCCCTCCGTCGCCGCGCTGCGAGACCTGGCCGATCTCGCGCGCGCCGCGCATCACGCGGAGCAGCAAGGGATCGCTCGGCGCAGGGCCGAAGCCCTCGCGACCTTCGCCGAGCTCGGGCGACGCGCGGACGATGAGGCCGTCCCCCTCGGCGAGCGCAGAGAGCGCGGCGAGCGCGCCCGCGGGATCGATTTGAAAGTCGATGATCGGCTCGCCCTTGGCGCCGCCGAGCGCGTCGAGCGCGGCGGTGATCTCACGATCGATGCTCATGGCAGCGTGCCTACACCGCCTTTGCGCGAGCGGGGAGTCGAAGAATCGTTCGCAGCGCTGCGGAGAGGGCTACGCGGGCTCAGCCCAGCACCAACTTTCTCGCGCACCAGCTTTTCTTCTTCACGACATGCCCGAGCGTTGTTACACATCGCTCTCAATCCGCTGAGTCGACGCCATGTTGAGCGAAAATGACGTCAAGGAAGAGCTGAGCTACGCCTACGTACACGCGGTGACGTCGCGAGCCGGGTATTCGTGCGAGGTCATCCGCAAGGATCGAGACAGCGTCGACTTACATATTTGCGCGCGCGGCCGGCTCCACCAGGACTCCATCCTCCTCTCGCCGCTCCTCGCGGTTCAGCTCAAAGCGAGCGTGATCGATCCTTTGCCGGATGGGGCGTTCGATTTTCGACTGAAGCTCAAGAACTACGACGATCTGCGGAGCCGCTCGATGGTCCCGCGAATCTTGGTCGTGCTCGCGATGCCGAAGGAGCCAGCGAGATGGCTTGATCTGTCGGAGGACGCGCTCCTTCTACGGAGGTGCGCCTATTGGTGCTCGCTCCTCGATATGCGAGCTTCCGAAAACGACAAGTACCACGTGATCCAGGTGCCTCGGAGGAACGTCTTCACCACAGAGTCTCTGCGCGCGTTGATGGTGTGCGTGTCGAAGCAGGAGGATATCGTCCATGGCGCGTGAGCTGCGTCCCGAGGCCGAGCGGCTCAACGCCATCACGGCGAAGGACTATCTGATCGCGAAGGGATGGGAGCGGGTCGAGGGGAAGAAGCCGGACATTTGGATCTTCCGCCGCCCCGGCTCGGAGGTGGAAGAGGTCGTATTGCCGGTGCGGAGCGACTTCCCCGATACAGGGGAAGCGATGGCGCGAGCCGTCGAAGAGATCGCGCGATTCGAAAAGCGCAGCGCGGAGCAGGTGCTCCGGGACCTGGCGAGGCCGCGCGCAGATCGGCTCCGGTTTGGCGTTGAAGGCCGTGGGACCTCGGACGGCGGCATCGGGCTCGATGAGGGGCTCGCGCTCTTGTCTGGATCGAGGAAAGCGCTCTTGGCCGCGGCGTGCAGCGTCAAGCGGCCTCAACGCTTTTATCCGCGGATGAGTATTCGAGAGGCTGAAGCGTTCGTCCGTGCGTGCAAGCTGGGTCAAACCGAGCGCGGCAGCTTTGTCGCAACGTTGGAGTGTGAGCTGGAGGTCGAAGGCGCCGAGTCGCTCCCGCAGGGTGATCCTTTTGGACGCAAGGTGACGACCCTGTTGCTCACGTCGATGGCGCGGCTGGTCGACGCCATCGTCGCGGATCGGTATCAAACGCTCATGAGCGTCGATCAAGGTGAGGTCATCGTAAGCGCCAACCTTTGCGAAGCCGTGCTCGAGATGATGCCGAGCGCCGACGACGCGGTGTTGCGCATCAGCTCCTCTTGGTCACCCACCTTGAAAGCACCGCAGGACGTGCCCGACGCCGTGCGCGTAGAGCGCAGGTATTGCCCCGCCATCGAGCAAATCTCCCGCGCGCTCCGCCCGAGCGCGAGCCCCACGCCGGATTTGTTCGTCGGCAAGGTCGACGCGCTTCAAGGCGAGCCTCGGCCCGACGGTCGAATGCAAGGCGAAATCGCCCTCACGGCTCAAGTCGATAGCGAGATCCTGAAAATCCGTTTTGATTTGGGGCCCGACGACTACGTGGAAGCGTGCGACGCTCACCGGGACGGTCATTACGTGTCCGTTCGAGGGATCCTCCGCCGTGGCGCACGCGTGCACCGACTCGACGGCGCCAAAGGTTTTATGGTGGTCCGCGGCTGAAGGCGCGAGCCATCATGCCATCGCGCGGAGGATCTACGGAGCCTTCTTGAACGTGGTCGCGAGCTTGTACTTCATGGGCTTTTCGACGTCGCCCACGGCGCCCGCGATGACATGGACTTTGCCGGCGTCGAGCGAAGCGAGCTTGGGCTCGGCCTTGGGATCGAGCTTGGGGCACTTGCCGGGATCGGCCTTGACCTCGGCGATGGTGGTGCCCTTCTCGTCGGCGACAACGAGGCTCGTCGCCGCCTTGCAGTCCCCTTTGAGCTGCGCGCTGAAGCTGCCTTTGGCCGGGATCGTAAAGGCGATGGTGTCGAGATCACCCTTCTGTTGAAGCCTCCCGTGGATCATCGTGCCGGGCTCATAAGGGCCGTTGGCCTCCGAAGGAGCGTTGTTGGGCTCGATCTCCAGGTACGCGGCGGAGGCGATGGCGTTCGCCTCTTTGGCCTCTTCGAGGAAGAGCGTCTCGGCCACCGTGGTGCCGATTCCCATGAGCGACCCGCCCGCGATGACACCCGCGCAGATAGCCTCGCTGTTGCGCGATCCGACGACGTACCAGGGCTTCGGCCCGGCGTACGTGTCTGCCTTGGGCGCGTGCTCACCCATCGGCGACTCGCCACCTTCGGGCTCCTCTTTCTTCGGCTCGTGGATCTTCTCCCACACGCTCGTCTTGCGGGTGAGCAGGTAGAAGATGAACGAGCCCAAGAACATGGTCCAAATGTCGCGGAAGCTCACGATGAACGAGAGCCCGAGCGCGACCGACGAGAGCGGGAATTTGCCCTTCGTCACCTGCTTCGAGATCTCGACCACGAGGCCGATGACCGCGCCCACGACCACGGCCCAACGCGCGCTCGAATGGAGCGTCGAGAGGCCGTTCATCAAGAGCTCGGCGACGGTCTTCCACGCGAGCGCGCTCGGCACCGGGAGCTTGTCGGAGCCGTAACGGCTGATGTCGCCTTGGATGAACACGTAGTACCAAATGGGCACGCTGAGCACGAGGCCCGACACGGCGCCGAGGACGTGCCCCACCGCTTGCTGCCTGGGCTTGGCGCCGAGCATGTAGCCGGGCTTGATGTCCATGAGCAGGTTCGAGGCGTTGCTCGCGACCTCGGCCGTGATGCCCGCGGTCATCAGGTTGGTGGTGATGTTCTTGGGCGCGAGCACGCCGTACGTGAGCTGCGTGAGCTTGCCGAGCGCGCCCGTGGGCGTGATCGCGGTGAGCGCCGTCGAGTTGACCGCGATGAGCGTGAAGACGAACACGAGCGGGATGGCGAGCGCGCCGAGCCAATATTCGATGCCGAACCACATCTTGCCGAGCACGACCATGAACGCGCCCGCGATGGGCACGCCGATGAGCGAGACCTTGATCGGCAGCTCGATGTGGCCGAGCACGTCGCCGCCCTTGTCGTCGCCCTTCTTTCCGAAGCCCTTGAACGCGTCGAGGATCACCTTGGGCTTCGAGAAGAACGAGTAGAGCGACGCGGTCGTCATGCACGCGACGCCGCCCCACACGGCCCACGCCGTGATGCGCGCGAAGCCGTAGTGGCCCGCCGCGTTCGGCGTGATGATGCCGTCCCGGATCAACATCGGCGCGAGGATGAAGTAGTTGATGACGCCGCCGAGCAGCATCGACGCGCCCGCGCGGATGCCCATGAGCCCGCCCGTCGCGAGGAACACGATGCTCGTGTCCCACCGGATCGTCAGCTCGCGCAGCTCGGTGCCGAGCAGCTTGGGCCCCTTCTTTCCTTCGCCGTAGAGGAGATCATCCAAGTGCGCGGGGACGGGGCCGCGCGCGAAGAGCACGCGCATCGTGAGCTCGGCGCGGACGAGCTCGACGAGCGCGGCGAGCCCGCCGAAGGCCGCGAGGAGCTTGGCCTTGAAGAGGCCGTCCTTCTCGTCGCTCTCGTGGAGCGCGTCCATCACGACGCCCGCGGCCATGCCCTCGGGGAACGGGAGCTGCTCGTCGTTGATGAAGCGCTTCTTCATGGGGAACGCGAAGAGCACGCCGATGATCGCGATGAGCACGAGCCAGATGAACACGCGGCCCATCGGCACGATGGTCGAGGTGACCATCGTGAACGCGGCGAAGCTCGTGAAGAGCGGCGAATTCATGTACCCGGCCGAGGTCGCGATGGACTGCATCGCGTTGTTCTCGAGCACGGTCATCTCGCTGCCGAGCTTGATGCGCGCGAGCACCTTGAAGAGCGCGAACGACAAGATCACGCTCGTGATCCCGACGCCGAGCGACCAGCCCGTGCGCACGCCGACGTAGAGGTTCGTGAGCGCGAGGAACGATCCGAGGAACATGCCCGTGAGCGCGGATCTGAGCGTGAGCTGCGGCATGTCCCCGCGGAAGACGTTCTTGAGCCACCACGTGTCCTTCTCTTCGAGGGACATGGTGCGGACCTGCTCGGGGGAGAGCTGTTTGATGGCCATCGGCGGGGCTCGCTCCGTGAGGGTATTATCGGGTAGCTCGGATCATTCGTCGTCTTTGCCGGCGGCGCCGACGAAGCCCTCTTCGCGCTTGGCGAAGAGCATGTTGAAGGTGGTGAGCGAGCCGTAGCAGCCGGTGATGTACGCCTGCATCTGCACCTTCTCGGCGTCGCTCAGCTTGTCGTGCGCGTTGATCTTCTGCTCGAGCACGCGGAGCTTGTCGCGGATCATCACGACCTTGTGGAAGAGCGCGTCGAGCGACACGCGCTTCTCTTGGAGCCCGGGCTTTCCGGGCTTGAAGACGACCTCACCGCCGTCCCACTTCCCTGCGATCTCGGCGTCGCCCACGCCGATCTCGTCGGCGAGGACCTCTCGGAGCACACGGCGAAACTCTTCGGGGCTCATGTCGATGTCGATCTCCAAAGGAAGGACAGGGGCGCGACGAACGGCGGGGAGCGGCGCGTGCGAAGGCGCCCTGGGAGGAGACGAAGGCGCCCCCGTCCGCGATCGGGGCTGGCCCGCGGCGCGCGGCGGAGGCGGCGGCGCGAGGCCGCCCTTCGGCCGGTAGCGCGAGCACGTCGAGCGCTCGCCGACCGGAGGCGGAAACACGTTGAGCGCGCACTCGCCGACGCGCCCCTTCTGAGGGTCGCTCCTCGCTTTGATGAACGCGCCGCAGCTCCCGCAGCGGCCTTCGAGGTCGCTCACGATCGACCACGTTAGTGCGCTTTGCCAGGCAGGGGAACAACGTCTTATGCTCCAGCGCGTGCAATCGACTCGGGTCGCTCGATCGCTCGTCGGGATCGCTCTCTTCATGGCCGGCGTGATCGGCTGCGGCGCGGCCGACGACGCCGCGCCGAGGGCCGCGGCGCCGGAGCCGGCGCCGAGCGCGATCAAACACGAGAAGGCCGCCCCCGCGCTCGCCTTCCTCGACGACGATCTGCCCGCCGCCGTGGCCAAAGCGCGCGCCGAGAAGAAGGCGATCCTCGTCGACGTGTGGGCCCCGTGGTGCCACACGTGCCTCAGCATGCAGGCGTTCGTGCTGCGCGATCCCTCGCTCGCCGCGCTCTCCGATCGCGTGGTCGCCGTCGCGATCGACTCGGACAAACCTTCGAGCGCGGCCTTCTTGAGCAACCACAAAGTGAGCGCGTGGCCCACGTATTTCGTGCTCGATCCCGAGAGCGACGAGGTCCTCGGCGTGTGGGCGGGCTCGATGTCGCTGCGCGAGATGCGCGCGTTCGTCGAAGAGTCCGCCGCGTCGAAGACCGCGGGCCCCAAGGACGACGCGGGCCGCGCGCTCAAGGCCGCGCGGAGCGCGCACGCGGCGGGGAAGCTGCGCGACGCCGCGGCCGACTACGCGCGCGCGATCGAGAAGGGCGGCGCGTCGTGGCCGCACAAGAGCGCGGCGCTCGTCGGTTGGATGCAGGCGCTCTACGGAGAGAAAGATCACGCGGAGTGCGCGCGCGTCGGGCGCGATCACGTGAGCGACGTCACGGGCGCGTCGGTGCCCGCGGACTTCGCGTCGTACCTCTTGATGTGCGCGGAGGGCCTGCCCAAGGGCCCTGATCGCGACAAGAGCGTGGCGCTCGCTGTCGCGCGCCTGCGCGAGCTCGGCGAGCGTCCCCCCGAGGGCGCGAGCGCGGACGATCGCGCGGACATGTTCGCGGTGCTCGCCGACGGCCTCGAGGCCGTGGGCGACGCGGACGGCGCGAAGCGCGCGCAGGAGAGGCGGCTCGCGATCCTGGAGGAGGCCGCGCGCAAAGCCACCTCGGTCGAGCAGGCGAGGGCCTTCGATTATGGGCGCATGGGCGCTTATCTCGCGCTCGGTCGCGGCGAAGAGGCCGTGAAGATGCTCGAAGCGCGCGAGAAGGAGCTGCCGGGCTCGTACGAGCCGCCCGCCCGCTTGGCCTCGGCGCTCTTCAAGACGGGGAAGCACAAAGAGGCGCTCGCCGCCGTCGATCGCGCCATCAAGCTCGCGTATGGGCCGCGGAGGCTGCGTTACCTCAAGCTCAAAGCAGATATCTCGCAGAAGCTCGGCGACAAGGCCGCGCGCGTCGAGGCGCTGCGCGCCGAGGTGGCAGGGTGGGAGTCGCTGCCGCCCGGCCAAGCGAGCCCCGCGGACCTCGCGTCCGCCAAAAAGAGGCTCGCCGAGGCCGAGAAGAACTAACGAAGATCAGGGCCGCTCACGGCTCCGAGCCCTCGATGCCATAACGACGCATCTTGTTGTACATCGTGCCTCGCGAGACGCCGAGCGCGCGCGCCGCTTTGGTGACGTTGCCCTCGAACCGCCGGAGCGCGTCGGCGTACGTCCTCCGCTCAACCTCGTTGAGGAGCGATGTCTGGCCCGAGGGCGTGGACGGCGGCGCGCCCTCGGAGAACGACGGCGGAGGCAACGTGGGAGAGGAGGCTTTGACCGACATCGGCTCTCCCACCGCCGCGCGGCTCACCGTGGGCAAACGCTGGATCACGCTCTCGCCCGGGCCGAGCAAGCTCGCTTCGGCCTCGACCAAATGGAGCAGCTCACGCACGTTGCCAGGCCACGTGTGCTCCATGTACGCGGCGAGGACGCGCGGAGAGAGCTTGGGCGCGACACGCCCCGTGCGGGCCGCCCAACGCTTGAGGCACACCTCGGCGATGAGCGGGATGTCGCTCGGCCGATCGCGGAGCGGAGGGACGCGGATGTGTACGCCGCGGAGGCGATAATAGAGGTCCGCGCGGAACACGCCCTCTTCGCTCGCCCGGCGCAAATCGCGGTGGGTCGTCGCGATGGTGAGCGCCCGGAGCGGGATCGCCCGGGTGCCGCCTACGCGCGTGACCACGCGCTCTTGGAGCACCCGGAGGATCTTCACCTGAAGATCGAGCGACATGTCGCCGATCTCGTCGAGGAGCACCGTGCCCCCTTCCGCCACTTCGAAGAGGCCCGGTTTACCGCCCGATCGCGCGCCGGTGAAGGCGCCGCGCTCATGGCCGAACAGCTCGCTCTCCAAGAGCTCACGCGGGATCGCGGCGACGTTGATGCCGACGAAGGGCTCCGCCCTGCGCGGAGAGGCGTTGTGGATCGCCTGCGCCATCATCTCTTTGCCCGTGCCGGTCTCGCCCGTAATGAGGATGGGAATCTCGGACGAGGCCGCGCGGCGCGCGAGCTCCACGCACCCGAGGAAGGCCGGATCTTTGCCGAGCAGATCCTCGAACGTGGTCCGCGCGCCGGACGGCCGCCCTGCGCGCGAGGACACGGGCGCGGCCTGCGCGCGCAGGGCATCGATCGCCCGGAGCTTGCCGACCTCGGCGCCGACGAGCCCCGCCAGCACCTTCATCGCAGCTTCGTTGGGCTCGGCGCCGCGCGCGTGGAGCGCGGCAAAGGCCCATCGCGCCTCGGCCATGATGACCGGCGTGATCGCGATCACGAGCCCCGGTCCCTGCGCGACACGATCGCTCCGGCCGGCCGTGACCGCGCGCTCGGCCGCGGCGGCGAAGCCCTCGTGCCACCCCCCCGGCCCGAGGCTCCCCGCGAGGATCTGCGCGCCTCCGTCGACGTCCACCACCGCGGCGAGGTCAGCGCCGCTCACCTCGCGCACGAGGCGCGGGGCGAACGCGATCACGTCGTCAACCGCCGTGGCCATGGCCAACGTTCGGGCCGCGTCCGCGAGGCGTTCCATCGTTTCCTGGGGGCTCATAAGCATCGATCCGTCGTCTCCTGACCCTGGGGCAAGCGTGACCGTTCATATGAGCACAAAGCGTTCAAGCTTTGAACACTGTTCAAAACTTGAACGCGTTCGCCCCGCGAAACCGCGGTGAACAAGCGCGCTCCGGCGCGGGCACGAGACGTGCCGAGGGCGGCGCTGCGCTTCGGACATCGAAGCCTCGTTCACCCGATCCCAAAGAGGTTCTCTCATGCGCCAACACCCGATCTCGTCGCTCTTCACGCTCGCCCGCGCGGCGCTCCCCCGGCGGGCGCGACGATACAAGCCCTTCGTCGCCGCGGCGCTGGCCGCGGCGGCCATCATGGCCAAAGCGCCCGACGCCGAGGCCGCGGGGTGCGGCCTCCCGTACGTCGACGTTTGGAACTCCACGGATCCTGCCAACTACGTGCTCGTCGCGACGGTCGAGACCATCCGCACGGCGCAGTCGGGCGCGCAGCACTACAACTACACCTCTTCGTCGGGCCACCCCTCGGGCGTCAACCTCGGGTCGTACATCTCGAACCTCTGGGTCCACCAGCACTCGACCACCGGCGCGACGTCGTTTGGATTCATCTTCTCGAAGGACAACGGGGGAGTCTCCAACACGGCCAAGCTCAACTTTCGTATCGTGAACAGCACCACCGATCCTACGGTGAGCCAGTCCGACGACCCGGGCGAGGCGGTCGAGACACCCGCGGGCTCCAACGCCTTCAAAGGCACGTTCTCGTACGGTGACAACACCGATGGCATCATGGTGAGCAGCATCGGGGGCGGCGCCTGGACCATCATCATCGACTCGGTCTCGTTCGGCAACATCAACCAATGGTTCACGTCGAACGGCGCGACCGCCGGCTTCGTGGACGACATCCCGCTCGTCATCGGCAACGAATACCGCCTCACCCCCGCGTGCAACCCGCCCTCGGGCAAGCCCGTTGTCGTGGTGAACGTCGACACCGACGGCGACGGGCTCATCGACGACGACGACAACTGCCCCAACACGCCGAACCCGGATCAGGCCAACCACGACGGCGACGGCGCGGGCGACGTGTGCGACCCGGACGACGACAACGACGGTGTCCCCGACGTCACCGACAACTGTCCTTGGACCGCCAACGCGAGCCAAGCCGACAACGACGGTGACGGCATCGGCGACGTGTGCGACCCGGACGACGACAACGACGGTATCCCCGACGTCCTCGACAACTGTCCTCTGACCGCCAACCCGGGCCAAGCGGACTTTGACGGCGACGGCGTCGGCGACGCGTGCGACGGCGACGACGACGGCGACGGCGTCCCCGACGGGATCGACGCGTGCCCGGGCTTCGACGACGCGATCGACGCGGACAACGACGGGCTCCCCGACGCGTGCGACATTTGCCCGCTCGACCCGGCGAACGACGCGGACGGCGACGGCCTCTGCGCGGGCGCGGACGCGTGCCCGGGCTTCGACGACGCGATCGACGCGGACAACGACGGTATCCCGGACGGCTGTGATCCGTGCCCGCTCGACCCCAACAACGATGTCGACGGCGACGGCGTCTGCGGTGATATCGACAACTGCTCGGGCGCGTACAACCCCTCTCAATACGACGGTGACGGCGACGGCTCCGGCGACGCGTGCGACGTGCGGTGCGAGTCGATGCTGGCCGACGGCGACGCGTACATCTCGATGGCTCAGCCCACGTCGAGCTTCCCGTTCGGCGCGCTCAGCGTGGGTGTGCCCGGCGCGTGGGACGTGCGCGAGGCGCTCATTCACCTCATGCCGAACGGCGCCATCCCCGCGAACGCGATCGTGGTCTCGGGCCAGCTCTTCCTTTATCAATACAGCCAGACCGGCGGGGTGCAGGCGATGGGGCTCGAGCTCGCGCAGGGCGCGTGGTCGCAGAGCACGGTCACGTGGTCGACCTTCGGGGCGCCCAACGGCGGAGCGCAGATCGGCCAAGGCGCGAACCTCGCGGGCGCGGGGCTCTTCTCCATCCCGCTCACCGCGTCGTTCCCCGTGAGCGCGCTCGCGAACGGCGTCGTCGTCACGCAACAGGCGGGCAGCACGCTCCTTTACAGCCAAGAGTCGACGGCGTTCTTCCAGAAGCCCCGCCTCAAGGTTTGCTTCATCACCCCCGGCTGATCCCCTTCCCACCGGGGACAAAAGCGCGCTAGCCTCGCACGTGGAGGTAGCGCTTCATGTCCGACCCGAACCAACCCAAACGCCCGGAAGGGTCGCAGGCCGAGAGCCCGACGCAGGCATTTCGGCTCAAGTTCGACGGATGGATGACCGAGATGGTGAAGGGCGACTTCGACATCGCCGACGGAGAGCCGCCCAAGCCCGCGACGGACGACCTCTTCGCGGAGCTCGGGGTCACGCCCAATCGGCCTCCCGTGCAGCCCGCGTCGCCCGCCACTCCGCCGCTCGCCGATCTCGCCGAGGATCTCGACGCCGAGCCCGCGCCCGTGCCGTGGGCTCCCCCCAAACCCCGTTGAGCGCATCACCGAAGGGGGCCCATCCTTCCTTTTGATCTCTTGTCATGGGCAGTGTGGGCGGCGTTCGAGCATGGGTGGGCAAGGTCGCCGAGGCGTCTTCGATCCGGCGTAATCTACGCTCGTTGATCACGCCATCTCCCGATCGGCTCGGGCCGCTCGTGGGGGTGCGGGCGCTCTCGGTCGTGTGGGTCGCGCTCTTCCACGCGGGGTGGTACTCGCTCGGGCACATCCGGCAAAAGCACTATCTTTACCTCCTCAGCGCGGGTTGGATGCTGCCGTTTTGGCGCGGCGACTTCGGCGTGGACGTGTTCTTCGTGCTCTCGGGCTTCCTCATCGGAGGGATGTTGATCGACGAGCGCGCGAGGACCGGCCGGACGCGCGTAGGGCTCTTTTACGTGCGCAGGCTGATGAGGCTTTGGCCCGCGCTCGCCGCGGCCACGGCGCTCGACGTGCTCGTCTTCGACGATCGACCGAAGATGGCGTGGGCGAGCCTCGTCTATTTGAGCAACTTCGTCCCTGTGGGCGTCGTGTGCATCGGCTGGTCGTGGTCGCTCGCGCTCGAGGAGCAGTTTTATCTGGTCAGTCCATGGCTGCTCCGCGCGACGGCGCGGCTCGGCGCGTACGCGCGCGGCCTCGCCTTCACGGCGATCGCCCTCGCGCTCGCGGCGGTGGGGGCGTGGGTCATCGTGCGAGGAGGCTTTACGGCGCACGACACCGAGGTCGTGATCAACCGTGATCCTCTCCAATGGGCCAAGGCGTTCGACGCGCTCTACACCAAGCCTTGGATGCGCGCCGGGCCGCTCTTGATGGGGGTCGTCGCGGCGATCGCGCACCGCTCCGGGCGGGCGCGGGAGCTCGTGGACGACAAACCCCTTCGCGCGGCGGTGCTCTTCGCGACGGCGGTCGCCGTGGCCGCGGCGTGCACGCATTGGCAGCTCGTCGCGAAGGCGCCGCGGGCGGTCGAGGTGGCGTTCATGGCTTTGTATCGAACGTTGTTTGGGGCGTGCGTCGGTTATGGCATCGTGTTCTCGCTCTCGCCCGCCGGGCCCGGAAAGGCGCTCGGCGAGGCGCTCTCGTGGCGAGGATTCCTGCCGTTCGCGGAGCTCGCCTATTCGGCGTACCTGCTCAATCCCATGGTGGCGACCTTGGTCCACCGCGGCGTCGCGCCCAGGATCCCGCGTTGGATCGAGCCGATGAGCGTGCTCATGCCGCTCGATTTGGCGGCCACGTTCCTCGCGGCGCTCGCGCTCCACCTGCTCATCGAGCGGCCGTTCATGGAGCTGCGGCCCAAGGGATAGGCCCGGCCTCGACAGCCGGCGAGGGATGTGGTGATCTCAGGGGGTATGACCTTTCATCGCCACCTCTCCGACGACGACATCAACGAGATCCACGCGGCCGCGATTCAGCTCACCTTAGCGGGCTCTCGAAACACGCTCATCTCGGGCTTGCCGAACGCCTTTCAAATGCAACTGGAGGACGCGTCCAACTTGAGCGATCAGATCCGTTTGGACCTCCAGCGGTTGAACACCACCGAGGTGATTTGGGAGGGGGATCACCCCATGGTGCCTCTCAAGCTCTGGCTCACCGCGGCCTACCAGAGCAGGAAGATGTTCCCGGAGGCCAAGGTCTTCCTCGACAAGTTGAACAAGATCAAGCCATTGTCCGAGCGGGCGCTCCTGGCGATCCCTATGCCGCCGGGGGGCGAGCCCAAGGTCGCGTTCCGCGATCCCCCGAGGCAGGAGCCCCCGCGGCAGCGAGCGCGGCCCAAGCCGGAGCCGGCGAAGGACCCTTATCCCGCCACAGCGGTGATGATCACCATTAACGGCCTCACCACGATGGCCGGCCCCGACGGCGTCGACGCGCTCACGGTGCTCCACCGCACCCTCCGTAACCTCGGCCCTGCGCTCGCGGGTTGTCGCGTGCTCTCCAGCGTCACGGGGGCGATCCTGGTGATCCGCGACAACACGTTGCCAAAGGCGCTCCACGATCCATCGCTGTTGCCGGCGTGGCTCTCGGCCATCGACGCCGCCGGTTTGTCGGTGCGCGCCGGGGTGGCGC